>JAHIKK010000116.1 GCA_018897555.1 Candidatus Omnitrophota bacterium
ATAAATAGACTTAAAGAAGTTCAAGATGAATTAAATGATAGACCAAGAAAAACGCTTGGTTTTTATACACCTCATGAAAAATTCTGTGAAGTGTTGCGTTAGCAATTTGAATCTACCCTGCTGACTTTCAGTAGGGTGGGTTTAAACCCACCCTACTATTGTTAATAAACCCTTTCAACAGTAGGGGAGGTTTAAACCTCCCCTACTGTTGAAAATCAGCAAAGTTTGTTACATTGTCATGTACCCAGCTGTTTCAAGCGAAGCAAAAAGGGGGCGTTTCACTTAAGTGAAACGCCCCCTTTTTGCTTTTTTTCTTTTAGCTATTTTAAACCTGCAGTTCTGACAGTTTCTTAATACGCTTAAGCATGTTCGGATGCGTGCTTAGAAGCTCCAGCATCCTATCCCCTAGATTCAGGCGTATATTTGATTTTCTCAGCAGCGCCAGCTCAGAGGCATCAATCATACCGCTTTTATCCAAATCCAATTGCGATAACTCCAAGACTTCCTTGCGGCCTTGGGATGGATCATTAATGAAAAAGGCCTTCAGTCCTTCAGCTTGTTTTAAAGATTCCGGACTCAATTTTGCTGACCCGTAAGCCAATTTATACAGGCTGGAAGCTAAAGCCTTGGGCTGATTTCCCAGGAGAACAGAACCGCGGTCGGCAAAATACTCACGGATACGCGAGGCATAGAGAACTAAAAGATTGGTCAGAAAATAAAATAAGAAGGCGGCCAGGCCGATGAATACGGTGTTCCCTCCCCGCTCATCACGCCGGCGGCCAAAAAATAAAAACTGCCAGGCAATCCGGTACATAATCATCGGGATCACGGAAAGCAAGGTAATCGTGAGTACATCCCGGTTTTTTAAATGGCTTAACTCATGGCCAAGCACCGCTTTTAATTCCTCATCATCAAGTAATTTCATAATTCCGGCGGTCACGCATACCCTGCCGTCCCTTAGCGAGCGGCCAAAAGCAAAGGCATTAGGAATATCAATCTGAGCAATGCCGATTCTGGGCATCGGGATATTTGCACGCACACTCAAAGCTTCGACCATCTGAAACAGGCGCGGATTCTCCTCGCGTTTGATATATTTCACACGCATGCTCCATTCTACAAGTTTAGGCCCCAGCATATACTGAATGAGCATCATTACCAAGGAAATAATTAAATAGAAACTAAAACCCCCCGCATGCAAAAAACTCCTGCCGATGACAACGATCAAAGCATAGATAATCCCAAACAAAAGAGTTACCAGTAACCACATCCTCAACTGTAATGACCACATGCTCTCCATCCTCTCTTTATTTAGTTACTTCAGATTTAATTGTGAATTTAACTACCTCTAGATCAACATTATCAGTATTCATATATACAAACTGCTTAACTTCCCCCAAATAGCCCCGGGAGTTAAAACTTACATTTATCACCGTGCTTTCCCCGGGTTTTAAAGATTTCTTCTCTGACTGCGAAACCGTGCATCCACAGGATGTATTTACGGAGGTTATGTTTAAAACACCTTTAGTTTCATTCGTAAATAGAAAATCGTGTTTTAAAACCTCTCCCTGCTTGGCCTTGCCAAAATCCCACTGATGAGGATCAATAACTTCTTTAACTTCTTTTTCCGCACAGGCGAATTGGAAAATAAAAAGGCTTAAAACAAATAAGCTTATAATTTTACGCATTAAGCTCTCCAGATTAAAAATAACCCCAAACTAAAAAATAAAACTGCCATCAGAATTTTTATCAACCCCAGATGCCTTTTGAGGAACCCGGAAAACTGCGCGCTGGATGTGCCCATCAGCGCAAAAATAAAAATCACGACCAGCGGAATTACAAACATGATATTATACAACAAAAGATACCCCAATGCCTGCAGTTTAAGCGTGCTGGCCTTTAAGACAAAGGATATCGTCGGTAAATACATCTGTCCGGTACAAACCGCCTCCAGAAGTGAAACCAAAAAACCGGTAATCAGAGCGCTAAAAATAAGTTTATACGGGCCGGGCAAGGATTTGCCCTGTTTCTCCTGCGGGCTCTTACGGTAAAAAAATCCTACCAGCTTATGGATACGCTCCTTAACCGACTTAGGCAGCTTTAAAATTAATTCATCCGTGGCGCCGGTTTTCTTAAATTTGATGAAATCATAAACAGCCAAGATACCAAACAAAATACTTAAAGCCCCGGTAATCAAGTTCAACAGGCGCATGATCAACCAAAACCCCTTGAAATGATAAAAGAAATTAAAAATCCCCAGGCCAATACCTAAATAGGTCAGGAATACGGCAAAGATAAACGCCGCACCGATAAAAATAAGCTCTCTTCTGCGGTAACCCTGCGCGGCAAGAAAAGATATAAAAAATACAATCACCGTAAAGGCGCAAGGATTAACCCCATCTTCAAGGCCGGCGATAATTATTGCCGCCGGGGTAAAACCCTTAAAATATGCGGTTAAATCAAATGTGGCGGGCGGTGCGCTTGGCGGGATCACTTTTAATCCTTCCAGAATAAAATTACGTAAATTATCCCTAACCTGCCCTTCCGCAGTTAGAAATTTACCCCCAAAATAAAAAAGCGGAGTTTGAAATGATATCCCGGAGCCGTTTTTCTGCAACAAGCCCAAAGCCATCTTGTAATTCTCGAGTTGACCGACATCACGGTATTGAAAAATAATCTGATCCTTAAATTCATTCTCCATCGCCGGCAGCACCTCCTGCTTTACTTGGACGCACCGATGACAACTAAGCGCGTGAAAAATAATCAGCTTAGGTAAATCCTGTTTATCCGCTGCCAGGATTTTCACCGGCAATAATACAACCAGTAGTAAAAAGACAAAAAAGTTCCGCATTATTCTAAACATGTTATTAAATATAGCACAATAAATCCGCCAATCAACGAAAAATACTAAACTTTCCCGGGCCCAATAAAATAAGGGCCAGGCAGGCTATAGCGATAACAAAGGTATACTCAAAACCGCCGTTAGCTAAAAAGAACCCCTTGCTCAAATGTACTTTAATTGCCGCGGTAAGAATAAAGATCAAAAGCAGGGCTGCTGCCGGCCGGGTTTGTATTCCCGCGATCAGTAACAATCCTCCGGCTAAAACCGCGTAGGAAGCAACATAGGACCAAAATATCGCCGGGAAAAACCCTAAGCTGGAAAGCATTCCGGAAAAACCTTTAACTCCCGGCCCGCCGAACAAACCAAAAGCCATCTGCAGTCCATGCGCCACAAACATAATTCCTATCCCCATCCTCAAAATCAATATTCCCCAGTCAATCATCTGCCCCCTCCTTTTAAAAGATTACGGATCAAACCCCAACGGTTATTTAATCCGGACAGGCGAAAAATACACATAATAAAATGCAATGCCGTCGGCAATAGCCCCTTTAGCTTGAAACCAAAAACCTCACCGCAGGATTTATTATTCGCCAGGGGAATAATATAACCTAAATCCAGGGGCCGGAATTTTTTAAGCGGAAGATTCTTAATACTTTGGATTATATTCACCGCTGCCTGGTTACCTTGGTTAACGGCAAACTGAACCGCCATTCTCAAAAAATTATTTTTATCCCTAAAAAAAGCGGCATCCCCGGCGCAAAAACAGTGCGGATTCACCCTTAAATATTCATCCACCACTATCCTGCCCTGAGGATTCTTGGCAATCGGCAGCTGCTGTATAAAATCGGCAGTCCTTACTCCAGTCACCCAGATAAGCATGGCTTTCTCAAATACCGGCCTTGCACAAACCCTGACCCTATCCTTCTGAACCTCCTCAATCACCGAATTAACCAGAATTTCAACTCCCATGCTTTTTAAATTATTCTGCACATAAGTTTTCATCCAATCCGGCAGAGGACCTAATATTGACGGCGCGCGCTCCACAATAATAATTTTCTTATCCCAACCGGCCTGCTTAAAATATAGCCATAAATTAGAAGCTGTTTCTACTCCGGTATACCCTCCTCCGCAGATAATAAAATGCTCAAATTTATTGCTTTCAAGCGCCGCGGTTATCTTTCCAACATCATCTATATTGTTTAAAGCATAAGCATAATTTTGCGCTGTCTGATTAGCAAAAAAGTTTGTCTGGCTGCCGCTGGCGATAATTAAAAAATCATAGGCATGCTTAGAAGACGGAGTAACCACCTGTTGGGATTCAAAATCAACGGCAGCAGCCTCTTCACGAAGCCGCTTTATTTTTAACTTTCCGCAAAAATTTTCAATATTACTAAGCAGGAACTCCGGATGAATACTTCTGCCCAGGCAATCTGGAAGCAGCGGCAGAAAAGCAGAATCCTCTTTTTTCTCAAAAAGAGTAACCTCCAGGCCTAAGCCGCATTTGGCTAACTTTCTTGCCGCGCTTAACCCGGCAAAACCAGCGCCGATAATCATAACTTTTTTCATCTCAATAGAGGGCGACATAATATTTGATTCTGCTGATTTTTATTAATTGTCAAATACAGTAGGGTGGGTTTAAACCCACCCTACTGTTGAAATAATTGCATAATCATACTTTATATGTTAACATAACCCTATGTTTTTAAAAATTAAAAATAGAATTGAAGAAGAGCTGTGTGCTTATACCCGCTGCATAGACCAATTATACACCTTAAACAAACTCTCTCCTATACTTTTTAAGAGCATAAAAGAGTTCATCTTGCGCGATGGTAAAAGGATAAGGCCGATTTTATTTTGTATCGGCTATCTGGGGTTCTCCAAAAATAACCCTGCCGGCCTTTACCGCAGCGCCTTATCCTTAGAACTACTGCATGACTTTATGCTCGTCCACGACGATATCATCGATAGGTCCTCTATGCGCCGCGGTAAACCCTCTATGCATACCCTGTTAAAAAAATATCTTTCCGGAAATAAAAAAGCTAAGTTCAGCGGAGAAGACCTGGCGATAGTTGCCGGCGATGTCATCTACGCCATGGCCCTGGATGCTTTTTTGGCAGTTAAAGAAAACGCGCAGCGCAAAGAAAACGCGCTAAAAAAACTTATCTCTGCCGCCCTCTACACAGGAAGCGGTGAATTTATTGAGCTGCTCTTAGGGATTAAACCCCTGGAGAAAATTACGCAAAAAGATATTTATAAAATTTATGATTACAAAACCGCTAACTACACTTTTGCCTCTCCGCTGGCTATAGGCGCCACTCTTGCCGGAGTAAAACCCCGCCCGATTAAAAAACTATATGCTTACGGCATGCTCCTGGGCAGGGCCTTCCAGATCCAAGACGATATAATCGGGACATTCGGCGAAGAAAAAGAAACCGGCAAATCAAATATAACCGATATTCAGGAAGCAAAAAAAACCCTGCTTATCTGGTATGCTTTTAACCATACAGGCAAAAATGGCAGGCGGATTATAAAAAGAATTATGGCGGCTAAATCCGTAAAAAATACAGCGCTCCTGGAAATGCGTAAAATTATTGTTGGAAGCGGAGCGCTAACCTACGCGCAAAATCAGATAAAGTTTTTATTCTCAAAATCCCTGAATCAAATTGACAGCTTAAGCATGGATAAAAGGTATAAGCAGGCGCTGGTTGATTTTTCCCAAAAAATCCTTAAAGTATAACTATCCTTAAAAAATCATTAACCAAAGAATTTTTATGAAAATACATTTAGCAAAATCAGCAGGATTCTGCTTCGGAGTAAGAAAGGCAATTACGATCGCGCTGGAAACCGTAAAAACCAAGAAACCCATATTTATCCTCGGGGATATCGTGCATAACGAAGAGGTAGTCCGGCAAATTCAACGCGCCGGAATTAAAAAAATCAGCCGCCTGAGCTCGGGTGAGGGAAAAACATTACTCATCCGGGCCCATGGCTGCTCCGCTAAGACATTAAAGAGAGCCTTAAAATTAGGTTATACGATTATTGATGCCACCTGCCCCATGGTAAAAGAAATACACGCGATTGCCGCTAAATTAGAAAATAGCGGCTGCCAGATAATCATCATCGGAGATAAGCTGCATGATGAAGTGCAGGGAATTGCCGGAGGGCTTAAATCCAAAGCAATTATAATCGATAAATTTAAAAATATACCTCTGGAAAAAATCAAAGATATCCGGCGGGCCGGGGTGCTGGTGCAATCAACTCAAAACCTGGATAATGTGCGAAAGATCCTGAATGTGCTCCGTAGATATATTCCCAGAGTAGAGTTTCATAACACTATTTGTAATCCTACCCGGATCAAACAGAACGAAGTTAAAACTATGCCGCTGGAAAATGATATCATGATTATTATCGGCTCCAAGACAAGCGCCAATACCAAGAGAATTTATGAGATCGCCAAACCTTTGAATAAACACAGCTACTGGATCAGCTCTGCCTTAGAGATAAAAAAAATCTGGCTGAATAACGCTAAAAACGTAGGCATAACCGCGGGCGCTTCTACTCCGGAATCAAGCATCAAAGAAGTTATCGCCAAGATTAAAACTATCTGCGCGGAAATGCGCTCCAATTAAAAAACTATTGTTTTATTTTCGTGTTGGATAATCCGGTAATCGATATAGCTGGTTAGCGCGTGCGCCAATGCCTCTTTTTCCGCGTGCTTGCCTTTCCGGATCAAATCCTGACGGTTATCTTTATGGGATATATATTCGACCTCTTGCGCAATTATCGCTCCTTCATCAAGCTGGTTATTCACGAAATGCGCGGTTGAGCCGATAACCTTAACCCCTTTTTTAAGCGCCTGCCCGTAAGGGTCAACACCTTTAAAGGAAGGCAGGAACCCGTGGTGGATATTAATTATATCCTTATTATATTTTTGCAGAAAATCCGCTGAAAGCACCAGCATATAACGCGCCAGCACCAGAAAATCCGTCGCGCCCAGGGCGATAGACAATAACTCCGCTTCACGGCGGTTATCCTTATCTGCCGGTACGTAATAAAACGGCAGGTTATACCCGGCTGCTAATTTACGGTGTTTTTCACAATTACTCAAGATGAAAGGGATTTTTACCTTTAATTCCCCGGCATTCCATAAATACAATAAATCTACTAAACAATGGTCCGGTTCCGACACAAAAATTCCCATGCGTAAAATTTCCGCCCGGTCATAAAGATTCCAGCTGGCGCCAAACTCTTCCGCCACCGGCTTAAAGGCCAAAGCCAACTGCTGGCGGCTATATTGGCCATTATCCAGGATAAACTCAACGCGGATAAAAAAATACCCGCCCTCCGGATCCGTGCTGTGTTGATCGGCGGTAATGATATTACCGCCGATTTTGAGAATAAAATCCGAAATTTTAGCCACAATCCCTTTGCGGTCCTGGCATTGAAACAATAGAATGAATTTATGCATATCCTTTTCCTTTTTATTTTTATTTCTTCTGAGTAGATTCCGCGAGCTGCGTAACTGTCTACAGCTCATTAGCAATACGCGCTTTTAAATCACTAAAAATAGTTTTTAACTTTAAGGCAAAGACTTTGCTGATCAGAATCTAATACTCAGCTTACCTGCTTAAAAACAGCCTGCTTTATAAATTCATCATCAACAAAACCAGGAACCAGGAGCCCTTTGTTTCTTCGAGCATCCTCTTCTCTTAATCTTGCTTCTTCTGATAATTTTGCCCAATGAATCAATAATAACGCAATGATTATACTGGCGATAGGCGTTACAATATAGATTAGGGTTAATAACGACATAGGAATAGTAATAGGTTAACGCGCAAAATCGCTTTTTACTTTGACAGGCTTTCTTTATATATTATCAATAACCCTGCGTTTGTCTATTGATTTTACTAGATCGAGCCTGACTTTCAACAGTAGGGGAGGTTTAAACCTCCCCTACTGTAATTGATAAAAGTCCGCAGGGTTTATTATAATGTCTACTAAACAACTTTTACTCAAGGTAATTGTTCAAAGTAAGCATAGGTATATAATGCGGCTCTGGCGATAAAATTCTTGGAGGCAACAGCGTTGGGATTTGCATGTTTGGTCAACACGCAAATTAAAAAATCGCCTTTACAACTAAATACTATTCCCGCATCATGGCAGACACTGCGCTCTAAACCCGTCTTATGGGCGACGGTAACATCCACCGGTAAATATTTCGGGATCCGGTCGTTAACGCGTTGCAATTTTAAAACCCTAAGGCATTTCTCAGAAAGATCCTTGCTGATCAGGCTCCGGCGATAAATCCGCTCCAAGAGCAAAGCTATATCTTCGGCAGTCGTATAATTTTCAATACCCCGGTCTCTTAAGTTAAAATCAGCAACCCTCCTGGAAAGGTTGGTATTCTTTAACCCCAGAGAATTAAAAACACTGCTTAAATAATCAATGCCGACTATATTCGTAAGCATGTTCGTAGCCGTATTATCACTGTCCTCAACCATCAGCCCGATTAATTCTTCCACGGTAAAAGTAACCCCAGGCCGCATATCCTTTAATATGCCTGAGCCGGAGAATTTATCACTATTCCTTAAAACAACCTGGCGATCAAGCTTAATTCTGCCTTCTTTAACGGCAAGAAAACAGGCGGACATAATCGGCAGCTTCGCCAGGCTGGCTGAAGGAAACAACCTGTCTTTATTATAGGAGATCTCCCAATTAAACCGCAGATCCTTGATTACAATACCCGCCTCACCTTTAAAATGCCTTATTTCCTTAGCTAGTTTCTGCTTAAGTACCTGCCAAGCAGCTTTTCTTTGCTCAAGGATAGCCTGTTGCCTTTTAGCCTCACGGAAATAAGTATAATACCGGTAAGCAAAAAGTGGCCCGCAAATTAATAATGCCCCGATAAATATAATGCTGAGTGTTTTCTTGTCTGTTAGCGCCATTTCTTTTTAAGAATTTTGTTCATCAACCCAAACTAATTTTTCTGTAACCGGAACGCGGATGAAGGTATCCGGCTCCGTAGTTGCAGTACTTGATTCCGTGGCTGTGGTGCCCGGCTCCCAGCTTTTAGCAGACATAGATGTTTCCACGGGATAATATTGAGGCTCTAGCTCTTCCGCTTTGAAAAAAACCTGGCGGGGAGGTTCAAAATCTTCCGACAGCTGGTAGCGATCTTTTCCCTCCCACTTTACGCCTGCGGTTGCGCTTACTGCGGCATTAATTTTTCCCTCTCCGCCGATATTCGTTATCGTCTCTCGATCAAAACGATAGGCAATACTTTGTACCGATATAGTTTCCCGGATGAGAAAATAGCGCCAGCCGGGTTTATAGAGCGTCTTTATCCTCGCGTATGTTTCTGGCAACAAACGCCCTATGTCGCTATCCGAGGTAACGCTTCGGGTTACCCCGCCGACTTTAAACGCAAGAGTGAAATTTTTGTTTAGATCAAAATTGCCCTTGCCGGCCGGCCCAAAAATAAAACCCAAATTAAAATCAAACTTCCCTGTTTTTTCAATCCCCCCGATACTCTCGTTAACGGTGGATATATTCAATTTGTTATCTTTGTTCAAATCATCAACGGTAAACATCGTACCTTTTTCATTCTGCCTCACGATCGTTCCCGGTAAGTACTTGCTTCGAGGCGTGGCAAACATCTGAAATCCTGGCTCTGGAAAATTTGACATATTACTTGGTTCCCCGCACGGACGAAAAAAACAACAGCCGCTTAAAAACGCGCAAACTGAGGCGAGAATAACATTGTACGGCATCCTCCCGAAAAGCATTTTTTTCATCATGGTAACTCCTTTTTAAATTGGATGATCATATAAAATAATATTATAGTCTTACAAAAGAGGACTAGCAAGCAGAAATTGGCTTCCGGTAGTATAAATTTATTTTGCTAAAAGCCGTTCCGCGGTATATAATTATATCTAATTTCAAACTAAGGAAGCCAATAAATATAAATGTCTAAACTCAATTTTCAGGCAGTATTTAAATGGGTGGGGGAAACAAAAACATGGATTTTCTATTTTCTTATTTTTGCCTTATTTTCAAAAGCTGCCATCTGGAGCATCTCTTCTTTATTGCTGATTTTATGGTTAATTGAAAAAATCGGCTCTTTCAAATGGAATATCCCGCGCTATCTGGCCAATTCCGAACTAAAACTACCGCTGCTTATCTTCTTTGCCATTTGCTTTCTTAGCGCCTGCGTTAGCATTTCCCCGCAGGTAAGCTGGCGAGGGCTTTTCGGAAAATATTTTATGTTTATAATGTTATTTTTTTTAACGCAAGATATAGTTGACACCGGGGACAAGCTGCGGAATGTTTTTAAAATCTTAACTTTGTCGTTTTTTCTGATAATAACTAACGGCCTATACCAGCGGATAAGCGGAAGAGGTTTCATTGACGGCAGGATGATGGAGCAGGGCAAATATGTCAATTGTATTTTTTCCAGCTTAAATGCTTTTGGCACATATTTGGTATTCATCGCTCCGATTATCTTAAGTTTTATTTTCCATAATTATAAAATTAACCTAATCTTTAAGGTTATCCTTATATCAATACTCTGTCGGTTCAAGCTACCAACGCAACACCTTAATCTGCTATAATAGCAGGAGAAAGGAGTTGCTAATGATTAAATACCAAAGAATCACGCTCATGGAGCGAGAAGAAATTAGCCGATACATTGCTTCAGGATACAGTAGCCG
>JAHIKK010000117.1 GCA_018897555.1 Candidatus Omnitrophota bacterium
ATTGCTTCCCGCGTAAGATACGCGAAATTATTGCTCAAAGACCCCAGCAGCCCTCCTAACTGCGTAAGATACAGCATTACCGCGGTATAACTGCCCAGCGTCATTCTTCCTTTAATGATCAGCCACCCTCCATAAAGAGTGATTGCCCCGTAGATCGCCTTGGTCAAAAAAGACGAGCTCAAAGAATTGATTGTGGTCCAGCGAAAACTTTTTATCCTCCAGCGGATATTCTCTACCCAAGATCTTAAATAAATCCGCCTTTGATAGGATTCCCAGCCAAACGCCTTAATAATCAAAATCCGGGAAAAAGCTTCATAAATCTTTTGGGAAACTAAAGCGCTGTATTTCCAAATCTCTTGATAGATGGCCTGAAGTTTTTTCTGCAGGTAGACACTGTGCAGGATAAAGAGCGGGCTTAAAATAAGCAAAAGCACAGTCATCCGGGCATTGATCCAAAACGAAATCCCCAGAATAATAACCAACTTGAAGATACCCACCAAGAGGCCCGGGCACTGCTCTAGAATAAAGTTAGCGACATTCTCCACATCGGAAAGCCGGTAAACACTCTCGCCTACGGATCGGGATTGAAAAAAACTTAAATCCAGAGAATAAAATTTTCGGATAAACCGGCCGGCTAAATCCAGCTTTAACTTTATGGCTATTTTGTTTTTTATAATATCTTCAGCGGCCTTAACCGACATCGTGAAGATGAATACCACCGCTCCCCAAATAGACAGGTTCAGGAATTTAGCAAAGTTTTTGGCGATAAACGCCTTGTCGATAAACAACTTGGAAAGATACGGCGTAATCAACGCGAGGCTGGAAGAAAAAAGGCCTAGGAAGAATAATATGAGAATCCGTTTCCGGTAAAAAAATATAAATTTTACCAGGAGTTGGTTATTGCGGAAAAACTTAAATCTATTTAAAAATACCATGTTTTTTATTATATCATATCTTGTTTTGGTATAGAAGGAATTTTTATGGAAATCTTAAAGCTGGCTATTTAAGAAGAATCGTGGCATTATTGCGCAGAACCTCAAGATATCCGGTTTGTTTTGTCTCGATGGCCTTAGTTAGGCCTGCGCCATCCTTAAAAGTAATTACTCCGGGTTTAAGCTTGGCGGCCAGCGGGGCATGAGACGCTAAGATGCCAAGATAACCCGATTCCGAAGGAGCAACCAAAGAAACCGCCTCTCCTTCATAGATTGTCTTATCACTGGAATAAATACCGAGCTGAAAAATATTAGCCATATTTTAGAAACTAGGGGACGGTTCTATTTTTTAATCAAATCAGGCGACGAAAAAATAGAACCGTCCCCTAGTTTTTCAAAATCTGTTTATTCTTCTCCACTGCCTCTTCGATTGTGCCCACCATATAAAATGCCTGCTCATGCAGATGGTCAAGCGATCCATCGATAATCATTTTAACCCCTTTAATCGTATCCTCAAGCTTTACGTATTTGCCCTTTATCCCGGTAAAGTTCTCCGCGACAAAAAACGGCTGGGAAAAAAATCTTTGCGCCTTACGCGCGCGCTGCACGGTCAATTTATCCTCATCCGATAATTCATCAACACCAAGAATTGAAATAATATCCCGCAGGTCTTTATAACGCTGCAGGCCTTCTGCACGGCTAAGGCGGTGTTATAATGGTCCTCCCCCAACAGCCGGGGATCCATAATCCGCGAGGTAGAATCCAGCGGATCAACCGCAGGGTATATGCCCAGTTCGGCGATCTGGCGTGAAAGAACAATTTTTGCGTCAAGATGCGAAAATACGGCAGCCGGCGCAGGATCAGTTAAATCATCCGCCGGAACATATACTGCCTGAATCGAGGTTATCGAGCCATTACGGGTGGAAGCAATCCTTTCCTCAAGCTGAGCCACTTCAGTTGAAAGATTCGGCTGATATCCTACCGCCGAAGGCATCCGCCCAAGTAATGTCGAAACTTCCGAGCCTGCCTGGATATAGCGGTAAACATTATCAATGAACAAAAGAACATCTTTTCTTTCCTGGTCGCGAAAATACTCTGCCATGGTCAGGGCGGATAATCCGATACGCAGGCGCGCTCCCGGCGGTTCATTCATCTGGCCAAAAACAAGGGCGCTGTTTTTAACTACTCCGGACGCGTTTAACTCCAGCCATAACTCATTTCCTTCTCTGGTGCGTTCGCCAATTCCGGCAAAAACCGAAACACCTCCGTGCTCGGTAGCAATGGTCCGGATTAATTCCATAACAATAACTGTCTTGCCTACCCCTGCTCCGCCGAATAATCCAACTTTGCCCCCCTTAGGAATAGGCGCCAAAAGGTCAAGCACCTTTAATCCTGTTTCCAAAATATTTTCAATCGGCAGCTGCTCCTCAAAATTTGGCGAATCCCGGTGTATAGGATTTCTTATTTCAGGATGCTCTAATGCGCCTTTACCGTCAATGGGTTCACCTAAAAGATTAAATATCCTGCCTAAGGTCTGCTTACCTATCGGTACGGTAATCGGACCACCGGTATCATTTACTTTCATACCACGGACCAGGCCATCTGTCGGTCCCAAGGCAATACAACGCACAGTGCTGTTGCCGATATCCTGAGCAACTTCCAAAGTAAGATTAATTCCTTCCTCCTGAACTTTAATCGCGTTCAAAAGCTGCGGACCTTGGCCTTCCGGAAACCGGATATCCACGCTGAGCCTGTTGCGAAATAGCCTAATTTTATGAAGTCAAGTAATTTATTTTCTCGTCGGTGATTTGAGTAAAAAGCGGATATTCTCGACGCTGATATGGTATAATGAGGGTATGAAAACCGAAAGGAGCCCTCAAATGTTA
>JAHIKK010000118.1 GCA_018897555.1 Candidatus Omnitrophota bacterium
CGGCTACTGTATCCTGAAGCAATGTATCGGCTAATTTCTTCTCGCTCCATGAGCGTGATTCTTTGGTATTTAATCATTAGCAACTCCTTTCTCCTGCTATTATAGCAGATTAAGGTGTTGCGTTGGTAGCTTGAACCGACACAGGGTTCTTCCTATGCGCTTGCAGCAGCTAAAGATACATCTGAGATTGATTTTTGGTTAATTATACTATATACTTACCTAAATGACGGTATTTTTCGTAAAAACCAGCGAAAATCACTCTTTAAGAAAACTCAAAAATGTTTAAAGAAGTAATCCCTAACTTTGAAATAACCCAAAAATTAGCCGAAACCAGCCAGGCAATAGTCTATAAGGCATTTCAAAAAAAGTCCCCGGAAGCGCCCTTGATTATCAAGATCTTAAAAAGCGGCTATCTTCCCGAACATCAGAAATTGCACTTCCGGCAAAAAATAGAACAACTTAAAGTTTTAAACGACCCTATGCTGATTAGGCCTTTATCTTTTGAGGTAAAGGATGACATCCAATTTATTACCCGCGAATATTTCGACGGTATACCCTTAAACGAATGGGCGGCATCGCAAAATAAAGTTTCCCTTAATGATTTTTTTACTATCGCCAGCCTCCTGGCGCAGGCATTGCAAAAAGCCCATGAATCCGGCATCATTCACGGAGGTATCAAGCCGCACAATATACTGATTCATCCTAAAAGCCTGACTATCCGCCTGGTCGATTTTATCTCTTCTTTAGACGTACGAGAAGTCAGTCATTTTATTTACGACCGTTCTTTTGTCGAAGGAACCTTAGCCCATACTTCTCCGGAACAAACGGGGCGGATTAACCACCGGGTGGATTTTGCGTCAGATTTGTATTCATTGGGGATCGTTTTCTATGAACTGCTCACCGGCAAACTCCCTTTTTTTTCGCTTGACCCGTTAGAATTAATTCATTCTCACCTGGCCCAAGAGGCTGCTGCCGTAAAACAGATGAACCCGGAAGTACCGGAAATGTTAAGTAAACTGGTGGCCATGCTTATCCTTAAACAGCCGGAAAAACGGTATCAAAGCGCCATTGGATTGCTTGCCGACCTGACACAGTGCCGGAATGACTATTTGGCAAAAAAACCCATTGCGGAGTTTCCTTTGGGAAGGCACGATTATACCCACAGGATTACTTTTGTTTCTAAAATGGTCGGCAGGAACACGGAAGCAAAAATAATTTTAAATGAATATACCCAGGTAACCGGAGGTTCCTTTCGTTCTTTATTCATTTCCGGCCTGCCGGGTATCGGAAAAACCCGCCTAATTCAAGAACTACAGAGGCCGATTGTTGAGCATAGAGGGTATTTTACCAGCGGTAAATTTGATCTCTATCAAAAAAACATCCCCTACAGCGCGTTAATCCAGAGCCTGCGTAACTTAATCCGGACATTCTTAACGGAAAGCGATGAAAGAGTGGAGATGTGGAAACAAAAAATCCTGAATAAGGTGAAAGCCAACGGTAAGGTACTTATGGGGGTTATCCCGGAGCTGGAGATTCTGCTCGGGCCCCAGCCGGAAGTGCCGCCGCTGCCGCCGATCGAATCCAGGAACCGCTTTAATTACACCTTTGATATATTTTTAACCTGCCTGGCCACAGAAGAAAACCCGTTAACGCTTTTTATTGATGACCTGCAGTGGTGCGATATCGCGACTTTTGATTTTCTGGAAAATATATTCGTTAATCATAAAGACCACGCCTACCTTTTTTTTATCGGGGCGTATCGTTATAACGAAGTAAGTTCCTCCCACCCGCTAACCAAATTGCTCCGCGACATTAAAGAAAATAAACAGCCTTTAGAGGAAATCAGATTAGGCCCTTTACAGGCGAATTATTGCCATGAGATGGTAGCGTATATCCTGGATTCTCCGCTTTCAGAAACAGAAGAGTTATCCAGGTTTATAATTGAACTTTCCGAGGGTAATCCGCTTTTTGTAAGTGAAATATTGTCTTACTTGCATAACGAAAATTTACTCTTTTTGGATAAAAACAAAAATTGGCATTGGGATATCCACAAAATAAGGGAATCGGATATGCCTCCTACGGTCGTGGCGCTTTTCAGTTCAAAAGTAAGAAAATTACCCGCGGAAACAATTGCCTTACTGGAATATTGCGCCTGCATGGGAAATAGATTTTCGCCGACAGAGATTTCCATGATTAAAGAAATTTCCTTGCTGCATATATTTGAGAGATTAAAGTCCGCGTTGGCCCAGGGGCTTTTAATGGAAAGCAAAGACGACCTGCAATTTGTCCATGACCGCGTGCAGGAAGCGGTTTTGAGCGAAATCAAAGCTGAAAGACGAAAACAAATACATTGGAATATAGGGTCCCGCTTATTATCTGTATTCAGCTCAAATAGCAATCTTGAAGAAGCGGATAATTTATTCTCGATAACGGCGCACCTGAATCTGGGAAAACCAAAAGTATTGGATACCTTAGGCGCATACCAAATTTCAGATATCAATTTTAAGGCAGGCAACAAAGCGTTGGACGCATTAGCGACAGAAGCAGCCAACGAATATTTTAAGCTATCCAGAGAACTCCTGCCCCTGGATAGCTGGGACAGCCAGTATGAAAAAACATTTAAAATTTATCAAAAAGCCGCCAAGACGGAATTAATGTGCGGAGACTATAATAGTTCAGAGAGACTGCTTAACCAGCTGTTGGAAAATGCCAGAACAGACTTGGATAAGGCCGAATCCCTGGCGGAACAGACTACTTCCTTGTCTTCAATCGGGAATTTCATAAAAGCTATTGAAACGGCAAACCGCGGGCTTGCCTATTTCGATAAGTCCCTGCCGGCTGATCCGCTAGAGGCGGAAAACAAGACAGAAGCGTTGATTAGAGAAATAGAATCCCGGAATATTGATGTCTGGGAGGCCATACTCAACATGCCCTTTACCCGGGAAAGAAAAAGTAAAATAGAATTATCCTTTTACAGCGAACTTATTCCCGATCTGTATATGTCCGGGATGGTGCCGCAGCTTTATTTATCCGCGGTGCAATCAACCCAACATTGCCTCTCCGGAGGCATGGATGAGTCGGTGATCTATTCTTTTGCGATTATGGGCCTTTACCTGGGAGAGAAAGAAGAGTTTGAAAAAGCGTTTAAATATGAAGACCTCGCGCGTAACCTCTGTGAAAAATACCCTAATACCTTCGGGGCAACCCGGGGGATGAACGGAATAGTCTGGTGTAATATGCATTCCCGAAGCACCCCTGATGAAATTATCGCGTATTGTTTAAAGTCCATCCAATGCGGTAAAAATTCCGGAGACCTTTATAACGCGGGGCTCTCCTACGGGCCATTAATGTGGAACCTGCAAGTTTTAGGCAATGATTTTAAAAAGATAGATGAATACGCCTCGGAATGCCTGGAATTCTCTAAAAAATATAATTTATATTTTTCCGTCCGCCTGGCGGAAGCGATGCAAGCCGGCTGGATAGAACCGATGAAGAAAAATTATTCTCCTATCGCGATGGAGGAGAAATTAAAAAATTGGGAGAAGGATAACCATATTGCCGCCGCAGGCAGTTACTATGTGCATCTGGGGTTAGTGCATTACTATTTTGGAGAATATGAAAAAGCCGAAGAACATTTACAAGGCGTAAGGCGTTACCTGTCCGGGCTTACGGATAATGTGTTAAAACGGCTCTGGCATGTGTTTCTGGCGTTGAATGCCCTGAGTTTACACGAAAGAGGGAGCAAGTACGTTTCTAAAGAGGAGCTGTTTTCCTACATTCAACCGCTGATAAAGAAAATCGAAACCTGGGCGGCTTTAGGGCCTTTATTAAAACCTTACCTGGTATTTCTATACGCGGAAATAAAGAGAGTTACCGCCGATGCGCAGGAGGCCGGGAGTTTATACTTCGAAGCCATAGATTTTGCGCATCAGAATAACCACATATTTTTAGAAGCGCATTTGAATGAATGCCTGGGAAAATTCCTGGAAAAAGAACCTGCCCGGTATCCAACCGCCGCGAATATAAACCGGCGCAGCAAAGCAACGGCCGGGGTTTTCTTTACCGAAGCCGTCCGTTTATATAAAAAATGTTCCGCGGAAAGGAAAGCAGTGCTACTGGTAGAAAAATACCCTGAATATTTCGAAGAAGAAATTCCCCAGCGCCTGCCGGCTGCTCCAGCATCAATGACCGTGCTTTCCAATATCGATATAAACTATCTTACCAAGTCCTGCCTGATCATTCCCGCGGAGACGGAAGAAAAAGTCATCATTCATAAAATTATGAACGTCGTCCTGGAAAGTTCCGGCGCTCAGCACGGGTATTTGATTATGGAGGAAAACGGCGATTTGATCATTCGCGCCCAAAGCCATATTGCCGAACGGGATATCGTCAAAACCACTAATCAAAGTTTCGAAACTTCAAAAGATATCTGTCATGCGATTATCCGCTATGTGCAGAGGACCAAAGAGATCGTTTTGCTGGAGAACGCTACGGAGGAGGGGGAATTTAAGGATAACCCGGAAGTGCAAACCTTAAAACTAAAATCCGTGTTTTGCCTGCCGGTAATCAAACAGAATAAATTAATTGGAATTCTTTACCTGGAAAACCGGCTTTCGGATTCGGTGTTTACCGCCGAAAGAACCGAGATGACCAAGCTATTTACTTTGGAGGCCGCAATTTCAATAGAGAACGCCCGGTTAGTGGAAAAAATGAAACAGGCGGAAGCCGCGCTCAAAGGCCACCGCGAGCACTTAGAAGAAATGGTTGAAGAACGGACCCGCCAGTTAAGTAAAGTGCAGGAGGACTTGCTGATCGCCGAACGCCTGGCGGTATTAGGCCAGCTTGCCGGAAGCATCTCCCATGAAATTCGTAACCCCCTCAATGTTATCAGCAGCTCCGCGTATTATCTCAAAATGAAATTAGGTACTACCGATAAAAAATTGCGGGAGCATATCGACCATATTGAAGCGGAAGTCAAAAATTCTACCGCCATCATTGATAGTATTTTAAGCTTATCCGGCATTAAAGAGCCGCACAAAGTAAGGCTGGAGCTGGCCTCAGCGCTTAATGAAGCAATCGTTACCTCAGAAATTCCCCGCGCGGTAAAGATACTCCGTCAGATACCGGCAGGGGAAATCTTTGTCGTCGCGGATAAAGAACAATTATTCATGGCCTTCCACAATATTCTTAAAAATGCCTTACAAGCGATGGGAGAACAAGGGACACTTACGATTAGAATAGATAAAGATGACAATACGCAAGTTAAAATTTCTTTTATTGACTCGGGAGTCGGGATATCCCCGGAAAATATCAGCAAGCTTTTTCAACCGTTGTTTACCACCAAAGTCCGAGGAATCGGTTTCGGGCTTTTAATCTGTAAAATGATTATAGAAAAACACGCAGGGACGATTGAAATAAAGTCCGAATCCGGAAAAGGAACGACGGTGATTATAACTTTGCGCCTAGCGTAAGCTTTTAAGATAACCAGAAAGACAAAAAATATGCATGTACGGGGAAAAATTTTACTCGTAGACGATAATGAAGACCTCTGCCGGAACCTCGCGGATATCCTGAAACTAAAAAAATATGAAGTTACCGTTGTCTATGACGGCACCCGGGCGATAGAGGCGATAAAGAAACGGGGTTTTGATGTCGTGCTCATGGACGTGAAGATGCCGGGCATCAGCGGGATAGAAACATTAAAAATTATAAAACAGATAAATCCTGATTTAAGTGTAATTTTTATCACTGCTTTCGCGGACGATATTTTTTATAAACAGGGGTTAAAAGACGGTGACGTGGAAGTGGTTCAAAAACCGATGGATATTGATAAATTCCTGGATAGAATTAATACTATCGTTACAAAAAAAAGAATACGCTGACGGGACGTTAAATCCAGTTTTACCGCGAAAAAATTATGCCTACTCAATTTTTGATCAGGAACCTGGATATCGTCTATTTAATTTATGGATTTAGTTTTATGATTTTGGCGGTTGCCATTTCAGTCCAACCGTACCGTAAAAGCAATTTCAAGATTGCCGGAATTATCGGAATACTGGCGGCATTCGGGTTCACCCATGGTTTAAACGAATTCCTGAATATGATTCAAATCATAAAAGGCTCCGGCGCGCCATCCTGGCATATCGCTAGAACCACGGTTTTAACACTTTCATTTATTTTCTTATTTGAGTTCGGAAGAAGCTTGATCGCTTTAAGCAAAAAAAACTTTTTCAAAAGAAGAGTAACGGTTATTTTCTCTTTATTTGTATTTTTCTTGATATTTACCTCGCAGCATGAATCTTCCATTTGGCCGCGTTATATTTTGGGATTTCCCGGAGGTATAATGACCGCGGCGGGTTTTATTCTTTACTACAAAACTAATCAAACAATTTTAGAATTATTCAAAGCCCGCACCTCTCTCTATTTTCTGACAGCGGCGATGGCGGCAGGGGTTTACAGCGTATTAGCCGGCCTCATTGTTCCCAAGGCGGATTTTTTCCCGGCTTCCTTTCTGAATAATGTTTCTTTTTTAAATTTGGTTGGCATACCCGTGCAGGTTTTTAGGACTATCTGCGCTTGTTTGATTTCCTGGTCGGTCTTTAATATCCTGCACATCTTCAATTGGGAAATTATCTCTAAGTTAAAAAGCCTGCAGGAACGATTGATCGCTCACGAACGGCTCGCCGCCATGGGCAAAGCCGCCGGCGCGATCGGGCATGAATTTAAAAACCAGCTGGGAGTGATGAGGAATTCAATCTATTTTTTAAATATGAATCTTGCCAATACAGGCGAAAAAATAAAAAAACATTTGACAATTCTGGAAGAACAAGTTATAGAAACTAATAGGACTATTGAAAATATTTTATCTTTTGCCGCAACTAAACGCCTGGAATTTGAGCCGTTAAATTTGAAAGAACTCCTGGCACACTCCATTAGTAATCTGCAAGTTCCCGAGGAAATAGATTTAGAGATGCGCCTGCCCTTCGATACCTGGGAAATTAAGGCAGATAAGATACAAATTAACAGGGTATTCATAAATATAATTATTAACGCGCTGGAGGCGATGAACAACAAAGGGAAATTATCCATCACGGCGTCTAAGGATGAAAAATTCACCACAGTTGTTTTTCAGGATAGCGGGCCCGGGATAAAGGAAGAAAATAAAGCCAGGATTTTTGAGCCGTTTTTTTCTACTAAATCCAGCGGAATGGGATTAGGCCTTTCGACATCTAAAGCGGCCATAGAAGCGCATGGCGGGCAGATGGAGATTGCCAGCGCCTACGGCCAAGGAACAGCCGTAACCATCAAAATACCAACCAACCTATTCTTTAACTAAAGGGAAAAATGAATAATAAAGATATTCAAATTCTGATCACAGACGATGAGGTAAGAACACGCCAGAACCTGCGCGACATATTAAGCGAAGACCATTATAAAATAACCTGCGCCGGAACTTTAGCCGCGGCTAAAGAAATGCTGGCAAAAAAATTTTATAATATCTTGCTGGTTGACCTGAAACTTCCCGACGGTTCGGGCCTGGAATTGCTCAAAGAAACAAAAAAGATTAATGAAGAAACGCTGATCATTGTGTTTACCGGATACGCCTCTGTCGAAAGCACTATTTCCGCCATCAATGAAGGCGCTTTCGCGTATTTTCAAAAGCCGCTGAATATTGATGAACTGAGGTTAACGATTAAAAAAGCCCTTAAAATGCAGGAGCTTTCTTTGGAGAACAAAGACTTATTGAGCAGGCTCAAAGAATTAAGCTTAAAAGACCCGCTTACCGGCCTGCATAATTATCGATATTTAAGGGAACGGTTATCCTCTGAATTCAAAAGGGCAAAAAGATACATCTTACCCTTATCCGCGCTGATGTTAGATATTGATTATTTTAAATCGATTAATGATATCTACGGCCATCAATATGGCGATTTAATCCTCAAAGAAATCAGCCAAATTTTAACCACTGCCGCCAGAGGCATTGACGTAGTAGTCCGGTATGGAGGAGAAGAATTTTTAATTCTCCTGCCGGATACCAACAAAGAAGGCGCGATTATGTTTGGTTCGCGTTTACTGAACACCTTAACCGAACATATATTTGACTCAAAAGCCAATAAAATAAAACTTAAAGCAAGCATCGGAATATGCAGTTTTCCGGAAGACAGCGTAAATACGGAATCCGGCTTCCTGGATGCCGTAGACCAGGCCTTGCGCGATGCCAAAGAATTAGGCGGCAATAAACTTTCCCTGTTTAAGAATTTGAACAAAAAAGATATTACGGCTATGCTGAAACAGGGGGGAGAAGAAAATATCCATAAGCTGAAACAAAAACTGTTTAAGCTGGAACATCGTGTCAGGCAAACCCTGTTGGAATCAATTTACGCGTTCGCCAAGACAATAGAAGCGAAAGATTATTATACGGGAGAACACGCTGAAAACATGGTTTCTATCGCGGTGGGAATCGGAAAAGCACTTAAACTTTCTGAATCCGGTATTGCCAACCTGGAGCACGCGGCCATACTTCATGACTTAGGAAAAATCGGTATTCCGGATAATATCCTGCATAAAAAAAGCAAGCTTACCAAGGGAGAATATGATACAATAAGAAAACATCCGCAAATCGGGGCTGAAATCATACGGACGGTGCATTTTTTAAACGAAGTGGTGCCGATTGTCCTTTATCATCATGAAAGATACGACGGGCTGGGGTATTCCGCGGGATTAAAAGGCAAAGAAATACCTTTAGGGGCCAGGATTATCGCGGTAGCAGACGTCTACCAGGCGTTGATTTCAGACAGGCCCTACCGGAAAGCCTATAGCAAAAAAGACGCCTTAGAGATCATTAAAGAAAGCATGGGGACGCACCTGGATCCGGATGTGGTAAAAGTATTTCTGGCAAACTTAGAATCGGAAAAATCAGGCGCAAAAAAATATGTCAAAAAAAGCTAAAATTGTGATTGCAGATGATGATGCGGGCATCCGGGCAACCTTAACGGATATACTCACAGAAA
>JAHIKK010000119.1 GCA_018897555.1 Candidatus Omnitrophota bacterium
ATAGAGGAGTAAATCGTGGAATTCGCCAAAAACTTGCTTCGTCACCGTCCTTTACAAAAGGGCGTGTGGAAAAATTGGAAAAAGAAAAATGATTTTCAACCAGTTGAGAGTTGAAAATTGTTTTTATTAGGTGGCTTTGCCACCACGAACCGGGTCTGCGGTACAAAGCGGTCTTTTTAGATTTCAGAGAGCCATTTGACCTAATCCCAAAGTTTAAAATGAGTTATGAAAAAGAACTTCTCACAAAAAATAAACAAAAAAGTCGCATTTTTTCGCAAAAAAACGACCAATGTCCCATGTGGTCGGAGCTACTTAACGCAGCTCGAACCTATTTCGAACATTCCCTTCCGCCGCGGCGGAAGGGTTAGGGTGAGGGGATTTCGGCCCTCGGCCCTACAATCTATTCCGAGCGGCTCGGCAGGCGGCACTGGCAGTGCCGCCTGCGTCCGACCCCGCCTTCTCCACGCCAGATACTCTGAGGCGGGGTCGGATGTCTCTGGCCTACGAAACGTATGTACACTCGGACGGCCAGAGTGGCCGAGCCGTGCACGCGCTCAGCGCTCCCCGAAAAAAGCGAAATTTCCCGCCGCCAAAATTTTGTCTTTTTGCGAGAATCATGAGAAGCCGCTTAAAAAGACCGGATGCCTCCGCGAGTGGTACGGGAGCCTGCCCCGTACCGAACGAAGTGAGGTTCGGGGCTCTGGAGTGTCGGGCGAATTTTTTTTTACTTTTTAAAGTTATCCAATCACGCTCTCTTTCACGTAAAACTCAAAGTTTTTATCTTTTATTTTTATACCGTAGATTTTTGACGTTGGTATCCACTGTTTACCTATTGGCAGTTCTACCAGGTCAGCCTTTTTAGTTTCATGTAGAATGTGGACTTTGACCCAAAGGCGTTTTTCTTCCTGACATATAAGCGTATATAGACTAGATAATCTCAACATAAAATTACCTTGCTAAATGTAAGAAGTCGGTTTAAAATACGATTATTATACAAGGCTTAAGTATATTGTATAATAATACTACCATAATTATACAAGACAGTCAAGGGGAAAATCATGCTTGCAGAAAATATAAAGAGGTATCGAAAAAAACTTAAATTAACTCAAGAAAGTTTGTCCAGAAAAGCAGATATTTCCTATAATACTGTGATAAAGCTGGAATCAGGAGGAATTACTGATCCTAGAATGGAGACTTTGAAAAAACTAGCAAATGCTCTTAATATTAGTATAGATAATCTTGTTGGATAGGATATGGTTTGCAATAAGCAATTTGTTTAACAATTTATATCAGTTATAGTTAGAAATAGAAACATTTAGGTATGACTTATTTATTAGAAAATAGAATGTACTTAAGCTTTTCTCTTTTGGCATAATAATAGGAGCAGACTATAATGCGTGTACTTGTAGTTGAAGATGAGTTAAAAGTAGCGAATTTTATTAAAAAGGGACTGCTGGAGAACAATTTCACTGTTGATATCGCGCCTGACGGTGAGGAAGGTTTATTCCTGGCGCAGAATGAAAATTATGATCTGATCGTATTGGATTTACTGCTGCCGAAATTAGACGGATTAGAGCTATTAAAGAAACTTCGCAAAGAGGGAAAAGATACTCCTGTTATTTGTTTAACAGCAAAGGGTGGCATTAGTGATAAGATAGAGGGATTTAATGCCGGAACAGATGATTATCTTGTCAAGCCATTTCGATTTGCCGAACTTCTTGCTCGAATTAGGGCAATTCTTAAACGATCGAAGAGAACACCTGAGGGCGCAGAGTTAAAATATGCCGGTCTGATTTTAAATCGGCATACTCGCCATGCTGAAAGGAATGGACGGATCATTATACTAACCTCTAAGGAATATAGCATATTAGAATTACTAATGCTCAATAAGGAACAAGTAGTAACTCGAACGATGATAACTGAGACAGCTTGGGACTATAACTTTGACCTTATGTCGAATGTCGTTGATGTGCATATTAGACGTCTCCGAGAGAAAATTGATAGGAGAGAGAAAAAGAGTCTAATTCACACTGTCAGGGGGATGGGGTATGTTCTTAAAGAAACTAGCATTTAACCCCAGATGGTTTAAAAGCAGCGGACATCTTGACATGTTAGTTACAAGATGGTTTAAAAGCATTGGCTGGAAACTTGCTTTATGGTATATGGCCTTATTTCTAGTCCTGAGTTTAGTTCTTTCTTTTCTTCTTTATCAACGTCTAAAATTTCAGTTATATGAGGAGGTTGATTTCTTTTTAGCTGATGAAATGAATGAATTTAGCCAGTTCGTCAGCGAACATCAAAATAATCTATCGCTAATTGAGCGGCAGATACAGCTAGAATCTGTCGCTATCCGTAAGTACTACCAGATGTATTATAGTATATTGGATAAGTCAGGTAGAGTGGTTCTTCAATCTAGCGAATTTCAGCTTTCAGGTCCCGATGTTAATATGGTTAAATCATCTGTTTTGCCAAATTATGATGTGAAAGAATACGAGGTTACTGATAAGAAAAGCAGATATGTCGTTCGAATAATTACTAAACAGTTTCAGAACCAGAATGAGTTTATTTCACATCTTCAGGTAGGTATGAACCTTACTCGTATTGAAAAAACCATGTCAAATTTTCGCAAAAATATTCTAATGACTCTACCTGCATTCTTTTTGTTATCGTTTATCGGAGGTCTACTTCTGGCACGCCATAATTTAAGGCCTATTTCTCAGATGATTAACACCGTCTCCCGAATTACAGCCGCCAATCTTAAAGAGAAAGTTCCGTTAAGGGGATCAGAAGATGAACTGGATAAACTTGCTTATGTGTTTAACAATATGATAGAGCGAGTAAGCCAGGCCTATGAAAAACTTTCTCAATTCTCTTCTGATGTTGCTCATGAGCTGCGAACCCCGCTTACCTCTCTAACGGGGGAGATAGAAGCTGTTCTTTCAAATGAAAAATCTTATGAGGAGTGCCGTGCTGTTTTAATGAGCAATTTAGAAGAGATTTCTCGCCTCGAGTGTTTAGTTAATAATTTATTATTTTTATCTAAAAATGATGACCCTTCGCAAGTGAAAGAGGCCGAAATAGTAGACCTTAACGCTGTTATTCTTGACGTCGCTGAAATTTTTGAACCAGTTGCCGATGAAAAACAAATTGGTTTTTCCAAAGATATTATTCCAACTCCTCTTTATATTCAGGGTGAAAAATGGCAGATTGAACAGATGATTTCCAACTTATTAGATAACTCAATCCGTTATAATCGTTTTGGCGGCAGTGTTGTTATTTCTTTAAAGAAATCCGGAGATTGTGCAGAGATTGATATTAAAGATACTGGGATTGGGATATCAGATGAGAATAAAGAAAAAGTTTTTGATCGTTTTTATCGTGAGGACTCTTCACGTACCCGTGATATAGGAGGCTTCGGCCTTGGATTGAGTATAGTCAAGTCTATCATAGAAGCTCACGCTGGTAGAATCTCGGTATCGAGTCAATTAGGGAAAAGCAGCACTTTTACAGTAAAGCTTCCTCTTCAGCAAAAATCCTCGACAGTTCCCTCATAACTGTTTCACTTGTCAAAGCGTAATAAACATTACGAAAAATTAATCTTTTTGTCATCTTATCTTCATCTTCTATTTTGTATAATTTACCTAAAATTCAAAGTAGGGAAGGAGGTGAGGTGAGATGAAGAAAGGATTTTTGTTACTATTGGCGGTATCGTTGTTCCTTGGAATGACAACGGTAAATGTGCCTGCTAGTTTTGCACAGGAGGAAGAGGAAGCTGTGGTGCAAGATGCGGAGAAGGCAACCGGTGAGATTGTTTCGATAAGCTCAGAACGTTTGTCAATGGTCGTTAAGTATCTTGTGGATGAAGAATTACAGAGCTATCGAACGGGGACATTTTATTTCAGTGACACAACAGAGATCAAAAAAGGCGACGATGTGATGAAATTTACTGATTTAAAAGTAGGGGACACAGTTACTCTTAGCTATTCGAAGGAAGGTTGGAAAAAAGTTGTAGCGTCTGCAACTGTAAAAAGTGAAACTGAATCTAAGGAATAAAAGAACAAGGGCGCATGCAATACTGCCAAAAATAAGTGCGCCCCTTTCTTTTTCCGTTCATTGTTATGATTTATTTTTGTTTTGTTGATTTGCCAAAGAGATAAAAATAAATAAGAAAGAGTTCCAATGCCAGGGCTTGCATGAATGGCATTAGCGTGGAGGCTGTTTTTAGCATTAGTAGCAGCAAAATTAAAGAACAAAGGCTACATACCCACAATATCGTCTAAAGACTTGGGTGAAAAAGGAGTTTGGTTCAGAGTTTAAGATAACAAAATAATGAAGGAGGGGGGTGAAGTCAGATGAAGAGAGTATTTATGTTCTTATTCAGTGTTTGCTTGATAGCAAGTTTGGCTGTAATGACAACAGGGTGTGATATGTCTAAAAAGGCTACAGAAACGAAACCAGCAGAGCCGGCTCCAGCTAACCCTGGCAACTAATTATTAGAAGGGAAGAGGGTATTTAGGGGCTGGGTTTTACTATGTATGATGAGTTAAAGCCCAGCCCCTAAGGTTATCATAGGTTTTTAAAAGAGGAATTATGTTTTTAATCTGGCTACAGTTGTTTATTAGTGCGGTTATTATCATTAATTGCCGGGACAAAACTCTCTTTGTATGCAGATGTAATCAGCGTGAGAACCGGTTTAAGTAAGGTCTGGATAGGGATGATTCTTTTAGGAGCAGTAACCTCTCTACCTGAAGCTGTTA
>JAHIKK010000120.1 GCA_018897555.1 Candidatus Omnitrophota bacterium
AAAAATTCTGACCTGGCCTTGGTGCTGGCGATTTCCGCAGGATCTTTCTCATAAAATTTAAAATCAGCTAAAAGAGCGTAGAGCTGTTTCTGTTCAGCTTCCATCTTCTCAATTTCTAACGCCAGGTTATCCAGTTCGCGCTGCTCGCCAGAGGTAAGCTTGCGTGCGACTACGGGTTTTTTAGGCCAAATCTTTTCTTTTATAGGTTTTGCTTTTACCGACGCTAGCGCCTCGGGTTTTCGCTGGCTGAGCCAATCATCATAACCGCCGGCATACTCATTAATCAAACCATCCCCTTCTAAAACCATGGTCGAGGTGACCACATTATTCAGAAAAGCCCGGTCATGACTGACCAAAAGAAGCGTGCCGGGATACTCCAGCAGTAATTCTTCCAGGAGCTCCAGGGTCTCGATATCCAGGTCATTAGTCGGCTCATCCATTACTAAAACATTCGAGGGCTGGGAAAAAAGCCGCGCCAGAAAAAGACGGTTACGTTCCCCGCCAGAGAGCATTTTGATCGGCGTGCGCGCCCGATCAGGAGTAAAAAGAAAATCCTGCAAATATCCGATGATATGCTTGGGCTTGCCATTGATCACAATGGTATCGGATTCACCGTTAACATTCTCCGCCACGGTTGCCTCTTCATCCAATTGTTCGCGCAGCTGATCATAATAAGCAATCTGCAGATTCGTCCCCAGGGTTACCTTGCCTTTTTGAGGCGTAAGTTTTCCCAACAAGAGGCGCAACAAGGTGGTCTTACCGCTGCCGTTAGGCCCGATCACGCCGATTTTATCACCTCGCATTATTTGCGTGGTAAAATCCCTGACCAGGCATTTTTCTCCATACCCAAAACCAAGTTGCGAGATCTTCACCACCCGATGCCCCGAAGGGTCAACTTTCTGCGCCTGCATCCGCACCTGGCCGATCGCCTTGCGCTGAGTTTTCTTTTCTTCCCGCAAACGCTCCAACGCCTTAACCCGGCCTTCATTACGGCACCTGCGGGCCTTGACCCCTTTACGGATCCAGACCTCTTCTTCCGCTAATTTTTTATCAAAATGGCCCCATCGCGCTTCATCGATATCCAATGCCGCTTGTTTACGTTCAAGAAAGGCCTGATAATCACACGGCCAGCTATATATTTTCCCACGGTCAAGTTCAATGATCCTCGTGGCTAAACGCGTCATAAACATCCTATCATGCGTCACAAAAAAAACCGTGCCGGGATAATTAAGCAAAAATCCTTCCAGCCAAAGCATGGAGTCAATATCCAAATGGTTGGTCGGCTCATCCAGCAGTAAAACCTCCGGCTTAAGCACCAGCGCCCTGGCCAAAAGCGCCCGGCGTTTTTGTCCTCCGGATAATTGGGCAAAATCACTATCCGCATCAAGTTTCATCTTGGCGATAACTTCTTGGACCTGATTATTCACATCCCAGCTGTCGGTATGATTAAGCTTATCCTGCAACGCATCCAGCTGTCTTAATAATTCCGGAGTCTGCTGCGTTTGCAGGCGCTGGGTAAGATGGTGATGCTGGCTTAATAGTTCGGCGCGCGGCCCCAGGCCCGAGAGGACAATATCAAAAACACTCCCCGTAATATCCACGGGCACTTCCTGCGGCAGATGGGCAACCTGAATTCCTTTTTGCACGATCACGTTGCCGGAGTCAACCTCCTGCTGGCCGGTCATCACCTTCATTAAGGTCGTTTTTCCCGCGCCATTACGGCCAAGCAAAGCAATCCGTTCACCCGGCTCCAACTGCAAATTTAAACAATCAAAAATAAGCGGCCCGCTAAACGCAAGATTAACTTCCTGTAAACTAATTAACGCCATTTTATAATCAACCTTTTTATTGTAATAATGGATTAAAAAATGCAGATTCTCTATCTACTATTTATTTTACCATGTCGAGGAACACAATTTTAGATTTTTATAAATTCTGAAGTAATTTTTGGGCTAAACGATGCAACTCAGGATTAGCAAAAGCTAAAACTCGTTTTTTTACTACCCGTGAAAAATACTCTTTTTCGGTTTTTGTTAACTTCTCATTACGTAGTTTCTTCAAAAATAATTCCTTTTGTTTTGGAGAAAAAACCTGAGAGAGCGAATATTCAACACCCATCTCCTCTTTAACTGAAAGAAGATCATTAAGATGCGCTTGCGTCTGTCTAAAATAATTATCAAATGTAGCCCTTACTCTTTGGCTGGACAGAACACGGTTTTGAACGTAAAGGTCTTGGTTACTTTTTAAGGCTGCCAAGTCCTTCTCGTACTCCTGTTTCATGTTTTCATTGTTAAAAAGCGCATCTAGCTTATCCACCCATGCAAATTTTAAGCCTAACGTTTTATAAAGCGCAAGTGAGAGTACTACCAATAAAGCAAGATTTACTCTATCAGAAGGCGATTTAAGGTATTCTTCCGCCACCTTATCATAATCAAACAACCCCTTTTCAGCACTATTGGCCAGGACCACCGGGAATCCTTCCCAAAGCCTAAGGTCATGAGATGCAACTAAATCCGCAAGGGTCGAATTAACCTCTTCATCTTTCTGGACCTCTAAGAGCGGAAACCCCAATGACGCCAGTCGTTTCAAAAGATTATCTTTATTCATTTTTACACTATTTCCTTTTTAACCAATCTTAAAAAATGATCCCAGTTTTTAATAACAAATTCTTTCGATACGTCATAAGAAGCTGCTTCCCGGAATTGCTTTTCCAGTTTAATCAGGTCTATTCCGCTTTTTTTGGCTTTCAGCAGAGCCAAACAATCCTCATTATCTGTAGCCGAACCCCTGAATAATTTACTTATTATTATGTCGTAATAATTAAGTATTCCTAAGTAAATATGGCTAAACTCTTTAACCAGCGTATGGTTCCCTTCTTTTAAAGGCGATTCCAATAATTGAGTCGTATGAATAGAATTACCCCTGAACAAATCAAAGATAAATCCATCATCCCTTGACCATCCCCATCCGCTTGCCGATTTATACCCAAGCTGCTTTAGGATATCAACCAAATATTTATGCTCATCCTCATTAGGAACAAGTAAATCTATATCTTTGGTTGAAGCCTTAACACCTAAGAGCGTCATTGCTGTCCCACCGCAAGCGATTAAATGCACTTTCCTCTTTAGGAAACCGTCCCAAGCACTTATCCTATCCAATAAACCCTGTTTATCTATCCGATATTCCATACAATTTATTGTATTATATTATACAATTCTCTGTACTAAAGCATACAATATATTTTATAATTTGTCAAGCCTTTTTCGCCAAAAATTTGATGATAGGATTATGTGCTCGACGATAAGATAACTAAAAAAAGGTGTTTTTTAGCACTAATGGGTTATTTTTCGCCTGCAGGCAGGCGGACAGACAAGAGCTGCTGGATATGCTCTTCTTCCAGAAGGTTTTTATCCGCAAGGATTTTGGTTAATTGCACTTGTTCATCTGTGGGGGTAGAGTAAACAATGGGACCGTTTCTATTTATCACTTAATTAAACAGAAACAACTAAAAGACTTAATAAGAAACTGATGATACTAAAAAGGATATAGCCCCAGAAAGCCGGCCAGAAACCCGTAATCACGAAGCCTTTGACAATTTTAGACACCAGAAGAAAAAGAGCTCCGTTGATGAAAAAGGTAAATAACCCTAAAGTAACAATATTGATCGGCAGGGTAACCAGAATAATCAAAGGCCTTAAGAAGGCGTTGATAATCCCCAAGACCAAAGCAACCACCAGAACAGTGGCGGTACTTGAAACCTCGATGCCTCTGACAATGTGCGCGACAATAAAAATCGAAAGTGAACTAATTCCCCATCTTACCAAGAATTGCAGCATCTGAACTCCTCCCTTTTACTAGTTTAACTTACTCGTCATTCTGAGGCCCCTACTCCACACTCTTTCTTCCCTCCGCATACTTACAAAAATCGCAATCCTGGCCGCTTGCTGGTATTATATCGCTCATTAAGCACTTATGTATACCTAATATTGTGCCCTCTATCCAACGATCATCCCCAGTATAAGGAATTACTTTAATATCAAAATCCAGCTTAGCCCCAAATTCATCCCTATCGGTCAATGCGTTACAATACACAAAATAACCGGTTGAAGATACATTAAAAGCATTTCTCCTAAACAACCACTGGTATATCTCCATCTGCCGCTTATAGGAGATCTGCCAATCCGCATCGATATTCACCTCTTCTTCCTTGGAAGTACTCTTATAATCTACTATAAATAGCTGGCCATCCGGTGAAACCCAAAGATCATCTATTCCTCCGCAAAACAAAAGATTAGTCGGCGCATGCAAATACTCAATCCCTCCCCGCAGCGCATCCCGCCAAGAATTAAGCTTTTCATGTTTAAAAGGAACAGCCTTAATGCCATTGGCTTCCATAAGCGGATGAATGGCCTGCTTTTCTCTATAGATATCAAATTCTTTCTTCAATAATTTGTCTACCGCGGAGTTTAAAGTAAACGGATACCCCGGCGGCTGCCCTACCCCTAATCTTCTATCCAAATAGAAGCACCGCGGGCAATTCATGAACAATTCGATTTTAGAGCGGCTTAATCTAAAAGGGGGTTTACTTTTAGGATCGAATAAATATTTAGTTTTTTTAGCAGTATAATATTTAGACATATATTCTTAAAACTAGTAACCGTTTCTATTTATCGCTACTTAGCCTATTTCCGCTTCTTCGGCTTTTGTCTGGAGTATCCCCACCACATATTTATAGCTTCTTTTCGGGTTAGCTGTAGATTTTACGGAAACGGTCTTAAAGGCTTCTCTAACCTGTTTGACACCATATTCATCTATTTTCTTGATAATATCTTCGATAACCTGAATATCATTGCCTTTAAAAACTATCTTCGCGTATCTTTCAGCTTCTTCAAAACGCCTCTTACCATATAACTCACTCACCCTTTGCTTGTCCTTCTCTAAAGTCTCCGGAGAATAAAGCCTAAACAATTTAAACACACTTGCTTCCCTGCGCTTAAAATCTTCCTCAGGAAGATAAGGAGAATAGTCAATCTCAAGTATATTTAGTTTTCTTAAAGATTGCATCCCCCTCCCGATCGTACTCCTGCTGACGTTAAAATCTTTGCTTAAACCGATTATATGATCGCGCCAAACATGCCCTTTCACACCGCTTGTTTTAAAACGCGCGATAAAATAACAATAGCTCTCCTGTAATGAAAACTTCTTATTCCAGCCATATTTCCAATATTCATCCGGAATAGAAAAATACTCCTCCCGAGATAAGATATACGGACTCTGATTGGGGTAATCCAATAATATCACGCAGGGGCCTTTTCCAGGCCTTGGGATACGACAAATAAGCTTATATTCTTTCTCAAGCCGCATTAAAGATCTCATTATTTTATCCCGCGCTGAGACATAACTAAGTTTTTCATCATAACCTAATTCGTGGCTAAAAACCTTATAATCAACTTCTATTTTCCCTTCAGCATTACCGTTAAAGTCGCGCAATAAGAGGACATATACACCAAACGCACTTTCATCGTTATTTGTAAGCATACGCGGGCCTAAAGATGGAATCCTTAATAAATACTGATTCAACAGAACCGGCGGCTTTCTTTCTTCGTCAAGAATACTTGCCTCATAATCTATGGAGATCGAAGCAAAATCTTTCAGGAATTCTTTAGCTAGTTCTTTAGATCTGATTAGGCAAGACCCCTCCCAATTCCTTTTCAAAGAAGACATCGTCCAATTGGCGCTTCCCAAGATCACTATTTCTTCATCAATGATGATAACTTTGCTATGAGTAATTATAAAAACATTATCATAATATACCTCTATCCCATTCTTCTTTAAATATAGAAATAGGAAGTCATTCTTCGCTTCCCTCTCCCATGCTCCACTTCCCTTTCCCAGGTTATTATAGTTAATATTCTGGTCCAGGATGATCTTTACCTTAACTCCCCGCTTATTCGCGTTAATTAATTCATCAACTAATTGATTAACCGAAGAATTTTTTAATTTTTCATTAAAATTTACAAAATACATCATCATATATATCGAGCTCTTCGCATTCGCTAGAGCCTCTTTAACCTTAGGAAAATACTTATCCCCGCTTAAGTCTTCAACGAATGCCTGCGTTCCCATAACAGGGACTGTCCCCGCAGGTGACTGTCCCTGTGCTTTTACAGTTTCCGCATAACAATAAAAAATCCCTGCGCTAGCCATAAACGCTAAAACAAAGATAATAAAAAGTACTATTTTAAAATAACGTTGTCTCATTTTGTCGTCACTTCCTATACCACCATATCCAGCTAAACAAATGCACGAAAAAATAATAAAGCCCCGCGAACCTAAAATCATCCCTTTTTAAAATAGCGTAAAACTCTCTGTCAACTTCTTTGCGCTTAACAAAGGCTCTTACCTCTTTACTGAATTGGTAGAATACATCATGAATTAAAGAAGCGTAGTAGGTTTTGCTTTGACCAGTGCCAAAATTTAACACCGCCTCTGGTATTCCAATATAGATATCTTTTATTTTAAACTTAGGGCTGCACCCATCCCAAGCATACCCTTGGTAATTTTTTCCCTTTATCATAATCACGCCGTCCGGAGTCAGCTTAAACCACTCATTCTCAAATTCCCGTCCGGTTATTGAGGATTGATACCTATAATCTTCTCTAATGCAATATATGTATGCAGCCATTTAAATCACCATCGTCATTCTGAGAATCTAAAATAACCTAGAAGCATCACTTATTTTCGGAATTATCCACCCAATAATCCGCCAGAACCTCGGCCTGCTTCAAAATAGTATCAACAGCTTTAAGCTGCTTATCAGGCGGGTAACCGTATTTATTCAGCGTGCGCCGAACGATAACCATCAGCCGCGCACGGGCGCTTTCTTTCATTGACCAATCAATCGTCGCATTCTTGCGAACTTTGTCCGCAATCTCCCGGGCTATAGTTTTAAGTATTTCATCTCCCAACACGCTCACTGCGCTATCATTAACTTCCAATGCGGTATAAAACGCAAACTCATCTTTGGATAATTTCAGCTTTTCCGCCAAACCATCTACAGTGCGAATCTGCCGAGCAATCGTCAATAATTCTTCGATAATCTCAGCAGTACTTAACAAATTATTCTGATACTTCTTAATTGACGCCTCTAGTAAATCCAATAACTTTTTGCCTTCGGTAATATTAAAATTCAACCGCACCCTAATCTCATCGTTGAGGATCTTCTTCAAAAGCTCGACACCCAGATTCTTATGTTTCATATCTTTTACTTCCTGCAAAAACTCTTCAGAAAGTAATGAAATATCTGGCTTCTTGATCCCCGCCGCGTCAAAAATATCCACCACTTCGGTCGATTCAACCGCCTGATTCACAATCTGACGAATAGCTGATTCATAATTAATTCT
>JAHIKK010000018.1 GCA_018897555.1 Candidatus Omnitrophota bacterium
GATCTCGATGCGCTACTTAATACCTACACTTCTCTTTTGGCTCAGGGGGGTAAGAATCTATTGACCAATCCCTAAACTAGAAAAAGTTTTGGGAACTTCCCTGATTCCAGTAGGGGAGGTTTAAACCTCCCCTACTGTTGAAAGTCAGGCCCGATTTTAGACCCGCTTGACAACCGGAAGAGAATGTGTTAGATTTAACCATTATGGAAGACTTAAATAAACTAAAAGCTGAGCTGGAGCGCACCAAAATTGAGTTAAAGATCCTTTATGAGATCTCTAATGCCATGCGCACCACTTTAAAGCTGGATGAAATCCTCTATATCATCCTTACGGGTGTAACTGCGCATACCGGACTGGGATTTAACCGGGCCATGCTTTTCTTAGTCAATGAAAAAGAACAGCTCATTGAAGGAAAAATGGGCATCGGGCCGGAAAACGGAGAAGAAGCCAACATTGCCTGGACCAGGATCGAAGAAGAAAAAATGGGCCTTGAGGATTTAATCAATGCCTTTAAAAACTCTAACGCGGTATTAGAATCAGGTTTTAACCGCCAGGTTAGAAATTTAAAAGTTTCCTTGCTGGATAAAAGTGAAAATCCGCTATCTTTGGCAGTATTAGAAGGCATGCCCCTGCATTTAACCAACCAGGCTATCCTTAAATACCAGAACTCACCGGTAATTAAAATACTGGCAAGCCCTGAGCTCTTGCTCATACCGTTAAAAGCCAAAGACCGGGTAAACGGAATTATTGTGACGGATAATTTTATCACCAAAGATCCGATCACCAAAGATGATATCCGCATGCTCACTATGCTGGCTAACCAGGCAGGCCTGGCCATTGAAAACTCCCAGCTTTTTGAATTGACCGTAGAACGCGCGCATTCAGATTATCTGACTAATCTCTGGAATCATGGATACTTTCAGTTTCTGCTGCAAACAGAACTGGAGAAAGCTAAAGCCACTAAAAGCCCGCTTACTTTAATTATGGTCGATATTGATGATTTTAAAATTTATAACGATACGCTTGGGCATCAGGCAGGAGACAAAATACTGAAAGATCTGGCTGGGCTCTTACGTAATCAATCCCGCAAGATGGACCATGTTTGCCGTTATGGCGGAGAAGAATTCACGATTATTCTGCCCCATATGGATAAAAAAGAAGCCTTCTTAATTGCTGAACGCATCCGCACGGATATTCAAAAACACCCTTTCCTGAACGAGCAGATCTTCCCGAATAAACAACTAACGGTGAGCTTGGGAATTGCCACTTTTCCTGAGAATGGCCTGCTGGCTGCGGATTTAATTACCACTTCAGATAAATCACTCTACCAAGCTAAAAACAAAGGCAAAAATAATACCTGCTGCGGTTAATAGAATCAAGGGGAGGTTTAAACCTCCCCTACTGTTATAGCAACCGACTGCTCTTGATTTTCCTTTTGAGTTTGTAATTCTCTTTCTTTATTCTGCGATAATTTTACCGAAACAATCTTAGAAACCCCTGACTGCTCCATAGTGATCCCATACATGATATTAGCATTCACAATGGTTTTCTTGTTATGCGTAATCACGATAAACTGCGAAGTTTTAGCAAACTCTTGAAGAACCCTGGAGAACCTATCGACATTGGCCTCATCCAAAGCAGCATCAATCTCATCCAAAATACAAAATGGCGATGGCTTGACTTTAAAAATCGCAAAGATCAGCGCGATTGCCGACATGGTTTTCTCACCCCCGCTTAAGAGGAGGACATTCTGCAATTTCTTTCCCGGAGGCCGGCAAATAATCTCAATTCCCGACTCCAGCGGATCGCTCTCATCCAACAGGAAAAGCTGCGCGTCTCCTCCGTTAAAAAGCAGGCGGAAATAATTCTTAAACTCCACTTTTACTTTCTCAAATGTTTCCATAAACATCTGCTTAGTGGTGCGGTTAATCTTTAAAATTGCCTGGTGCAAAGACTCTTTAGCCTCCGCAAGATCCGTCTGCTGCTGAATAAGAAAATCGTAACGCTTCTTTAGTTCATCGTACTCCTCAATCGCCACTAAATTCACGCTGCCGTATGAGTCCAGCTTCCTTTTTAATTCGCTGATCGCCACAGCCAGCGCCTCTTGGCCTAATGCATTAACCGGCCCTGTTAAAAGTTCTAAATCCACCTTATAAGCCGAAGACATCCTCTCTTTAATGGTGGTATAACGATAATCCAGGTCCTTATCCAGCATCTCTAAATCATGCAGGCGGTTCTTTATCTGATCCAATTGCTTACGGTCAGCGTCAATCTTTTTTACTACTCCCACTGTACCGCTGGATACCTCGTTATACTTAAGCTCCACTTCCCCTAGCACAGTTTTCTTCTGTTCTATCTGGATTTGGGACCCTTGATTCGCATTCTGGCATTCCGTGATTTCAACCTTTAAGCTCTCTGTCCGCTCTCTGGCCTCGCTAATCTGCCGCTGAATATTTTCCAGGCTCGCCTTATCCTGCGCATAAGTTTGATCCAGAATCTTCAAAGTTTCCGCGTCAGAACTAAAACGCCTATGCAAAGCTTCAATTTCAGTTTTAGTTTGCGTAATAAAAACTAAAACCTCTTCACGTAACTTACTATTCGCAAGGATGGCCTCCTCTTCTTGCGCGATTGTATCCAGCCTCTGCCTCTCCTGACGGTTTAAGTCCAACAGCTGATTCTGGGCGTTGTCCAAATTCTGCTGGATGACAGAAATCTCCCGCGCTACATCCGTCAACTCCATAACAATCACATCCTCTTCCTCTTTAATTTTGTCAAATTGCTCCGCAATCGCGGCATGCTGGGATTCTTTATTGGCTAAAGTAATCTCCTGGTTACGTAACTCCAGTTCTAACCCATCGGACATCTTGGCCAATTCCGAAATACAAGTCTGCCGCAACACCATTCTATTTCTTAACTCACCGAGATTCTCCTCTAACCTGGCAATCTTTTCATCAATTTTCTGCGTATCTAATTCAATCGGCTTGGCCTCTCCGCTTATTTTAAAAGCGGCAGTAACCAAATGCTGGCGATCCTCCGGGCTTAAAGGCAGCTGATTCTGGATCTTGACCACCAGACCGGTGGAAGTCTCATTAGGCATTTTGTCTAGATAGATCACCGCGTTTGACGACTCGCCGATATCATCATATTTGGTCTTTAATTTCTCTAAAAAATCTTTATGCGAAACTAAAGTGAGCTTTTCATTTCCCAGGCTCACAATTTCCTTATTAATTTTATCTAAATTTACTCCCTCATTCTCCAGGCTTGCCTTGACCTCAGAAATCTTCTGCTTAAATTCCGCTACTTGCGCTGCCGTATCCTCTAATTCCCGGGTAACTTTGTTTAAAGCCTCTTCGGTAATTACCTTATCCTCATAAACCTTGGCCTTTTCTATCTCTAACCTCTTTTTGCGCGCCAGGTATACCTGATGTTTGGAATTAAAATCTCCGATTTGGTTATTGGTATTAGCAATTACGGTTTCTAAATCCAGAATTATTTTTTTACATTCAGCGATTAAGCCCAGTGCGTTCTTAATACTAGCGCTCAGTTTATCAATCTCCTCCTGGCTTTGCGCTAAACTGGCTTGTTTGACTTCGATATTCTGTTTAAGGCTGGCGTACTCGCTGCGTACCTGCTGTAATTTTTCTTCATCCTGAATGAGCTTGGCCTGCGCCTGTCCAATCTGGCCTTCTAAAACCTGGCTATCCTGTATTAATTCCTCAATGCGCTGTTGATTAAAATTGATGTGTTCATTATTGCGTACCAAGCTATTCTCCAGATTAAGTATCTGGCTGCGCGCCTCCAGCATCGCATCCTCTAAACTTTTTAGCTCGCTCTGACGGTTGGCAATTTTTGCCTCTTGCTGGGCAATTAATTCTATAAAAGAAGATTCCTCTTTTCCTAAATCCGCCAGTTGTCCCACAATCTCATTTTTCTCTGCCAACAAATTTTTCTTTTCCAGGGCGGCTAAATCTATCTCTTTTAATTTTAATTCTTCGAAAACCTCCTTATAGCGTCGCGCTTTGTTGGCCTGACGTTCCAAGGAACCAATCTGACGCTTGACCTCTGCCACAATATCATTTACGCGTAGAAGATTCTGCTCGGTCTCATCCAGTTTACGCGTGGTTTCTCTCCTCTGGGCTTTATACTTGCTTATTCCGCTGGCTTCATCAAAAACCACCCGGCGGTCTTCCGAACGGGAGCTTAACACTAAATCAATCTTTCCCTGGGCAATAATTGAATAACTCTCCGCGCCAATACCTGTTCCTAATAACAAATCCAAAATATCCTTAAGCCGCACCGTGGCTTTATTCAACATATACTCGCTTTCCCCGGACCTAAAAAGCCTGCGAGTAATGAGTACCTCCGGATTGTCCACATTAAAAAAACGGCTGGTATTATCAAAAGCCAGGCTTACCTCGGCCATACTTAACGGCTCCCTTTGATCCGTGCCATTAAAAATAACATCCAGCATTTCCGAGCCGCGCAATGATTTTGCCGATTGCTCACCCAAAACCCAGCGGATAGAATCAAAAATATTACTTTTCCCGCAGCCATTTGGGCCGACGACCGCCGTAATCCCCGGTTCAAAATTAAGGGTGGTCTTTTCGCAAAATGATTTAAAACCTATCAGCTCTAGCCTTTTAAAATACATATTATATCCCTCCGGTAAATTAAATTATAAACACTAAATCCTGAATTGGTACTATGCTTAATTAAGTTTAGTTTGATCTTCCAGCCAATCATCAATTTTATCTTTTTTAAAACGCCATTGCCCGACTAACTTTAGCGCCGGTATCTTATTATGCTTTAACCAGTCATAAATAGTCCGGCGGGTAACCTTCAAATAATCCGCCAGATCTTCGATCGTCATTAAATTACTATTTACCATAAAATCCTCTTTGAAAACCTCCTAAGTTCTATGCTGGCATTATAAATAAAAGAATGATTTCTGTCAAGGAAAATCTTTACATTCTTTAACATATAGGTATGATTAACACTGATTTAAAGCAGATTATTGCAAAAATATGTAAAAAACAAGGGGACGGTTCTATTTTTCCTGTGGCTGATTCCATTGAAAAACAGAACCGTCCCCTAGATTTTATTTAAAACATAGCATTGTAGACGGTACGTAACCATATATTTATCAGTTATTTATGAAAGAAATACTTCCTTTCAAACCTTGCTGACTTTCAACAGTAGAGGAGGTTTAAACCTCCCCTACTGTAATTGGTAATTTATAGAATTTATTTTCGGAGAGATGTTTTGAAAGCTTGAGTTAAGGCAGGAACAACCTGGAAGAGGTCACCGACAATCCCATAAGTGGCTACCTTAAAAATCGGGGCTTCGGGATCTTTATTAATGGCCACAATAATCTTTGAGGATTGCATGCCTACGAGGTGCTGAATCTGGCCGCTTATTCCGCAGGCAAAATAAATCTTAGGGCCCACCGTGCGCCCGGTTTGGCCGACCTGATGCGAATAAGGCATCCATCCGGCATCAACCGCCGCGCGGCTAGAACCAACGGCTGCCCCTAAAACATGGGCTAAATCTTCTAGGAGTTTAAAATTTTCCGGCCCCCCCATTCCGCGGCCTCCGGAAACAATAATATCTGCTTCGGATAAATTTACCGTGGATTCAATCTCTTCAATAATATCTAAAAGCTGAGTACGCGAAACATAAAGCGCCTGATCAAAGCTTTCTTTAATAATTTTTCCTTTTCGTTTTTTATCCGCGGCCATCGGCGCAAATACTTTATGCCTGACGGTAGCCATTTGCGGGCGGTAATTCGGAGAAATAATTGTCGCCATGATATTGCCGCCAAAAGCCGGGCGGGTCTGCAATAAAATCTTTTTATCCGGGTCAATATCCAGGCCCGTACAGTCCGCGGTTAAGCCGGCTTTAATATTTATTGCCACGCGCGAAATTAAGGAGCGGCCGATATTGGTGGCGCCGCACAAAAGGATCTCCGGCTTATGCTTCTTCACCAACTCCACTAAAATATTAGTATAGGGCTCATCCTGAAAATTGGCCAGCTCGGGAGCTTCCACCAAATAAATATTATCCGCTCCGCAAAAAATCAGTTCATCTAACTGGTCTTCCAATTTATTGCCAATCAGAACTCCGCTGACAGAAGTATTTAATTTTTTCGCTAACTCCTGGGCCTTGCCTAATAATTCGTAGGCAACCGACTGCACCCGGCCGTTTTTCTGCTCGATAAAAACCCAAATCCCCCGATAATCTTTGATATCCGGCAAAGCACATTTAGCCGGAGTATTCTCCAATAAAACTGCCTTAAATTTACAAGCATCCTTGCAAGCGCCGCAAAGAGTACATTTATGAAGGTCAATAACTGCCTTTTTATCCATTATCCGGATAGCATCAAACGGGCAGGCCTTGATACATAAAGTGCAACCTGTGCATTTCTCAACAATAATCGCAATGGACATCTTTAATTAACCTCGCCTTTAATCAACTCCACCAGTTCCTTGACAATATCGGGAACCTCGCCCTTAAGTATCTGTCCGCCCACTCTGGGTGTAGGAGTAAAGATTTTTACCACCTGAGTTGGTGAACCGCACAAACCAATCTGCTGCGGGTCTAAATTCAACTCTTTCTGTGTAAACATAATAATTTTAGCGTTTTTTGCGCGCATCAGCCCTTTTAGCGAAGGGATCCTAGGTTCATTAATCTCTTTAACTACGGTTAAAAGCGCGGGAAGCGGAGTCTGGATAATTTCATAACCTTCTTCCAGCATGCGCTCTAAGCGCATAGACTTATCCGTTGCCTCTTCTACTTTTTTTACATAAGTTACCTGCGGAATATTTAAATGCGTGGATATTCCCGGGCCAACCTGAGCGGTATCTCCGTCTGAGGCCTGCTTACCGCAAATAATTAAATCATAGGGCTCGAGTTTTTTAATCGCGCCGGCCAAAGTATAGCTGGTTGCCCAGGTATCGCTGCCGGCAAAAGCCCGGTCACAAACCAAATATCCTTCATCAGCCCCCATCGAGATCGCTTCGCGTAAAGCGGCATCTGCCTGAGGCGGGCCCATGGTAATTACGCTCACCTTACCGCCGAACCTCTCCTTAAGCCGTAGCGCTTCTTCAATAGCATACATATCAAAAGGATTGATAATCGACTTAACCCCTTCGCGCATCAAGGTGTTAGTTTCAGGGTTGATCCTTACTTCGGTAGTCTCGGGAACCTGTTTTATACAAACAATTATATTCATTTGGCCATTTCTTTAATTAATTTCAGGGCAATAATCCCGCGCTGCACCTGATTGGTACCTTCGTAGATCTGGGTAATTTTAGCATCACGAACATATTTCTCAATCGGATAATCCTTCATATAGCCATAACCGCCGAATAACTGCAAGGCATCCACGGTCACCTTCATCGCCACATCTGAAGCATACATCTTAGCCATGGCGGATTCTTTCGCCACATCCTTGATTCCGGCATCCACCATTCTGGCCGTGGCATAAACTAATCCGCGCGCAGCCTCAACTTCCGTAGCCATATCTGCCAGCATCCATTGAATCCCCTGAAAACTAGAAATAGATTTACCAAACTGCACTCTTTGGCGCACATATTTAACCGCCAATTCCAGCGCTCCTTGAGCAATACCTAATGCCTGGGCCGCTACTCCCGGACGCGACATATCAAAAGTCCGCATGGTGACAATAAAACCCATCCCTTCTTTTGCCAATAAATTTTCCGCGGGAATTTTACAATCCGTAAAAATTAACTCCCGCGTACTGGAGGCGCGAATTCCAAATTTATCTTCTTTTTTTCCAAAAGTAAACCCGGCAGTACCCTTTTCTACGATAAACGCGCTAGCCCCGCGCGCCCCTTTGCTCTTATCCGTCATGGCAATCACCACGTAAGTCTCAGCATCGCCGGCATTGGTAATAAAATGCTTCAGGCCATTTAAAACATAATGATCCCCCACTTTTTTAGCCACGGTTTTAATCGCTGAAGCATCGCTTCCAGCTTCCGGTTCAGTAATCGCAAACGCCGCAACTCTTTTACCACTGGCTAAAGCCGGCAAATATTTTTTCTTCTGCTCATCGGTACCAAATAAAACAATCGGAATTGTCCCTAGGGCGCTCGCCGCGTAGCAAACCGCGATACCGCCGCAGGCACGGGAAAACTCTTCGGTGGCCAAACACAAATTCATTGTGCTATTGGCAAATCCGCCGTACTCTTCCGGGATAAACAGGCCGAACATATCACTCTCGCCCATCACCTTTAAAACCTCCCAGGGGTACTCTTCACTGATATCATATTTAGCCGCAACCGGGCGGATCTTTTCTTCGGCGATCTTATGCGCTAAATCCTTAATCATCTTCTGCTCTTCAGTCAATAAATAATCCATAACTTCCTCCAGTTAATTAATTCCAAAAATTATAACATAAAAAGATTATTTTACAATATCTTTAGCAGCGCAATCTCTTGGCAGTTGGGGAATTTGCAGCAGTTAATACACTCCGCCCAGATCTTATGCGGGAGGGCATCATGCTTAATCTTTTTAAAACCTAACTTTTTAAAAAACTCCGGCTTATAAGTAAGCACAAATATCTTTTTTGCCCCCATCAGGCGGGCTTCCGCCAGGCAGGCCGAAACCAAATCCCGCCCCAACCCCTTTCCTTGGCTTTTTTTAGCCACGGCTAAAGACTTAATCTCCGCTAAATCATCCCAGGAAATATGCAGGGCAGCGCAGGCGGATAGCTTACCCTTATCTTCATCAACCCAAAAATCGCGGATATTCTCATAAAGCTCATTGAGCGAACGCGGCAGCATCACATCCTGCTTGGCAAAATAACCAATCAACTCCTGAATCTGCTTTATATCCTTTATCTTAGCTTTTCTAATCATTTAATCTCTGTGCCTTTGGCGACTACGACTATTCCCGATTCACTGACAAAGAACCTCTTCTTGTCTTCTTCTAAATTAAAACCAATAATTGATCCCTGCGGTATGCTCACATCTTTATCGATAATCGCCCGTTTAATTTTAGCATGCCTGCCCACCTGCACGCTCTCCATTAAAATTGAATCGTAGACTTCAGAGAAACTATTAATCCGGACATTCGGTGAAAGTATCGAACGCTGCACCCGGCCGCCGGAAACTACGCAGCCCTCCGAAACTATGGAATCCAGCACCAACCCCACCCTTCCTTCTTCTTTGTCTCCGGAGTGCACGGTCTTCACCGGAGGATATTGCTCTTGAAAGGTTCGAATCAACCACTCCTGATCATAAAGATTAAAGGTGGGATTAACCTGGATCAATTCCATATTTGCCTCATAATACGCGTCAATAGTCCCGATATCCCGCCAATACTCCTGGTCCTTATCCTTATTCCGGAAATTATAGGCTACGACCTTCATCCCCTTTTTTAACATCTGCGGGATAATATCTTTGCCAAAATCATGCGAGGACTTGCTATTCCTGGCATCCTCCAATAATTCCTGAATCAGTACCGACTGATTAAATACATAAATCCCCATTGAGCCAAAAATCTTATCCGGCTTACCGGCAATAGTCTTGGGATGCGCCGGTTTCTCCTGAAAACCAATAACCCGGCTCTCGGCATCCGCCTCCACTACGCCCAGATGTTTAGATTTAGACTTATCGATCTCTACCACTCCCACCGTTAAATCCGCGTTTTGTTCACGGTGCACATCGATCATGGAATAATAATTCATTTTATAGATATGGTCGCCGGCTAAAATCAAAACTTCATCCGGCCGGTCCATTTCCAGGGTATAAAGGTTCTGATAAATCGCATCCGCCGTCCCCAGATACCAGGAATCTCCGATGCGCTGCTGCGCGGGAAGCAGCTCGATAAACTGGCCTAACTCTGAAGGAAGAAAATTCCAACCCAAACGGATATGCCTTTGCAAAGAAGCGGATTTATACTGGGTAAGGATATAAATCTTGCGCATCCCGGAATTAATACAGTTACTTAAAGTAAAATCAATAATCCGATAAATTCCCCCGAAAGGAACTGCCGGCTTAGTCCGGTCTTTGGTTAAAGGCAAAAGGCGCTCGCCTTTTCCGCCGGCCATAACAAAGGTTAAAACTTTACGCATCATTTAAGAAACGCTCCGGTTATGCCATGCCGGATCATCATCACCGCAATGGCCGCCATCAATATATACATTATCTTAGAGAATGCCCGTGTGCCGTTGGGGCCGATCATTTTTATTATCATATTCGCCTTAACCAAAGTAACCCAGACAAAAAACATATTTAATACGATTGCCACCAGAGTAGCCAGGGTGCCGAAACTATTCATCATCATTAAGGTAATCGTTAAAACTGCCGGGCCGGTAATCAACGGAGTACCCAGAGGAAATACACCCATATCTTTATCCTGACAACTGGTCAACGCGCTTTTCTGCGCCCCCGGTAATAAAAGCCGCACGGAAATAACAAATAAAAGCGCGCCGCCGGCAATTTGAAAATCGGGGATAGTTATGCCGAGCAATGAAAAAACCCACTTACCGACAAACATAAAAATAATCGCCACCGCCGTTGCCGTAATCACCGCGTCCAAAATTATCTTCTTTCTCGCCAGTTTAGAAGAATGTTCAACCAGAGATAAAAAGATAGGAATATTGGCAATCGCATCCACAGCCACAAACAGCGGAATAAAGCTAAGTATATAGGGTCTAAGTAGTTCCATCATAATGAATTATTACAGTACATTGTTAAAAAATATTCTTCTTCCCGATTATTTTTAAAAACTGTCTTTATGTAACTTTTGTAAATACATAACTTACGTCATTCCAATGCGTTGCGTCAAAATTCTGCTTGATTTTTATTCCTAACCCCTGCTA
>JAHIKK010000019.1 GCA_018897555.1 Candidatus Omnitrophota bacterium
CCTGGCAATTGGCCCAAGAGAAAAAACCTGATCTGGATAAACGATTACTAATGACAGCCTCTGTTGATCTCGATGCGCTACTTAATACCTACACTTCTCTTTTGGCTCAGGGGGGTAAGAATCTATTGACCAATCCCTAAAAATTATTTAATTAAGCTTATTATCCTATTCAATCTTATTGATAAGGAATAAGCAAAGAAAGCTGGTTAATGCGGATAAAACTATCAGCCATTTTAAGCCGATAAGCGGGAGAAAAAAGGCGCCGGATAAATTACTGCTTACTCCGGCTAAATTATTTATACTGCATAAAAGCGCGAATGAAGTCGCCTCCAGCCCCTTAACCGAGTGGCGCGCCATAAAATCCATAACCATCAAAAATATAAACATCCCTAAAAAACTATAAACCACATCATAGGCTACCGCGGTTACCGGAGTATAATACAGGTAACTTAAAGTAGTTAATCCTCCCAAAAGCACGGAATAATACAGCCACTGCTTAATATTTATCTTTTGGCTAAATTTATAATAAAGTAACGCCCCGATAACCCCAAACACCGTACTCAGCGTGCCTAATGTTCCGATCCACATCTTCCCCCATTTAAAACTATCCCGCTGGATAAAAAACAAAGGGGTGCCAAAAGACGGTGCATATTTATACAAAAATATGAATAAACCGATAACCAATATTTTCTTATCGCTAAAAAGCCTCTTTAAATCCGCGAATAGGCTCGAATAATTTCTCTCTGTTTTCTCCTCCTGGTAAAAATACGCCGGTAAGCCCACGAGCAGATAAATTGGAATGAGGCACAAGAAACCTGCCTGATAACCCCATTTCTCGGCGATAAAGCCTCCGCCGATTCCGGTAAATAACCCGGCGATTAAAATGGAAACCCACTGAATGCTCTGAATCTTTCCGGTCGCCTGGTATTTTTTGCCTTCCACGCACATGATCCCGTCAACCGCCACATCCCGAAAAGCGGCATTGCCGGAAGTAACAATCAGTAATGCCACCAGGATAAAAAGCGGCATCTGGATTAAGCCTAAAAATAAAACAAAAACTATATCCAGCGCCAAAGAAATAAATATCCAGGCGCGTTTACTGAATGCATTATCAATCAGATAACCGATCAACGGCTTAACCAGCCAGGCAAAGGTGGTCAGACTGCCGATAAGCATGATTTTCTCGGGAGAAAAATTCAGGGTCTCTTTAAAATAATAAAACAACCCTTGAGCGGGCAGGCCTTCTATGCCTTGCGTAAAATAAACCGCGCTGCTTAGAGCGAATATCCAAAATAGTTTTTTATTTTTCATATTAAAAATAAAGTAGGGGAGGTTTAAACCTCCCCTACTTTTATAATTGATCTGATTTTATTGAACTTTTACTGCCTCCGGCTTGACCGTTTCACCTGGTACTGCTGCAACGGGCGCTGGGGCATTAACTGCTTCAGGTTTAGCCGCATCTATCTTTGACTTTACAGTATGTATATCGCGCAGTAATGACTTACTCTGCTTAACCGATAAAATCGCCAAAGCTAAACAAGTTAAAAAGAAAACCACCGACATCACCGTGGTTGTACGCGTAAGAAAAGCACTGGTCTTAGTTCCAAACATCGACTCTACCCCGGCAAAACTTTCGACTAACCCGGCGCCTCTTCCGCGCTGAATTAAAACTAAACCGATTAAAACTAAACAAGCAGTTACATGAATTATAATCAAAAATGTCATCATTTTACGACCTCACTAGCTTCGGTTACGATTGCGCTAAAACTATCCGCCTTTAAGCTTGCCCCGCCCACTAAAGCCCCGTCCACATCCGGCTTAGCGATTAATTCCCTGATATTATCCGGCTTTACACTCCCGCCATACTGAATTCTAATACTCTGAGCCGCTTCTTCACCATACATCTTTCTTAATAAATCCCGGATATATTTATGCACTTCCTGCGCTTGATCGCTGGTTGCGGTCTTACCCGTGCCAATAGCCCAAACCGGCTCATAAGCAATTACCGTTTTAACTATATCTAAAGCGCTGATCTCCGCTAAGCTGCCTTGAATATGATTCTGGATCACTTTGAAAGTATTGCCTGATTCTCTTTCCTGCAGATTCTCCCCCACGCAAATAATCGGAGTCAGCCCATGTTTTAAGCAGGCTTTAATTTTTTTATTCACCGTCTCATTAGTATCCCCGAAAAACTGCCTGCGTTCAGAGTGCCCGACAATAACATATTGGCAGCCCGCGTCCTTAAGCATCGCCGCGGAAACCTCTCCGGTAAAAGCACCTTCTTCCTGCCAATAAATATCCTGAGCGCCGATGACGATATTACTGTCTTCCAAATCATCAGCCAAATACGCCAGTAAGGTATAAGCCGGACAAATTACGATATCCACATTTTCTATTTTATAAAGTTCTCTTTTTAAGGCAACCGCTAATTCCTGGCCGTCTTTAATTGTTTTGTACATCTTCCAATTTCCGGCAATAATTAGTCTTCTCATTTGTCCGTAAGCGCGGCGATGCCGGGTAAAATTTTACCCTCCAAGAACTCCAGGCTTGCCCCTCCTCCGGTTGAAATATGCGACATCTTGTCTTCTAATTTAAATTTAGCGATTGCCGCCGCGGTATCCCCTCCGCCGATGATGGAAGTAGTTTTTAAGGTAGCAATAAATTTGGCTATTTCCTGTGTTCCTTTACTAAATGCGTCCATCTCAAATATTCCTAAGGGGCCATTCCAAACAATTGTCTTTGCGGATTTTAATTTCTCTTCGAATAATTTAATAGTCAAAGGACCGATATCCACGGCGATTTTACCAACCGGTATATCCTGGCCCACTATCTCGGTTTTTGCCGCCGGATCAATATTATCCACTACGACATGGTCAATAGGTAAAAGAATCGCTTTATTTAATTTTTTAGCTTGCTCTAAAATCGATTTAGCTAGATCTAGCTTTTCTTTCTCCAGTTTAGAATTACCAATCTGTCTGCCTTGCGCCTTCAAGAAAGTATAAGCCATGCCGCCGCCGACGATAATCGCATCGCATTTAGGAAGCAGGTTTTCAATAACCCCAATCTTATCCGACACCTTGGCTCCGCCTAAAATAACCATAAACGGTTTTTGGGGATTACTCACTGCGCCGCCTAAATATTTAATCTCTTTTTCCAAAAGAAATCCGGCGGCAGATTTTAAGAAATGCGTAACCCCTTCAGTGGAAGCATGCGCCCGATGCGCCGTGCCAAAAGCGTCATTAACAAAAATATCAGCCAGAGACGCTAATTGCTTGGCAAAACCGGCGTCATTTGCCTCTTCTTCGGCGTGATAGCGTAAATTCTCCAGCAAAATTACCTTTTCTTTAGATTTATCAATTTCCTGCTTAATATTATCGCCTACGCAGTCATTAAGGAACAGCACATCCTGGCCCAACAACTCTTTTAAACGCGCCCCTACCGGCTTAAGGCTGTATTTAGCCACCGGCTTTCCCTCCGGCCTGCCCAAATGGCTCATGATTACTAATTTTTTAGCGCCATGCTCTAAAATATATTTAATAGTGGGCAGTGTCGCCTGAATGCGTATATCATCGGTAATATTAAGGCTGGCATCAAGCGGCACATTAAAATCCGCGCGCACCAGCACTGTTTTATCTTTCAAATCGATATCTTTTAAAGTTAATTTTGCCATATCTTTTCCTAAACGCTTATAACCCTCTCTTAACAATATACTCGCAAAGATCCACAACCCGGTTGGAATAACCCCACTCATTGTCATACCAGGCCAGCACTTTAACAAAATCATCCTGAATAACCTTGGTAATCTTAGCGTCCAGGATTGAACTTAATGAACAGTGGTTGAAATCAATCGAAACCACCGGATCCTCAGTATACCCGAGTATCCCCTTCATGGCGCCTTCACTAGCCGCCTTAAAAGCCGCGTTCAATTCCTCAACCGTAGCTTTTTTACTCAACATCACGGTTAAATCTACTACGGAAACATTCGGCGTAGGAACGCGAATCGCAAAACCGTCCAGCTTACCTTTTAATTCCGGAATAACTAACGAAATGGCCTTAGCCGCTCCGGTAGAGGTAGGAATCATGGAAACGGCAGCCGCGCGGGCGCGGCGTAAATCCGAATGCACCATATCCTGCAACTTCTGGTCATTAGTATAGGAATGGATGGTCGTCATTAAACCCTTCAGTATCCCCCAATTATCCTGCATAACCTTGGCCACCGGCGCAAGGCAGTTAGTGGTACAAGAGGCGTTGGAAATTACGTGATGATTTTTAGGGTCATATTTTGATTCGTTCACTCCTAAAACAATGGTGATATCTTCCCCTTCAGCCGGGGCAGAGATAATAACTTTTTTGGCACCGCCCTTAGTGATATGATTCTCCGCGCCCCGCACAGTCTTACCCTTCTTATTTACTCCGTCATGCTTAATGGTAAATAATCCGGTAGACTCAACCACAATCTCTACCCCTAAATCTTTCCAGGGTAACTCCGCCGGATCCATCTTACTTAAAACTTTAATCGCTTTACCGTTTACAGAGATAACATCCTCAGCAGTTGCTTTTACCTCGCCGTTAAAGCGTCCGTGCACGGAATCATATTTAAAAAGATAAGCGTTGCTTTTGGCATCCGTCAAATCATTAATTGCCACCAGCTCGATATCTTTACTATTTTTTTCTAAAATCGCCCGGGCCACTAAACGGCCAATCCTGCCAAAACCATTAATCCCAACTTTAACAGCCATTTGACTCCTCCGGTTAAAAAATATTGATTAATCTTTTACTTCTTTTAAATACTTCGCGGCTAATTCCGGCGGGGTCTGATCGAGGTAAAAACCTGTTCCCCACTCAAAACCTGCAACCTGCGTTAACTTAGGCATAATTTCAATATGCCAATGATAATATTCTACGCCGGCATCGCCATTAATCGGCCCAGAATGAAATATATAATTATACGACAAATTTATAAATACTTTTTTTAATTTCGTTAAAGTTTCCTTTAAAATCCGCGCCAGCGCCGCAACCTCTTCCGCGGACATATGACAGAAACAACCACTATGCTGTTTAGGCATAATCATCACCTCAAACGGAAACCGGGAAACAAAGGGGCAAAACGAAAGGAAATATTTATTTTCTAAAATTACCCTCTCCTTATCCTGAAGCTCCTGACGAATAATATCGCAATAAATACAACGCTCGCGGTAATTATAATAATCTCGCGCCCCGTGAATTTCTTCCAGCGCGTTTTTGGGCACCATCGGAAGAGCGATTAATTGCGTATGCGGATGCTCCAGAGAAGCCCCGGCGGCAGCGCCATAATTACGAAAAACCATAATATATTTAAAACGGCTGTCTCTACTTAAATCCACTGCGCGCGTACAACACACCTTTAGATAACTTTCGATTTCCTGCTCCAGGAGATCCGGGATATCTTTATGATGATACGGGCTCTCAATTAAAACTTCATGCGCCCCGATCCCGTTAGACATATCATAGATACCTAATCCCCGGCGCTCAAGCTCGCCTTCAATCTGCAAAGCGGGAAATTTATTCGCTACCACCCGCACCTGCCAACCCGGAGTATTCGCCACCGTACTGGGATCGCGCAAACAACTTATCTCCGGAGGGGTCATAAATTCATTGCCGTAGCAAAACGGGCAGAGGTCTCCGCCGGGAATATACTGTTCATATTTAAAATCTTGCGGTTTCTTCGGATGATCCGTATCCACAATCACCCAGCGGCCAACCACCGGATCTCTTCTTAATTCACCCATTAAATTTTTACCTCTCTTAAAAATTTAGCGGTATCTTCAGGCGGCAGCGGACAAATATAAAAACCCGTTCCCCATTCAAAACCCGCCACCTTAGTCAAACGCGGCATAATTTCGATGTGCCAATGATAATCCAGATCAATAGTTTTCCAATAGCCGATTTTTTGCCGGCGGAAAGGAGCGGTGTGAATCACATAATTATAATCCGGGTCATTTAACCCTATTTTTAATTTTAAAAGGACAGCTTTAAGCACCCGGGCAAGATTTCTTCTAGATGTTGCGTCCATACAAGTATAATCGCAACAATGCTGCTTAGGTAAAATCCAGGTTTCAAAAGGAAAGCGCGCCGCAAACGGGCTGACCGCGACAAATCCGTCAAAATCTGAAATCACTCTTTCTTTTTCCGCCAATTCCTGTTTAATCAAATCACAGAATACGCAACGCTCATGATATTCATAATAAAGGCGGGAACCTGCCAATTCCTCTTTTACGCGTTTAGGATTTACCGGGGTGGCAATCAGCTGCGAACGCGAATGCTTAATCTCTGTGCCGCCGCTGCCGATGCCATAATTTTTAAATACCAGGACATATTTAAGCCGCAGGTCCTTCTCCAAATCAACTATTCTTTCCGCGTAACAATTAAGCACCCTGGCGATCTGCTCTTCGCTTAAATCCGCCATATTGGCGATATGTTGATTGGTTTCAATTACAATCTCATGGGCGCCGATACCATTCATCACGTCATAAAGGCCATTGCCGCGCCTTTCCAAATCTCCTTCAACCCTCAAGAAAGGGGATATGCTGGGCACAACCCTTAGGTCCCAACCCGGGCCGTTGCGCGTAGGATTACGGGGGCGAATAGCGTAAATTTCGGAAGGCGTCCTTGTTTCCTGACCTTCACAAAATGGACAGGGCTTCTGGTCCTCCTGATCTTTAAGCTTACCGGCGAATTGATCTGGACGGCGAGCCCGCTCAGTGGAAATAATTACCCACCTACCGATAACTGGATCTTTTCTTAATTCTGGCATAGAAAATAATTATAACAGAACTCTTAAAAGTTGCAACAAGTTTTCAGTAGGGGAGGTTTAAACCTCCCCTACTGTATTGTCTTCCCTAAAACTTCCCCAGCAATCAACTTGTGTCCGATGATAAAATTCTGCGCGGACATACGCTTTCCCGCTTCCAGCTGCAACTCTTTAATTTCTAAGAAACCCCTGGCGCAAGCCACCACCAGGCCACGTTTGTCCGCCCTCACCACTTCCCCGGGCACAGGCTTATGAATGGAGAATAACGGCAAAACCTCCGTCCGGAATATTTTAAGTATTTTACCGCGATAGCCCGTAAATGCCCCTGGCCAAGGCAAGACCCCTCTTACCTGATTATGTATATTCACAGCAGGAGCAGCCCAGTCAATTAAACCATCTTCTTTTTTTAGTTTTGGCGCGATAATTACCTTATCTTCATCCTGTTCTAATAAACGATAATTCCTACTATCAATTATCTTCAGCGCATCTATTAACAGCTCCGCCCCTAAATAACGCAGCTTCTCCTCAAGGCTTACCGCAGTGTCCTTCTCTTCAATTTTTGTTTCCTTTTGCAGGATAACCGGGCCGGAGTCCATTTTAAGGCTCACATACATGATACTCACCCCGGCCTTCTTCTCGGCGTTAATTATCGCCCAGTTAATCGGAGCCGCCCCCCGGTAACGCGGCAGAAGCGAAGCATGGATATTAATCGGCATGATCTTGGGAATATCTAAAACTTCCTGAGAAAATATCTGGCCATAGGCCACAATCACAAAAAGATCCGCATCCAGGCCTTTTAAAAATTTTACGCTTTCCTGGCTATTGATATTTTCCGGCTGGAATATTTTAAGTTTTGCCAAGACAGCCGTGCTTTTAACATCTGTACCGGTAACCTGCAGGTGCCTGCCTTTTTGTTTATCCGGCTGAGTAACTACACAGGCCAGCTCATGCTTGCTTTCTATCAAAGCTTCTAATGCAGGAACCGCAAAATGCGCGCTGCCAAAAAATATTATCCTCATTTCTTCCTAACCCCTATTTAGTAGGGTGGGTTTAAACCCACCCTACTCTGTTAATAACTATACCGGGTCCACATCCACTGTCACTATTATACCTGAAAGATGGGTTTCTTTTAAGTGTAATTTTAAAAAATGGCTGGCTTTCTCTACGCTCGGCGCGCGCATTAATATCTGGTAATAAAAATTCCCGCGCAATTGAGCCGGTTGCCCGGGATTAAGAGAGAGCAGCTTAAGGCTCATGGTTTTAATTTTATTTAATCTTTGAAATAAATCTTGCGCCGCTTTTTTAACTTTCTCCAGATCCGCTCCTCTTACTTTAAGTAAAATCATGTGTTTAAAAGGAGCAAATTGAAGCTGCTTGCGCTGCCTGAGCTCTTCTTTTAGAAAAATCTGGGGGTCATTCTTAATCAACGCCTGAAAACAATGGTGATTAACATTAGCGCTCTGAATAATCATTTTTTTAGCAGTCAAACTCACTAAACCTGCCAGCAAAGCAAATGTTTTCTCCGCTGCCCGAAAATCCACCCGGTTGAGCGAATTATCAATTGCCATCACCCCGATTAAATCAAAACTTAACTCTTGATGGTTAATTATTGCGCTGGTCTCTACCACTATATCCTGGCCCAGGCGTGCCTGCGGAAAAATCCTGGCCAATTCACTCTCTACCTTCTCCGTGCCTAACCCAAAATATTTAATATAGCCGGTATTACAATCCGGGCAGATTTTCGGCACCGGCATTTCAAAATTGCAATGATGGCATTTTAATTTATCCAGCTCAAAATGCAGCACCAGATTGATATTACAGCGCGGGCATTTCAGGGCTGAGCCGCAATCATGACAAGCAACTGTGGTAGCAAAACCTTTGCGATTGATCACCAGCAAGACTTTACCTTTTTCAACCAGGGCCAGTTGTATCGCATCCAGCAAAAACTTTGAAAACATAGACTTGCTTTTTCTTTCCGCGTAAGCCAACCGGCGTACATCAATGACTTTAACCTGCGGGTAAGTGAGTTTTGACGGAATAATTTCAAGATCCAGTTCACCTTTTTGCAGCAGATAAAAACTCTCTAAAGATAAACAGTGGCTGCCCAAAATAACTTTCGCTCCGCAAATCTCAGCGCGCATCCAGGCAACCTGGCGAGCATGATAATGCGGCGCTTGCTCCTGCTTATAGACAGAATCTTCCGGCTGATCAATAATAATCAACCCCGGATTATTTACCGGAGAAAAAACACTGGAACGCGTACCAACCACCACGCAATAACCTGCTTGCCTGATTTTTTCCCAAACCTCCAGCTCCTTGGGCTGCTTGCGGAAGGCGATAAAAGTTTCTTTCCCTAAACTATTCTGAATTATCTCTTTTAATCTTTCCACTGCCGGGATATTACTACACAGAATAATTACCGACTTTTCAGCAGCCAAAACTTTCTTAATTTCCCTTAAGTAAACCGGTATTCTATCCTGCCCTTGAACAAAAAGTGGAATAAATGGGACCGTTTCTATTTTTCTAGAACTGGGCTCGGGAAAAATAGAAACGGTCACATTTATTTTACCTTTTCTGATCTCATCCGGAAGAGCGGCATCAATGGCTTCTCCCCAGGAACAACAATAATATTCCGCCAGCTCTTTAGTCAACTTAAGCATGGCATCATCTAAGACCGGAAAGAAATCAATAACCGAAACAATCTCTTTTAATTTTTTGATTTTAGTTTTATTATTTAATCCGACTACGTAGGCAACTTCTTTTTTGTTGCGGAAATTTACCCAGACCCTTGCGCCGACAACAAGCTTATCCTCTAAATCGGCTGGCACAAGATAATCAAATGGCCCGTCAATGGGCAGGCCGAATACGACATTAGCGTATAACACTGGCCAACTCCCGGCAGGCAAATGGCTTAGCCGCAGCAACGATATTATTTTTTAAGCCCTGAAACTTTTCAGGATTATTCTTTAGGTCCACAATCAATTGATTAATTTGCTTAATGTTTCTAGGCGCATAACCTACAGCGCAACAGGCGGCTAAAATCCGGATGTTTTCCTTCTCCTGTCCGGGAATAGCACAGATAAATATAGGAAACAACTCCATATTAATTAATTCAGCAATACTGGAACCTCCGGGTTTAGTAATAATGATATCTGAAACTGCCATAAGCTCTTCGGCATTATTTATAAAGCCAAAAACCTTGACGTTATTTAAGTTTTTCTTCCGCAGGCGGCTAAACAAAGCCCGGTTATTGGCACAGACTACCAGCACCTGGGCAACCGTAGAAATATCCTGAGCAATCTCCTCTAAAGGGCCAAGCCCAAATGAACCGGTCATCAGCAATACAGTAAACATATTGGGCTGAATACCGAGTTTAGATGCCAGAGCAACCCTATCTTGATTCCTAATAAAATTAGAGGCAAATGGAATACCGGAGTCTTTAATCTTTGATGCTTCTACTCCCAGAGTTAACAACTTATCTTTGGTCGCTCTTGAGGCAGCAATATAAATATCCGTTCCTTTAGATATCCAAAACGGATGAACCCCGAAATCCGTGATCACAGTAACTAATTTCGATTTAATCTTATTTTTTAATTTTAAATTAGAAGCCAATTCTGAATTGAGAAAATGCGTAGAGATGATAAAATCAAAATTTTCAACCTCAAGGTAGCGGATGAATTTTCGACAGCTAAAATAATTCATAATCCGGGCAATCTTACGGCTAAACCAGCGGGTCAATTTAAATTCGGTCATCCAGAAAAAGAACCCCCAGAGCCAGGTAGCATAATGCACTAAAAACGGATAGCCGCAAATGTAGCAAAAACGGAAAAAAGGATCGGCAAAAGGCAAAAGATCAACCAATTCCAGGCTTAAATCCTGGCGATTGTCTTTTAGATAACCGTGTACTGCCTCGGCTACCCGGCGATGCCCTCCTCCGGCCGAAACATAAGTAATCAATACTCTCATATTGTTTATTTTATGGGACCGTTTCTATTTTTCCTGTTAGAAAAATAGAAACGGTCCCATTTATTTTAAAAATTTCGCTGCTTCCAGCAGGTCCTTAAACACAAAATCCGGTTTTGCTTCCCAGTTTCTCTGATTAGACAATTTCTCTTTACCGGAAAGAATAAGAATAGATTTAGCGCCCACGGCATGCGCGGTGAGCACATCGCGTATAGTATCACCCACAAAATACGCTTTTTTCAGATTAACTTTAAATTCCCGCGCGGCTTTCTTAAGCAAACCCGGCTTGGGCTTACGGCATGGACAACCCGCTTCTTTACGATGCGTGCAATAATAAACCCGATCAATCCTGCCCCCTGCCTCATTAATATCAGTAAGCATCTTGACAGTTATCGCATCCAGTATCTTTTGGCTATATATACCCTTGCCCACCCCAGCCTGATTAGATGCTACAAATACCTTAAAACCCGCCCCACTCAACAAAGCAATGGCTTCCTTTGCGCGCGGCAGAAATCTAAACTTCCTAAGTGAAGTTACATATAGCCTATCGCCAGGATATTTGTTGATTACACCATCCCTGTCTAAAAATACTACTTTCATGCTCTATATACATCTTTTCTGTTGCTAATACGCAAAACAAGTATCAAAATTTCACGTTCCGATATTTTATAGATAACACGGTAATCGCCCCATCGGTATCGCCAATAACCGCTAAACTCACCTTTTAAGGGCTTTCCTAATTCCTTGGGGTCGCAAGCAAGATAAGTCTCAATACGGCTAAGGATCTTCCTAACTGTAGATTTATCGAGCTTCTTAAGATCTTCCTCAACTGAATCAAGATAAGCAACCTTATACACTAATCTGTTTCCTTAGTTCTGTACCAGAAATAATCTTAGATTTGGGATCATTAAAGCGGTCTTTGGCAATTTGCGCATCATCATAGTCTTCTAAATAGTGAATTAAAGCATTGGTAACATAAAAAGTCTCACTACGATGCGTAGTTTTTGCCAATGAAGCTAACCTGTTAACCAATCCCGCTGGTAAACGAAATGCTTTTAATAAAGTCATAATCACTCCCCTCCTCTCGCAATATAAGTATAACATTGTTATACAAGTATTACAAGATAAATTTTTCTCGATTCTTAGCTGCTGCCTGTCTTCTTCTGCATCTCTCTAAACTTCACATAACTTAATATCTGATACAACGTGTCAAAGAAAGCGATAACAAACCCGTACATCCCGTCCTTATACGCTTCCTTCCTGATATACCTTCTAAAGAAACGATCCACCGCCCGCCAGGTAGCCCAGAGCAGGGTCATCTTACGCTTAGTCTTTATCCACTTCACCGCCTCAAGAGTTGACTGGCGGTTAACGCTATTTAAAAAATGTTCCAGATCCGGGTATCCCCGATGAATAATATCGGATTTCAAATGCCCGCAGGCGCCATCAATGAAGGCCCGCGGATGCACTTCAGACTCTTCATATTTAAATTTATCTTTTTTAAATAACCGCACCTTGGAAGCCGGATACCAACCGCCGTGTTTTACCCAGTAACTACCGATAAAGTTGCGCAGCGGAATATCATAAGCAACAAACTCATCTGTCCCAATGGCATTCTCTATCTCTATTTTTAATTCCGGCGTAACCGTCTCATCCGCATCCAGGCTCAAGACCCATGGATTTTGAGCCTGCGCATAAGCCCAATTCCGGTGTTTACCCTCAATATCCATCTTACGGAAAAAAATCCTGGCATTATATTTCTTGACGATCTCCACGGTCTTATCCGTACTCTCATCATCCACAACGATAATTTCATCCGCCCATTTTACCGACTCCAAACAAGCAGCAATACAGGATTCTTCGTTTTTTGTCAACACCACAACTGATAACTTAGCCATTAGTTTTCTCCTTGATAAATGGGACCGTTTCTATTTTTCTCATACAAGGCCCAAGAAAAATAGAAACGGTCCCATTTATTTAAACTCCTTGAGAGATTGAATAATATAATCCTTCTCTTCACCGGTCAGCTCCGGATAAATAGGCAAGGTAAATGCCTGTTTTGCCGCCGACTCCGCCTCCGGGAAATCTCCTGTCTTATACCCTAAGTATTTAAAACATTTCTGCAGATGCAAAGGAACCGGATAAAATACCCGCGAGTCAATACCTTTTTCCTGCAAATAATCTATGATCTTTTTGTTGGATTTAAATGCCCTCAACGTGTACTGATGATAAATATGTGTGGTATAACTAGGAACAAAAGGTAATTTAATATTTAAGCCCTCTAAATTTCGATTATAATACTGCGCAACCTCCTGCCTGCCTTTATTCCACTCATCCAGGTATTTTAACTTAATATCCAGAACCACCGCCTGAATCGAATCCATGCGGTTATTGCGGCCCAAAACCAAATGGTAATATTTATTTTTATTCCCCTGATTACGCAAAATTTTTAGTTTTTCCGCCATCCCTTTATTATTCGTCAAAATTAATCCGGCATCGCCAAAAGCGCCGATATTTTTACCCGGATAAAAACTCACCGTGCCGCAATCACCAAGCGTGCCGGCTTTCTTACCTTTATACTCAGCGCCAAATGCCTGCGCTGTATCCTCAACAACTTTAATTTTATACTTACGCGCCAGTTTTAAAATCCCGTCCATATCCGCGCACATCCCATAAAGATGCACCGGAATAATCGCTTTAATTTTTAATTTATTTTTCCGGGATAAAATCTTTTCCACGTTTTCTAAAGAAATATTATAAGTATCCCGGCCTATATCCGCAAAAACCGGCCGCGCTCCAATAGCCGCTATTGCGCCGGCAGTGGCATAATAAGTAAACGCCGGGCAAATTACCCCATCCCCGGCTTTAATTCCCAACGCCAACAAAGCCAAGCTTATCGCGTCAGTACCGTTAGAAACCCCAATGGCATATTTTGCCCCGGAATATGCAACAACCTGCCGCTCAAATTTATCCACCCCGGCTCCCAAAATAAAACTCGTATTATCAATCACTTCTTTTATCGCCGCATCCAATTCCCGGCGGATCGGCGCAATTTGTTTCTTAAGATCCAACGCAGCTATTTTCATAAGTAGACAGTCTATGTAACTATCTCAATCTCTTTGAGATACAAAACAATTATTTAATTTAATAATCTCACCGCTGCAGCAAACACCGCCTCAACACTCACCTGTTTCAAACATTCCCTATCCTTATCACAAGCTGGAAGCCTAAAATTCTTATAACACGGCCGGCAAGCCATATCCCATTTTAAAACTACATGCTTGTTATTCTCAGGATACGGCCCATACACCGCCTCGCTTACCGGGCCAAATACTGAAACTGACCTCACCCCCAATGCCACGGCCATATGCATCGGCCCGCCGTCATTAGTAATCAGCAAATTACAATTCTTAATTATTCCCGGTAAAATCTCCAGTCCCGTCTTACCCGTCAAATCTATCGGCTTATTGCGCATCGCATACACCATTACCTCGGCGATCTTACGCTCTGACTCATCCCCCAGAATTACCACCTTGGCCTTAAACTCATCGATCAGATTATCCGCTACGTGGGCAAACTTTAATGCCGGCCAATGCTTGTAAGGCGCGTCTTTACCCCAGCTGCCGCCAGCCCCGGGCGCAATACCAACTACCAAATCCTTCTCTTCGATTCCGGATGCCGCCAGCACATTTTTTGCCTTTATTTCGCTGCTAGAAGGAACCGCCAGAAATAAATTTTTTTCACCAACCGGAATATCTAAAAATTTAAGCAGTTCCAAGTAATACTCCACCACATGCCGATGCTGATAACCATCTATCTCCACGCGGTTGCTGAGAAATATCCCCCTGCCCTTATAATTAAATCCGATGCGCCTGCCTATCCCCATTATTTTTGTAAATAGACTATAACGGTGATCTAAAGAAAAATCAAGGCAAATATCAAAATGCTCTTTTTTTATCTCCCGGATCAATATCATCGCGCTCCAGATGCCCCTAAAGAACGACTCCTGATAAATTTTCTTCAGGTCCCCGCGCGAAAGAGCAAAAACCTTATTTATCTGGGGGTTACTTTCCAAAATAGGCTTAACCCGTAAATTCGACCAGTAGCCGATAAAACTATCCGGATAACACCCCTTAATCGCCTTGATTACCGGCGTGGTAAACAAAACATCCCCAATCCCAAACGGATTAATCATCAGGAATTTAAGCGGGCCGGATTTATTTAATTTACCGGCATTCCTTTTTAAAATCATCTTCAAATCTCTCAATATCATCCTCTTCCAGATACGCGCCTGTCTGCACTTCCACAATCTTTAAAGGTATGCTCAATGGATTTTCCAAGCGATGCTTACTGCCTTTAGGTATATACACACTTTCGTTACTGCGCACAAATGAAACCTTGCCGGCGCGGGTAATTTTGGCCAGGCCGGAAACCACCACCCAATGCTCAGCCCGGTCCTTATGCCTTTGCAAACTAAAGCGTTTTTTGGGCGTAAGCTCAATAAGCTTGATCTTAAAACCTATTCCCTGCTGCAACACAGTAAACGAACCCCAAGGCCTGCGCTCAGTCAAATGCACCTGGTGCTCTTTACGCTTAAGCGTCTTTAATTTCTCAACCAACTGCTTCACATCCTGAGTCCTGCTCCTAGCGCAAACCAGTAAGGCATCCGGGGTATCCGCGATAATCATATTATTAACCCCGATAGTTGAAACCAACCGATTACCTCTGGCAAATACGCATACTCCATGGCTATCCACATTCAGTGTGTCGCTATTGGAAATATTCCCCCTTTTATCTTTCGGGAATATTTCCGCAAGCGCATCCCAACTCCCCAAATCCGTCCAGTAAAAATCAGCGGGAATAAGCGCGATCCTTTGGGAACGCTCCATAATCCCATAATCAACGGAAATCGCCTCGATCCCCGGCCAAATTTTAGGAATATCATTTACCGAATTAATTCTCTGCAAATTAGCATACAGCTTAGGCAAGTATTTCCTGGCCTCCTCCAAAAACACCGAGGCCTTCCAGATAAACATCCCGCTGTTCCAGAAGAATTTCTTATCTTTAAAATATTTCTTGGCCTTATTTAAATCCGGTTTCTCCAAAAATTTATCCACTACAAAATGCCCATTCTCCCTGTCACCCGCCTTTATATACCCATATCCCGTAGACGGCGCGCTCGGCTTAATCCCTATCGTCACCAAAAAATCTTTTCTGGCGCAGGCAATTGCTTTTTTAAGTGTCTTTTTAAAATTTTCCACATTCTTAATGTAATGATCAGAGGGCAGAACCAAAAGCACTGCGTCTTTATCCAGATGGCTGATTAATTTTGCGCACAGCCCAACTGCCGGAGCAGTATTCTTACCCAACGGCTCTAAAATTATATTCTTATCCGGAATGCGAAACTTAGTAATCTGAGCCTTAACTTCATAAAAATAGATTTTATTGGTAATAATATAAGTACGCGCCGGATCCACCACGCCTTTTAAGCGCTGGATAGCCGCCTGCAGCAGGCTTTCTTGGCCAATAATTTGCATAAACTGCTTTGGCTCAAGCTCGCGCGAAAACGGCCAAAACCTGCTTCCAACTCCACCGGCTAAAATAACCGCATAATTCATACTCGTCATTGTGAGTCCGCCAAAGGCGGACGAAACAATCTCTTTTTTACTTTCTCAAAAACATCATCAACCGTTATATCATTTAAGCTCGAACTCTCGATTACTATATGCCCTTCTCCCCACGGCCCCCAGCGAAGCGCGGTTTTGCCCAACAGATCATTTCTGAACAACGCTATTACCGGCGTCCCCACAGCCGCAGCCAAATGCATTGGCCCGCTATCGCAGGAAATAAGCAAAGAACAGCGTTTCAATAAAGCCGCTAATTCCACCAAAGAAGTTTTATTGATCATATTAATAATACCATCACTAGAGGGGACTGTCCCCGCAGGGGACTGTCCCCGATCTTCAACTCTCCCCACCATAACAATCTTTAATCCCAATTCACGTTGAATACGCTGCGCTAACTCGCCAAACCTTTCCGTCGGCCACTGTTTAACCAGGTCGCTGGTAAACGGATGGATCGCCACAAGTAAAAAGGGGACTGTCCCCAAAGGGGACTGTCCCCGATCTTGTACAATAAATTCTCTGAACAAATTATTATCAATTTTAATCTTAAGCGTCTTATCAAACGTCTTTGCCCCCAACAACCCCACCAACTCCAAATTACAATCCACTTCATGCCGCATGCCTTGGTGTTTAGTATCTTTTAATTTATGCGTCAGCAGAATTCCCCATTTCCTGTCATAGCCAACGCGCGCGGGAATCCCGGCCCAAAAAACAGCCCAGTGCGCCTCTTTTGTAGGATTTAGAACAACACAGAGATCAAACTTATACTTCCTTAAATTCCCTTTAACCTCATCCCAAACCACCACCGCATCAACACATTCAACCGCGCCTGCCAACTCGCAAACCGCGGAATTTACCGCTAAAGTAAGTTTTGCCTGTGGATATAATTCTTTCAGCGCGCGCATTGCCGGAATGTTCAGCAAAAATTCCCCGAACCGGTCATTGCGTATGACAAGTATATTTTTAAAATTCATAGACAGTCTATATTACTTTACAATTCTCTCAACAAATAACTTGTACTCCGTCCGCCGGCAGAGTTTTTGATGAGAATCTCTTTTTCAACAAGTTCAAGAATATCTCGAAGGGCCGTATCCTGCGAACATTTTGCTATTTTTCCCCATTTGGAAGACGTAAGTACACCTTCAAATCCATCAAATAATTTATTAATGATCATTCTTTGCCGCTCATTGAACGATTCGGACGGGTTAAGCTCCCAAAAATGCGCTTTCCTAAAAACCTCCGCCAAAGTGCTTTCCGTTAAGGTAAGCGCCCGATCCAAACAGGCCAAGAACCATTCAAGCCAAGCGGTGATATCCATGTGCGTATTCTTTTGTATCTTCTCGAGTACTTCATAATAAGCATTTCGTTCTTTACGGATTTGCACGGACATGCTGTAAAAACGCTGCGCGCTGCCGTCAGCGCGGGCAAGCTGCATATCTGTAATCGCTCGCGCTATGCGTCCATTGCCATCCTCAAAAGGATGGATAGTCACAAACCACAAATGAGCAATTCCTGCCTTTAACACCGGATCAATTCCCACGGCACTGTTAAACCAATCGAGGAAATTCTTCATTTCCAGATTAAGACGAGCGGCGTCCGGAGCTTCAAAATGGACTCGCTCATGCCCCGACACCCCAGAAACGACCTGCATCGGGCCGCGACGCATTCCGCTATGCCCTGTAGGAAACAAGCATGCATGCCAACCGAACAGGCGATCTTTTGTAAGCGGCTTATCAAAGTTCTGCGTTGCATCCAGCATCATCTCCACCACGCCATCGACATGACGATCGGAAGCAACAATGCCGCCAATATTCATTCCAAGCCTTCGGGCGATGGATGAACGCACCTGCTTAGGATCAAGAACCTCACCTTCAATCTCACTGCTTTTTAAAACATCAAGCGTAAGGGTCTGTAACAAAGCCTCTGCCCGGAGAGGAAACCCCATCGCCTCCATGCGCCCCATTAATCTGCCTTGGCGATTACGCACTACGCCAAGCAAGGTCGCAATATGTTCATGCTTCCATATAAACTTCGGCCAAACATCAAGTTGGTGGATATATTTCATTATTCTACGTACTCCATGCGGAGAATATAGCATATATTCACCGCATTTACAAGTATAAACCTACCTAAACCTTAATTATGTATTCTATATCTCTTTATATTCCAAGATGTTAGCTACACTGTCCTAATTTCGCAGGAAATGGTGTTTTTAAGAAGTTTTAGGGAGCAACTATGCAGGAACTACCTCTAATCTCAGCCTGTATCCGATATGCTTAAGGATATTCTCTATAGCATCCAAATTAGAAAACTCGCCCTCTTCAATTTTGGAAATGTACTGTTGAGTAACCCCTATTTCTTCAGCGAGTTGCTCCTGAGAGAATTTATGCCGGATGCGGTATCCAATAATTTTCTTCGCCACCGTTGCCTTCTCCATAAGTAAATCGTAACGAGCTTTAAAACCCGGATTCCTTTTTATCTTTTCCTTAATATAATCATCAACTTTTCTCATGGCTTGAACCTCCTTACTTATTTCTCCTTAAAAAATCTTTTCTTCTTTCTTGGGCCGTAATTGTGGACCAAAATCTTGGAGCAATTGTTGCTTAATAATAAACTTATCCCGGGTTTCTACATCTAAAGACTCAATAAATTTTTCTACAGGCCTTCTTCCATCAGCAGTCTCGTAAAAAATACAAGCGTATTCTTGCATGAAACCTTTCTGAATAAAGTATACAACTTTTTAGTTGTGAAGTCAAGTTTTTATTTCATTACCCTCTGTATTAGCGCAATTCATCTTTTGCCGGCCGCCTTCTGTGTGCATTTCTCAGAGCCATGACTACATCTTCAACCACAAACCACCATTCATTCTTATGAATGGTTTTTCGTACCTTCTGGCCTTTAAATACCGCTATTTTTGTCTCCATACTCTCCTCCTGGCGTTATCATTATTTTCTCCCTACCCTAACTGACGCAGAAAAGGCCAAAATCTAACTAAAATTATTTGTTCTATATCTCTTTACATTCCAAGATGTTAGATACACTGTCTATATTACTCTTAATATGAGTCTTTCCTGCTTCTGAATAAATTATAATACCCTGAAAGCTTTAACCGGAAGGAAAAAGGTTTAACCATGTCGAAATTAGTCGGTTTGACTCTTTTGAGTTCATAAACATCACGATTAAACCTATCCGCCCCGCGATTTGTAGTACAGGCGCCCTTATAACCTGCCTCTTTAACTAATTTTTTGGCGATTTCGTTAAAACCGCCGATAGGGTAACAAAAATAATCCGCCGGGGCGCCTATTTCCCGCTCAATTGCTTTCTTAGGCCCGGCTATTTCCTCACGCGTAGCTCCGGTATCCTGCGCGAGCCCAAGATAAAAATGACTCTTGGTATGCCCGCCAAAATATATTCTGTTTTTAGACATAATCCTAACCTCATCCCAATTTAAAAAACCTTTTCTCCCCATAAAATCCGTGGGGAGAAATATCGTAGCCGGAAAACCAAACTTTTTAAAAACAGGATAGGCATATATAAAATTATCTTCGTATCCGTCATCAAGAGTAATAACAACCTTGTTTCTTTTAAGCCGCCTTTTATCTTTAATACTCCCGGCCAATTCATCTAAAGTTATCACCTCATAGCCGTTTCTCTTAATATATTCCATCTGCTTAAGCAGATTCTCCGGAGTAACAAAAAAAGTTCCCTTTTCATAGCTAATACTGTGATACATCAAAATTGGCGTAGTATACTTTGGGGAAATCCAAAAAAAATAAAAAACTCCCAGAAAAATGGCCAGTGAAGATAAAAATATAGATATTTTTTTCATAATATTATTCATTGCGAAATAGGCACTTCGATTATACGCATTTTTTTTCTTATCGCTTTAGTTAAAATCTCAAATGCAATATTGGCACTCTTCAACTCCGGTAATAATTTTAGGAGGCTTTCCCTGCGCACAAGCTGACAACGGCTAAACCAGTCTTTTAACTTAATACCAAATAAAATGCTTAAGAAAAAATTACCCTGGCGCATTTTTCTAAAGCGTGACCCCAACACTATATCCACGCCTGAATTCTTAATTGCCTCTAAAAGTTTAGAGTAATCATTTAACCCGTATCCTAAATTCACATCCTGAATAAGAATAAATTCACCCGTGGAGTTTTCAACCCCCGTGCGCACCGCGGCTGCTTTGCCCCTTTTACTGCCATGATGTATAACCTTTAGGTTAACAAAAGAAAGCGACCTTAAAATTGCGGCAGTATTGTCTTTTGAGCAGTCATCAACCACAATGATTTCTTTTTCAATAGGCAGGCCATTGACCTTATTTATTATTGCCTCAATGGCCTTTTCTGCATTATAAACCGGCATTATCACTGAAAGCATATTACTTTCTCCTGTTGAGCGCTAATCCCACTCCGATTAAAAACCAAAAAACCATGACTACCCGCGCGTAATAAAGGCTTGTTTCGGTAAGGCCGTTAATGAGATAAGCTATAATTGCCGCAAAAACAGATACGGAAAAAGCTTTTAAAAAAGGGTCTGTATTTTTCTTAAAAGCTGACCAAATAGAGCTGAGAGCAAAGAACAAAAAGATCAAAAATGTTCCCAATCCCAGCAGCCCCATCTCTCCACCCATTTGCAGAAAATTATTATGCGCGTAAATAGTGTCAGGCGTCTTCATTCTGGCTTCCGCGGCCGCGGTCTTATATTTACCGTAATTCTTGGAAAAGGTGTTAATCCCCACGCCAATAAACGGATGCTCACCAATCATATGCAAGGTGTTACGGTAAATACTCATCCTTACTTCATCAGTCAACAAAATCATCGGATTATAGTTAACGCTTTTAGCCCATTCTTTAATATTTTTAGGCATAACAAAAGGATAAACTAAAAGCAATAAAATAAGCCCCGAAGTTATAATTTTATTCTTTCTGACTAAACTCAAAAAAAGCACGCTTACAAAAAGCCCCAGGCCTGCCCCACGAGACAAAGAAAGATAAATACCAACACTTCCCATGAATGCCGCGGAAGTTAAAAATATCCTATTTCTTAAGCGCGAAGAAAACAAAGCCAATCCGGCAATTAGCGGCGTTAAGCCGGTAAGATACACCCCCATAACATTACAGCCCGGGAAAGAAGCTGTCGGCCGTGGCAAACCTATGGCTCCTTGGATAGTAATTCCATGCACGAAATCCTTGCCCGAAAATAACTGCCAAAGGGCATCAATCCCGATAAGAGAAATAGCGCAGGCAACAGAAATTGCGATTTTCTTAAAATGCTCTCGGTCTTTAATATTCTCGCTGCAGACAAGAAAAATTAAAAAGAATTTAAACAATTTAACCATTCCATTTAGGCTATCTTTTATACTGACCGTATTTATAAAAGTGAGCGCGCCAATAATCATAAACACCCCAAAGATTATGACCGGCAGAGAAACAGAACACAGCTTTTCTTTCTTTTTTATCTTCTCAATCAGAAACGTAACAATCATAAAGCCGATAACTGTATTCGCGACTCCCGGGGCGATAGCCACCGAAAACGGCAACAAGATGATTGACCAATAATTAATCTTTCCTGCTATTTTAATAAACTTCTGCATTTCTAAACTCCCTTCAACTTCTTTCCAATCGCCCACAAATACCACCGGAAGTAATTTGGCGTCAGATTAAACATCTTAAAACTTGACTTGCCTTTCTCCCTCTCCCGCCATACAGTAGGCACTTCCGTAATTTTAAACCCGTTAAAATACGCCTTAAGCGCTAACTCCATAGATACTTCAAAACCTGCTGATTCAATATTTATACTTTCAATTACTTCCTTGCGGTACATTTTAAAAGCATTAGAAACATCCCGCGTAGGGATTCCGGTAAACATTGACATTGTCCTGCCCACAAAAAAAGAAAAGAACCCCTTTATTTTTGAACCACCCATCCGCGCGCCGCCTTTTATATAACGCGCTCCACAAACAACATCAAACCCTTCCGTGACTTTCTCAAACATAAACGGTATCGTCCCCAGGTCATCACACAAGTCCCCCATTACCGGCACGACTACCTCGTTTTTCGCGCTCATCAGTCCTGTTTTAACCGCATTAGCAAACCCAGGCGTAAACTTATTTTCTACCAAAACTATATTATTAAATTTATTCGCTAAGCCCGCAACAATCTCCGCGGTCCTGTCAGAAGAATAGTCATTTACTACAATCAATTCAAATATAAGTTTTATCTGGCTTTCTATGTGCTCAATTACCTGGCCGATACTTTCTTCTTCATTATATACGGGGATCACAATAGATAGTTTCATCTTATTTTATAAATATGTATTGTTTTATTAACAAAGACCAGGCTGAATATTTCTTGGTGCGCTTTAGCCCAATCATCCTCAATAGGAAAGTCTATGCCTTTTATTTGATGCAACGAATAGACAAAAAGGAAATTAGTATTTTTCTCCCTTAAATTCTTTAGCCAAATATTGTAATCTGCTTTTCCTCGGTAATTATTTGCTTCCATTAATACATTATGAAAATTTTCATATCCACCCTGACAGGAATACCACGCATTTTTATAAAGATGTAAATACGGCCCCCCTTCATTTACCGGAACATAAAACACGCTGTTCTTAAGCTTAGTGCCATACAAAGGAAACGGTACCGGCCTGCCGACATATGCTACATTATTACCATTGGTATTCTGATCAAGCCAAATCCATGCATCAATAGCTTCCGGCCAGAATCCTGAGCTCTTTTGTGAAGACTTATAACGTTTAAGCTCGTTTTTAGAGTAATCGATATAAAGATATTGTAAAAACGAAGCTCCTATTATAAAAATTATATAAAATGCCATAAAAGGCTTAACTAATAAAGAACGTTTGATCTTATAGGCATTAAGGAATATTACAAATAATAATATTGATAACATAAACGAAAATATTAATTCTTGACGCCTTGCGAATTCTCCGCTTGAGGCAAGGGCGCATATAATAAGGCCATACCTAACCCATTTTTCCGGAATCATAAAAACAGAGATCCCCCAAATTGCCAACATATAACACACCGCAAACCAAGGATAGAGATATCTAGTATTTGGGATACCAACTCCAAAACGATAAACAAAATACAAAAACGGAATCAATATAAATAGAAGCCATAAATACGGTTTATGCTGTGGTTTTTTCTTGATTAAACCGATTCCAGCAAGAATTAAGCCCGGTATTGCATATAAAATAAACCCTGCGCCTACACCCTCACTGAAAAGAAACTTTCCCCAGCCAAATGAGTTCTCTGTATTATTAATAAACTCTCCGCCCAAAACTCCTTTAAAAATGGTTACCCCCCACATATTTACATTGAGAGGATAAAGAGGATTCCCGGTCATGATAAAATTCCTGACATAGCTAAACCCACCCATAGAAATAATAGCTAATACAAAAATAATAACTGAGAAAAGAAGCCGGAAATATAGCTTATCTCTCACACACACCAGGTATGACAACCATAAAAAATATAAAGCAATAATTAACGCATGCGGAATAGCGATTATTTTAGTGCCAATTAATAATCCAGTGGATAACCCGATAAGCAGGATATTCTTAATATTAAAATTCTTCTGTAAATTAAACAAAAAATTAAGGCCAAGTAAAAAGAAGGAAGCCACCATAACATCAACATAAGCAATCTTCATTTGTTTAAAATAATTAGGCGTGAGCAGCAATAAAATGGCCGCGTAAAATGAATACCTGCGGTTAAGGCCGATTTTTTTACCAATAGAATACATGGATAAAAAAACAATGCCATAAAATGGTACCTGTCCAATATCGGCAAGAAAAACATTTTTAAAAGGCAACAACAACCAATAGAATATAAAACTTGCATTTAAAGGATAGTAACTGGGAGCGGGGTAATCACTGACAACTATCGGTGTTGCCAGTGTTCCGTTTTTAAACCATTCTACCGCAAAAGTAAAATGGTAATTTAAATCATCCCATCCGAATGGCGGATTAACCAGATTAACCACCACTTTAACTAGGGCGAAGCCGCATACGAGAGAAAGACAGAAAATTGCAATCTTATCAGTTACGGAAAATGTGCGTAACCATGATATAAACTTATACAAATCATCTCTGACATTGTAATCTTGTGCCGGCCTTGCAATAAACCAAATCAGGAAAAACATAGCGAAATTAAATAATAAAACATTGCGTAGGCATAGAATATGAAGAGTCCCCAGCACGATGATTGTCGCTATAATCTGAGCATAAAATAATATCAGGAACGCAAGTAGCGTATCAACATATCCCTTAAATGAAAAATACTTACGTGTTAACATATAAGAACATAAAAGCGGAGAAGTATTCTGTAAAAAGAAAAGAAATGTTTCCATTATTCTACCCTCTCCTTCTCAGCAACAATAAACATCTGGGTTCCAAATATTCTCCACAAAATTGGTAATTTTAAATATATTCTTAGCAGATATTGGCTCTTAGGAAAATGGCTTTTAGTAGTATATGGCAGGAATCTAGGCACTAACTTAACTACTGAATAATGGTGCATCAAAAGTGCTTCGCGCATACCCAAATGGGTTAACGGTAACCCGTGATCGATAAAATCCCAATACCTATGGCCAACATAACGAATATTTGGGCAGACAACGATCAATTTACCTCTTTCACGTAAAATCCTATGCACTTCTTTAAGCGTCGCGAATAGCTCTTCCTTATTCTTTAGATGTTCAAAAAACTCACTTGAGAAAACAACATCCATAGATTCATTATTAATTTCTTGTAAATCAGTGCAATGCGTATTTATAACATGCACGCCCTGTCTGGCATATTTATGCAGCTGGGGATTTATATCTACCGCATATTTATTCTTAGCTTTGATATTATTAATAAACTCACAGAACCCGGCCCCTAAATCAAGAACACTAGATTCAGGATCAACAAAACCCTGCAAGAAATCCTTGCAAAGCACCTGCCATAAAGCATTCTTACGTTTTTTTTCATTCTCATTAAAACGCAACTTATAAAGATCTTTTGTCGTTTGCATATTCATTCTTTCTCTTATAAATTAAAGATTAGTACCTGTTGCGCAGCATATTAATAAACCTTCCCAGTTTTTTGCGGGTTTTCCGGAACGACTTCTTCATAGGACTTATATCTGCTTTGTTTCCGTTTAAAGCGTAATCCCAAAAATATTTGGAATGAAACGGCAGCCTTATTCCGCTATTATTAATTCTTTTCCGCCACCGATTCAATGTTTTTAGGCTGTTCTCCTTAGTATAATAATAAACCGAATCAGTTTTAACCCAAACCCTTTCGTCAAATCTATTATTTTTAACCAATTCCCCGTAAATCTTTGTCCCCGGAAGAATATAAAGCATCGAAGCTCCGGGCCCGTGGGTTGATTTTATGTTCTTGTCTAAATAATAAACTGTCTCATTGATCGTCCCTTCAGTTTCTCCCGGAACTCCAACACAGAAAAAACCGCCTGTACTCATCCTGTCGGCGTATTTAGCGCAAATATCAAAAGCGTTCTTTACGTCTTCTTTACTAATCTTTTTATCTATCGCATTTAGTATCTTATCGGATAAACTCTCTACCCCCCAAGTTATATGCCTGCATCCGGATTCAACTAACTTGGCAATCATTTCTTCATTAACCGGTTTGACGCGGCAGGAAATCGCATATTCAATTTCTTTCTTTTTTAAGATTTCCGCCAGCTTAATTGTCCGTTCAATCCCGAGATTAAAGGTGTCATCATGAAAAAAAATCCTCTTTGCTCCCAAACTTTTAGCATAATCCACCTCCCCCCCCTACTCTCTCCGGAGAATTCATCCTGATATTCTGCCCCCAGAAAGAAGAAGTTGAACAAAAAGAACAGTTAACCGGGCATCCCCGGGAAGTAATCAGGTAGGCAAATCCGGTGTCTTTTATCCTTCTGGAGGCGTAAGAATAATCCGGCATAGCTAAATCATCAAGATTAATCACCTTCTCCGTGACAGAATTGGCCTTAAAACTCTTATTGCCATCCTTATAAACTAAACCGCTAATATTTTTGTAATCCTTACCTGATTCTAAAGCATTGCACAATTGATAAAACGGCTCCTCTCCATCTGATTGAATAATAAAATCAATGTGGTCATAAAAATATTCAAACATTTGGCCGTACATAGTCGAAGGATGCACCCCTCCTAAAACCACAATGATATCCTTGTTAATCTTTTTTACGCCTTTAATAATCTTATAAGCTCCCCAACGATTGAAAGAATTAAATGATACCCCTACCACATCCGGCTTAGTTTGCTTAACAGAACTAAAGAATGAACTCAGGCTCTTTCTGAATTCACAGCCATTATAATTATAGATATCCACCTTATGCCTTCTTTTTAAGGAAGCGGACAAATACGCCAAACCCAATGGATAGCCTTTTAGATTTAATTCTGAAGTTGGAGGATAAACTAATGCGATTCTCACTTTAAAAATTTAATCCTTAGGATTGCCAATACCGCAGGCACCATATCAATAGCCTTAATAGTTTTACCTTCTTTATGTGTCCGTGGCTTATACCAAACCGGAACTTCCCCGATTTTGTATCCTTTTTTGCATAACCGGCTAACCAGCTCAAACTCAAAAGCCTGATTAGTAGCCTGACAACCTAATTCTTTTAAAATATTTGTCTTTATTAATTTAGTCGCTATAATATCAGTAAAATCTCTTCCGTAAAATAGGTTTGTTAAGAACGTAGCGATAATTGAACCAAGCCAATACGGCCTTTCTTTGATAAGCCTGAATCTGGATACACCTTTTTTTTCCAGCAGCCTTGAACCAAAAACAGCGTCTAAATTCTCATTTTCAATCTTCTCCATCATTTTATACACATCTTCCATTTTATACTCCAAATCCGCGCACGGAGCATAAAAATACTCGCCTTGAGCAAGAGAGATCCCCTCGATTACTGAATACCCAACCCCCATATTTTTGTTATGCATGACTATTTTTAACGCAGCGCTCTTCTCTAATGTTTCTAAAATATCTTTAGTGCCATCGGTTGAACAATTATCAATAACAATTATTTCTTTATCAATACTAATCTGCTTTGCTTGTTCAATAGCTTTTAGAATAGTAGCCTTTTCATTAAAACAAAAAATTATAATCGTAAGTTTCATATTTTCCTAAAGAATCCTTTAACAGTGTTTTTCGTATAAGTTAACATAGAATAATTAAGCCCAGGATAAACCCCAATCCAGAAAAGGCTATTCATCACCATATCGGTATTATTCAAAGAACCATAAATTCTGTACTTTACATTTTTATATGCCGGCTGCTTCGTCAAGTTACCTCCAAAAAGCATACGCGTCGCTATTTTATTCTGTTCCAGATAGCTAACAATATCATTCCTGCTAAAAGGCGCGCTTGCTTTCACTAAAATTGGAAAACCAAACCAGCTGGGGTCAGATTTTTTGGCCGCCTCTGGTAAAATGAGGTATTTTTCGTATTTTTTAAAATGTTTCATGAAAAACGCAAAGTTTTTCTTTCGCGCTGCAATAAATCTAGGCAATTTCTTCAGTTGCGCTACTCCTATAGCCGCCTGCATATCCGTAGCCTTTAGATTATAACCGATATGGGAATAGATATATTTATGATCATAACCATACGGTAAATCACCGAATTTCTGGGAAAATCTCTTCCCGCAAGTGCCATCTTTCCCTGAATCACAATAACAATTATGTGCCACTACCCTACCTGCATGAAAACTATGTAAACCTCTTACTTCTAAATTATATACCATCTTGCTCCTATAGCTTTTATACGATATTCTATGTATCGGATATGCTATATATTTAACATTATTTAAAATTTTAAAGAAAGCTTGCTGCCTTTTAGTTCTTGAAATATATTTTTCATCTACTATGTTAGCAAATTTTTCTCCGTTTATCCCATAACATGCGAGGCTATATAAATTATGTTTTGCCTCTATTGTTTTTCCTTTAACAATAGAAGATTTATGCTTATCCACTGTTCTTATTCCGTAACAAGGTAAGATATGATTCCTTATAAGAATAATACGTATTTTCTCAATTAAATCTAGATCTATAGAGCAAACTGATAATCCTTGAAAATCTTTTGACCCATCGCCTCTCCAAAAACCTTTAATTAATGAATTCACTAAACTCAGGTCCCAATATTCCATATCCTCCCACAAGGTCTTATTTAATGCGCCTGTCTTAAAAAATTCTTTAAAAAATTCATACCCGCTTCTTGTTTTAAAACTTAACAAAACGCCATTTCCCTGCCGTCTTGTTTGCATTTTAACTCTAAAATATTTTAAAATAAGCCTTTCAACATCCTTGATATATTCGGATTCATTTTTATTGAACGAAAATTCAATTCTATGAAAATAATACTTCTGGTTAATTTTATATCCACTTTGCCCTTTAAAGCCTTTTGCTACATTACCCTCGGCTAACCAATAACCAATAAGCCTCATTAAATCCTTATCTGGTTTAATAAAACATTTTACTTCCTTATATGCTGTTTTATATTTCCAACTAAATATCCTTGGCTTCCTTATGCATTTTGGTATTGCTTCTAAAAACATATCCCTTCCGCTCATTACATTTTCAGCTTTTATCCATTCTGCCTTACCATCCCTCAATACAAAAAATCTATGATCGCTAGTAGCCTGAAAAGGCTGGATTAAATGCGCTTTAAAATTATATATTTTTCCGGTATATAATTTTTTAAAAGTATTTATAACTGGAAGGAAATTACCCCTATGGGTTAAGACTTTATCACCTATAATTACATTTTCTATACTTTTAACTTTACTTTCTAATGTTACTGGCGTTCCTGCTATAAAACAGGATCTCCCCCAATCCCGAAAAGACATTATTATTTTTTTAAGGATAATATTATTGGTTAATACTGCCCCTCCTTCACCCATAGTTATATGATGCGGAGGATAAAAACTACAAGTAGATATATCACCAAATGTCCCGGTATATTTATTTTTATATTTTGAGCCTAAAGCATCACAATTATCCTCTATCCACCATAAATTATATTGCTTCACTAACTGCTTAATCTTATTAATATTTACCGGATTACCCAATGTATGCGCCGTAAATATGGCTCTTGTTTTCTTGGTGATCGCTTGCTCTATTTTCTCAACTTGTATATTATACGTACCTAATTCTACATCAATGAATACGGGTACTAAGTTGTTTTGTAAAATTGGATTGAGAGTTGTGGGAAAACCGCAAGCTGTGGTAATAACCTCATCGCCCGGTTTTAATTGCCTGCTTTTTAATAAAGGAGAAGTTAAAGCAGAAACAGCCAAAAGGTTAGCCGAAGAACCGGAATTTGTTAAAAGGCAATATTTAACTCCTAAGAAACCAGCAAGGCCCTTTTCAAATTTATCCGCATACCTGCCGGCAGTAAGCCAAAAATCTAAAGATGCATCAACTAAAGAAACCAATTCTTTCTCGTCATAAACCCTGCCGGCATAAGGAATACGCGTTTGGCCACATGTAAATTTTTCTTTTTTCCGGCAGATAAAATAATCTACCACCTGTTTTAATATTTTTTTTCTAATACTATCCTGTTTATTCATTAGCCGCGCCAAGTATATATTTTGACTCTGTTACTACTGTTTCTAAAGAAGAAGATTTTGGCTTATATCCTAAACCTGCCGCTTTTCTTGAACTAGAGCAATACCGATTTTTTACTCCTGTGGGACAAACAAGCTTAAGGTTGCGATCAATAGTATATTTTAGAGAATAATTCTTAACAAAATAATCGAGCAATTTAAACTTGCTAATCGGCTTAGAACTATAAGCATCTATAACGCCATTAAAAGGCTTAGCCTTAATAATCAAGCAAATTAAGGTGAAAAGATCTTGGGGAGAAAGAAAATCACGGATAAAATCGCTTGCATTAGTAGTAAAGGTTTTCTTTTTTCTTAAACTCTTTAGCAACTCGGTCAGAAAATACCCAGAATCTAGCTCTATAAAACGGCTAAAATAAGAAAATATTCTTATATCAACAATATTTAATTTCTTTAAAACGCGATGCTTTGCTTCTTGATGCAATTTTGCTATCCCGTAATAATGTTCCGGCTCTATGTCGTTTACGGATATACTATAAACTGCCCCACTGCTAAAATTGATATAAAGTGTAACGGGATATCGGTATAGATATTCCAAAATCATGTTATCGAATTCTTCTGTTAGCTTAAACACTTCATCCCTTGCTTCTTTTACCTTGGCTGGAGTTCCTAACCCAACGCAATTAATTATAACATCGTATTTTTCTCTCTGGAAATGCTTAAAATCATAAATATGGCGATTCAATGGTAAACTATTCTCTTCCAAGAATTCCTTTACCTTTTTAGGAATCCGCGCAAATAAAAATAACTCATTTTCCTTACTTTGCATAAAGTTAAGTATTAACCCTTTGGCAATATGACTTGTTGCACCTAATATAGCAATTTTACTGGTCTTCATATTACTTTATCCTAATTTGGAAACGGCTTCCCTAATCTTGGAAGCAATTTGTGTAGATTCTAAACCACATAACTTTTGTAAATCACCCTGAAGGCCGGTCTTATTAAATCCTTCCGGTAAAGCAAACTTCAAGAGCTTGGCATTTAACCCATTGCGCGATATAATCTCGCCAATAACACTGGCTAATCCACCATAAGAAGAGTGTTCCTCAACTGTCGCTATAAAAGAAAATTTTTTCAATAAATTTATCAATTTCGTTTCATTCAAAGGCTTAAAGACAGGAAGACCAATAACTTCAGCAACAACATCATTGCCTAATAAATCAGCAGCATATAAGCATTCAGACAGAATCGTACCCACGCCAATTATACATATATCTTTACCACTCCTATATTCTACAAAATCACCAATATCAAAAAAACATATCTCCTCTTTTAGCCTTAGCTCGCCATTTTTTGCTAACCGAAAATAAGCCGGACCTGAAATACTGACGCTTAAATCAAGACATCTTTTAGCCTCACCTGGATCTGCTGGAGTAAAGATAGTCATATTAGGCATAGCTCCCATAACAGCTAAATCTTCGACAGCAAAATGAGAATACCCTGATTGACCATAGGTAATACCACTACCTAATGAAATAATTTTTACATTCGCATTATGCGCGCAGCAATCATTACGAATCTGTTCTAGACAACGCAAAGTTGGGAAATTTCCTAAACTATAAATAAAAACAATTTTATCCTCAGCGAGACTCCAGCCAACAGCAATACCAGTCATAGATTGTTCTGCGACTCCTGCGTTAAGAAAACGCTTAGGAAATTCCTTAATAAAGGGCTCTACCACGGAAAACCCTAAATCACCGACAATTAAACAAATACGCTCATCCTGCCGCGCTAATTCACATAACCGATTCATAAATGTAGTTCTCATCTCTTTTCTAACTCTTTCTTTGCTATGCGAAATTGTTCATCATTGGGAGACTTGTAATGCCACTCTAATTTATTCTCCATAAAACTAACGCCCTTGCCTTTTATAGTATGAGCAATAATTACCGCCGGCTGGCAATTTAATGGCATCTTTTGGAATATCGAATCAATCGCAAAGAAATCGTGGCCATTTACATCAAAACAGGCACACCCAAAACTCCTGATACGCTCATCCAGATTTTTCATTGGTAAAATATCTTCTGTAGAACCCATTGCCTGCATGTTATTCCGGTCAATAATCACGATTAAATTATCTAAATTCTTGGCACCCGCCATATTAAAAGCTTCCCAATTAGCTCCTGATTCCATCTCACCATCTGACAATAGCGCCACCACGCGATATTTCTTATTATTACGCTTAGCGGCTAAAGCCATACCAACAGCAATTGGCAAACCATGCCCCAGAGAACCTGTGGAAATTTCAACTCCGGGAACATTACGATCAACATGGCCACCTAAAGGAGAGTTAATTTGACAATATTTATCTAGCCACCCTTTAGGAATAAATCCAAATTCAGCAAGCACCGCATAATATACCGCGGCTGCATGCCCCTTGCTCAAAATAAAACGGTCCCGATTTGAATCTAAGATTAAATCTGAGGAAACTTTTAACCAACTTGAATATAAATACACCAGTAATTCCACGCAAGAATAACCGCTTCCTATATGGCTAGCTTTGCTTCTATAAACCATATTTAAAGCGTTTACTCGCACACTTTGCGCATGCTCTATAAGGCCATCTAGATTCTTCATCTATAATTTATAAATGTTTGATTAACTTCCTTCATGCCCTCATTTAGGATATACCTAAGCTTACAGCCCAATTTTTTCTTTAACCGCCAGGCCAATAATTTTATCAAGATGATCCGCCAAAAACATCGGGATATTAATAAGATTATTGTCTTTTTTAAGATTCTTTAGCGAGAATCTCACCCGTATCAATGGGGCATATTTTTGATTATACAAAGTAAAACTTTTACCACGCACATTTTCATCCGACTTAACTTCTATAGGGAGAATGTCGTTACCGCGCTGAATCGTAAAATCAACCTCAGCTGTCGCGCCGCTAGACCAGTATCTTGGTAAACCTTCATATTGAGCCACGAGGCTTTGTAAAATATAGTTCTCGGAAAGCGCCCCTTTAAATTCCGAAAACAACCTATTGCCTTCATTGAACGACACCGGATCAAGAAACGCGAGCCGGCGTAAAAGCCCGACATCAACCATATAAAGTTTAAACGCGCCCGGGTCGTCATACGCCGACACCGGAAGGCTTGGTTTTGTATTCCGATATATTTTGTACGCGAGGCCAGCGTTAGAAAGCCAGGTCAAAGCATCTTCATACTCTCTTGCCCTTACTCCCTCTTTGACCGCTCCATACATAAACTTCTTATTCTCTCTTGAAAGTTGGGAAGGAATCGACGACCAAATCAATCCCAGTTTAGCAATATCCTTAATTTCCGCGTGTTTTGAAAAATCAAGCTCATACGCGTTCAATATATCTTGCGATACTTTTTGCACCCGCGCGACATCTTTTTCTTCGGCCCAGGAGCGCACTGATTCCGGCATTCCTCCGGTAATAAAATACATCTTTAATTTTTCATATAATTGATTAAAGAAAATATCAGGAATCGGATCCAGGCAATCAATATTATCAATATATTGAACAAGTTTTTCTTCTTTTAATGCCCATAAAAACTCCGTGAATGTCATCGGATGCATCGATAAAAATTCAACTTTTCCAACGGGAAACGACGCCGGCTTCGAAACCCTAATTCCCAACAATGACCCCGCGCAGACAATATGATATTCCGGAGCAGTTTCACAAAAATATTTCAACGCGTTGAGCGCCGCGTTACATTCCTGAATTTCATCAAAAATAATAAGCGTCTTTCCCGGAAGAATCGGAACGCCATTGATCAAAGCAAGATTTTGAATAATTCTCTGAACATCCTTAGTCGTTTCAAAATATTGTTTTAATTCGCCTTGCTCATCAAAATTGAAATAAGCCGTATTTTCGTAATATTTTTTACCGAATTCCTTTAACAACCAAGTCTTCCCAACCTGACGAACGCCCTTTAAAATAAGAGGTTTTCGCTGTTCCGACTTCTTCCATGAAATTAATTTATCTATTACTATTCGTCTCATATCCACCTTTTGGTTCAATTTATGTGATTATAATCACACTTACCTAAGCAAAGTATACACTAAATACCAAAAAATGCAAATCTTTAATTTCATTGCTTATTAAAATATTCCGCATACCATTCAGTCGTTTTCTTAAGACCTTCATCTAGGCTATGTCTGGGCTTCCAACCTAGGACACGCCGGGCTTTCGCCGCGGAAAGATACTGTTCTTTTATTTCATATTTAGCGGTATTCATAATCTTATACTTTAACTCATTCCCGCGAAAATTAAATTTACTAATTTCTTTTAACAACTTAACTACCGTTATCGGCTTTTCGCCGCTGAGGTTAAAGGCTTCGCCTGAAAGATTCTTCTTTCTCATAAGCTCAGCAATCTTAATATAGCCGGCCACAATATCATCAACATAAACATAATCACGCACAAAGGTTCCATCGCTGCGTATCTTTAATCTCCTATTTAAAATAATGCTCTTCATCGCATCCGGTATAAGGCGGCTAAAATTAAAATCACCGGGCCCATAAATATTACCGCAACGGGTGATGGCTATAGGCAAACTATAAGTATGAAAATATGTATTGGCGATCAAATCCGCGCAGCTTTTGGAAACATCATAAGGATGGTTTGCGATCAAGGAAGCATCTTCACGGTAAGGAAGTTTTTTATGGCTGCCATAAGCCTTATCGCTGGAAGCAACAATAATCGCCTGCGCATTCCCGTATTGGCGGGCAGCTTCTAAGGCCTCCCAAGTCCCCGCGATATTAGATTTAAACGCCTTTAAGGGATTTACCTGGCTGCGGCTGACAATGGCTTCGGCGGCTAAATGAAAGATTATATTAATTGAATGTTTGCGTAAGATATCTCCAATAAGATTGCGATTAGTAACACTCCCCTGATAAACAACTATTTTTTCGTAATCCCGGGAGCTAAGAATAGTTTCCTTGCGAAAAGTTTTAATATCCAAACCGATAACTTTTGCTTTTCTCTCCAACAAGGCTTTTACCAGATGGGAACCCAAGAAACCTTCAAACCCGGTTATGAGCACTTTTTTATTCTTCCAAAATTCCTTATCTATTGCCTTCATTTCCATACCTTCCAAGGAGCGGCCCCGGATTGCCAGGTTTTCTCAAAATTTATTTTATCTCTTAAGGTATCCATGCACCCCCAGAAACCGGTATGCTTATAAGCGCATAATTTTCCCTGCTTTGATAACTCCTCCAGGGATTCTTTTTCCCAAATCACAGTATCATTATTATCTATATAATTAAATACCTCCGGCTCAAGGACAAAGAAACCGCCGTTAATCCACCCGCCTTCGCCTTTTGGCTTTTCCAGAAAAGAAGAAACCCTGTTCCCTGAATCTATGTCTAATACGCCAAACCTTCCGACATTTTGAATAGCGGTTAATGTTGCTAATTTCTTGTTCTGCTTGTGAAATTGAACCAGTTTTTTCATATTAATATCCGCTAAGCCATCTCCGTAAGTTAAAAGAAAAGTTTGATTTCCAACATATTTCTGTACTCTCTTAAGCCTGCTGCCGGTCATGGTGTCTAAACCGGTATCAACCAAAGTAATTTTCCACGGCTCAGAAGCGGTAGTGTGAATTTTTGTCTCATTCTTTGACAAATCTATAGTCACATCACTCATATGCATAAAATAATGCGAGAAGTATTCTTTGATCATATACCCCCGATACCCCAAACAAATAATAAAATCATTAAAACCATAATAAGAATAAAGCTTCATGATATGCCAAATTACCGGTTTACCCCCGATTTCTACCATCGGTTTCGGTAAAACCTCTGTCTCTTCACTAATTCTTGTCCCTCTGCCACCCGCTAAAATGACTACTTTCATATGATCTCCTTGTCTACCTAGACAACACCCGCGCAATTCAAATAAACGCGGGGTGTCTTATGACTTAAGAATCTGTTCTGGATCAAGCTTAGAGCTCAAGGCAACTGTTAAGCCCAACACAACCCAAAAAAGAAAACTCAACTGAAAAGAATACAGATGAACCTCAAAAAAACTATGCACTAAAAATCCCAACAATCCCGCAGTTAGGCCTATCAAAACAAAATAATTCAGGGATCTGGGTATTCTTAAGCTCACTTTAATGCTCCTATAAAAAACATACCCCACAAACAAAAGAAAACACAATAAAGAAAAAATTCCTGATTCAGCCCATATCTGGAGGAAACAATTATGCGCATAAAAAACACCCGGTTTATTTGTGTAAAAAGCACAATAATCCATAAATGTCCCAATTCCCTTACCAAGCAAAGGATGCTCTTTGATCATCCCCCAGGCGCCATGAAAAAGAGTAAACCTATAGCTAGCCTTCCTATTTTGGTAAAAAAATAAAGCTAACCCTATTAACGGTACGAAAAAAAGATAACTATTGACCCTTGCATAAGTAATAGTAATATGATATGCTGGTTCCATGAGACCACATGGAACCCAAATAGAGCTTGAAAGGCGCCGGCGGCGGGCCTTGGAGCTCTTGGGTAAAGGAATGAAGCCGCCGGAAATAGC
>JAHIKK010000020.1 GCA_018897555.1 Candidatus Omnitrophota bacterium
AAAGAGGCAGGGCTTAAGCACGATAATTATTTCTCACCGGCTGTTTTCGATAAAAGACGCGGATAGAATATATTTTCTAAGGGGGGATGGAAAAATAGAAGAAGGCGCGCACGATCAGCTTTTAGCAGAAAGCCCGGCTTACCGGGATTTTTTTCATAATCAGTAACCTAAGCGAAGTCATTCTGAGAAGCCCCGCCGTTGGCGGGGCGACGAAGAATCTCGGTTTTAGATGCGTAAAACTATTAATTTTTTAGGCATAGAGGTTGGGGCGCTGGCTGCCAATGATATCGTAGGAAAAATCCTGGAATACGCGCTTGCGGATAAAAATAAATTTATAACTTATCTTAACGCGCATTGCCTAAATACCGCTTTAATCGATAATGAATATAAAAGAATCCTGCAAAAAGCGGACTTAGTTTATGCCGGAGGCCAGGGGGTGGTTTGGGCCGCAAGATTTTTAGGCGCCCCTTTGCCGGAAAGGGTAAATATACTGGATTTTTTTGAGATATTAGTTCCCGAGCTGAAAGATAGGAAAATAACCATTTATTTGTTGGGAGGCAGGAAGGGAACCGTTAAAAAGACAGAAGAAGTATTGAAAAGCAAAGGATTAAGAATTGTAGGAAGCAGGGATGGCTTTTTTGCTAAATCGGAAGAGCGGGAGCTTCTTCAAGAAATTAACAGTTTAAAACCAAATATATTAATGGTTGGAATGGGGGTTCCAAAACAAGAAAAATGGATAGCTGATAATATAAATGCGTTAAATGTTAATTTGTGTTGGGCCGTAGGTGCTGTTTTTGATTGGTTATCCGGCCAACGAAAAAGAGCGCCTTGCTGGATGATTAAATTTGGGCTTGAGTGGCTGCATAGATTGTGGCAGCAGCCGGAAAGATTGTGGAAAAGATATTTGTTAGGAAATTTTATTTTTATCCGCCATATTCTCAACTATAAATTAAACGGATATGGAAAAGATGTTTAAAAGAAAGATTTACATAGTTGTTTTTATAATTATTTTAATCGACGCGATTATCGGTTATGCATTATTCAAAAGCCGTTCGTTTTCACATTTGGCCATATGGGATATTATTGAGTCAAGTAACCAGGATGATTTTTACTGGCTGCCGGACAACGCCCCGGGATATTTTCAATTCGAACCGGATAAGCCCGGGCTCGATATTTTTAAAAATGAGATCCAGCTTTTAATCAGGAACAAAAAAGATGACTTTGGAATTATGCTGGAAGCCGCCAAATATGTAGTGGAAATTTTTCCTAATACTAACCAAAAAGGCAAGGCTTTAAAATGGGATTCTCCGGAGGGGATGCTCAGACAGATAAGAGCGGGCGCAAGCGGCGCGCATTGTTTTCACCGTGCGATTTTATTCTCCGCGTATTTATCCGGTTCAGGCTTAAAATCAAGGTTATGGGCGTTAGAAAACGAGAAGTTTAATTCGACGGCGCATACGGTGAACGAGGTTTATATCAAAAGCTTAAAGAAATGGGTATTTGTAGATATAATGTTTGGTTTTTATGCTGTCGATCAGGGGAATCCGCTTTCCTTTTTAGAATTAAGAGAAAAGCTGCTGAATGATCGGGCCGGAAATATTTTGGTCCAGAAAATAGGCGATGGGGCGCAGGAACGCAATGACCTTCCGGTTTTTTATCCAAAGCTTATAAAATGCGTATTTTTGCGCGTCAGAAACGATTTTATTGATAAATATAATACCAGATATGGATTTTTATCTGTATTCCAAAGCCGCGTTGACAAACTTCCCAATGGTATCCGAATAGGGACTAGCTATCTATTTGGCGGGCAAGACAGGTTTACGCATTACGTGGATAGATTTAGTAAAAGTTTAAAACCAGATATTATTATAAGCAAAGCGCTTTTTTACTTTCTAGTTTCCACAATGTTTTTTATCGGTATTCTCGGTATAGTATTTATTTTAGTTTTTTTGAGGGTTCTTCCGGCAATAAATCTTTCGATAAAAGATACCCGCCAGAGATAAAGGCAGAAATCTAAAAGGCGGTCAAAAAGTAAAAAACGCAAAAAGACGGCTTGCCGTTTTTTGAGAGTAAAAAAATTATGTTTGTTTATCGCTAAGCTTATCAGAGCGCTTTTAATAATATTTGGGCGGAATTCATCTAAGATTTTGGCGGGAACAGGCAAGTCCAATAGTTCTTTGACGGCATAAAGAGAAAGATATACGGTAGTTATGATATGATTATCTTGGGCTGATTTCTTTATATAATTCCAATCAAGGTTTTCGCCGTTTGCGCTTAACAATTCAGAAATGTCGACGATAAATTTTAAAGTTAACCGCCGCAGGTGCCTGCGTAAATGCAGGGTTAAGGATAAAAATGTGTCTTCCGCGGATAAAAGCGGTATTTTCTGGCCATTAATGGTTATTTCCCGGGTTCTTTCCCAAAGCTGAGGGAGTTTGACTGGGTGGGGGCGGGCAGGCGAAAGCGCGGTGTGGATTTCGATGATTGACGATAAATTCGCGGAAAGCTTTTTTGAGAAGACGGTTTCGAAAATTATTTTATTTTCAGCAGGATCCGTATTTTCTGTATAGCCTGTTTGCAGAAGGATATTTTTTATTTTCGGAAATTCCGTTTCTTTTACAAGTATATCGACATCAGCCATTATTCTTAGTTCAGGGTTACCTCGGTATAGGGTTTGTATCAAACTGAACCCTTTGAAAGGAATAATGGTTATGCCTGCGGAGCCGGAGGATTTCAGGATAAGCGCAACCTCTTTTTCTAACAATGAGTTTCTAATGAGGTTAGAATAATGATAGTTTTTCATTAGCGCGAATATTTTTTCTGGAATGAGATTTTGCAGATTAAGCCTGTTTAAGTTATAATACAAAAAAGTCAGGATTTCGTGGTGGATGGAAATTTCTTGTATTTTATCCCAGTTAAGGGGGCCATTTAGCAGGTTTCGGATTTCATTCCGGATGGGTTTATTTATGTTTAATCTTGCGCAAAGGAAGATTAAGCTATATTCACCGGCAAGGTTATTTTTTTTCATAGTTTAATTCACTCGTGTCCAAATTATGATTGAAAAAGCCTAACCGAATCCTTATGATGGTGATAGTCACCAACCATCACCAATACCGATATCCGTCGGCAAATAAGGAGGGCTAGGCTATGCACCATTATAATACAATTTTAAGTCAAATGCTAAAAATGTTTTCGAGATACGAATTTCAAAAAGCCGTTTTTGAGACTAAAGCTGAATATCATGCAAGAGGTTTTAGTTCTTGGAACCACTTTGTTGCCATGCTCTTTGGGCAACTCTCCGGCCAAGACAGCTTGCGTGGCATTGAAGCAGGGCTTGCTACTCAAGGAGCGAATCTCTATCATTCCGGCATCAAACCAATTCACCGTTCAACGCTTGCCTATGCCAACAAACACCGCTCCCAGGAGCTCTTTAAAAAAACTTTCTTCTGGATGCTGTCCAAATGTGAAGCGATAGCGCCAAAACACAAATTCCGCTTCAAGAACCCGCTTTACAGCTTGGATGCCACAGTAATAGATCTGTGTTTATCGCTTTATAACTGGGCGAAATTCCGTACTACTAAAGGAGCAGTAAAACTCCATATGAAACTTAATCATTCAGGATACTTACCTGCCTTCGCGGTTATCACCACAGGCAAAGTCCATGAAACTCAAATAGCGCCTTCCATCCCGCTTGAACGAGGCGATGTGGCTATATTTGACAGGGGCTATACCGATTTCAAGTGGTATAAAACGCTCGACGATAAAGGCGTCTATTTCGTGACCAGAATAAAAAAGAACGCGTATTATCAGGTTGCTATACGTAATGATACCCGCCGCCACAAAAATATCTATTCCGATCAGATTATTCAGCTTAAGGGATTTTATTCAAAGCAAAAATTTCCGGATAGATTACGCCGCATCCGTTCCCGAGATCCTGAAACTAATAAAATAATCGTAATTCTAACTAATAATCTTGCGTGGTCAGCTGCTACTATCGCCCAAATTTACAAAGAACGCTGGCAGATAGAACTATTTTTTAAATGCATCAAGCAGCAACTTAAGGTCAAAAGCTTTGTAGGCACATCTAAGAACGCCTTGCTGTCCCAATTATGGGTGGCGTTAATTACTTATCTGCTTTTAAGCTATTTGAAATTCAAATCTAAGTTCGCTTGGTCGCTTTATACGCTTTGCTCAATATTACCAACAAATCTATTTTCAAGAAGAAACCTCTGGGATTGGCTCAATGCGCCATTTCATGAAAAGAGCGAAGCGCCGCCAGAGATATTACAGCTAAAGTTTAGTTTTTGCTAATTTGGACAGCTATGACAGGATATCTAAACAAAAAAAATGAGCTCTTGAATATGCCGTTTAAATTTCATCCCAGAAATTATTTAAATTTTAAAATAAGTAATGCATGTAAGCCTGATTTAAACGCGCTGAATGATAAATGGGGCCAGAAAATTGAAACAGAGCCGGTAGAATTAGAATCAACAAAATTATTAAATCATTCAGGCGAAGAAAAAAATATTTTTATGAGTAATGAATATGTTAAGTTCGTATTTGAGATCTCTGAAAAAGGCGTAAAGTGTCGTCATTCTGAGCCCGCAGGGCGAAGAATCTCTCTCTGCGATAAAGATTGTTATTTATGGCTCGGGATTTATCGAGACGATGGTATATATTGTCAGGGAATAGCGCGGCAAATTGATAATGAAGAGAAGAGTTTTGAGGTTGTCTTTCCAAGGTTTCCATTATTACCGGGGGGATATAAAGTTTCTTTAGGGATTTGGAATAATAGGTTACATAAATTTCTAATCTGCCATCACGCTGTTTATCTATTTCAGATGATCTTTGATCGGCAGGACCACGGCACGATTTATTTAGAGCATAATTGGGAATGGAGGCTTGATTAGCGGTATGAGCAAAATAATGCCTTTGGTAAGTATCATTACCGTAAATTATAACGGAAAACGGTTTTTGGGTGATTGTTTTAGTTCTTTATTAAATTTAAACTACCCCAAAAATAAATTAGAAATTTTTATGGTGGATAACGGCTCAAATGACGACTCCGTTAAATATATGAAAAATAAATTTCCCATGATAAGGATAATCAACAACAGCGAAAACAACTATGCTAAGGCAAATAACTTGGGGATAAAGGCGGCAAAGGGCGGATACATCGCTTTAATTAATAACGACATAAAAGTCGATAAAAATTGGCTTATTAATCTAATAACTGCTATTCAGAAAGATGCTTCTATAGGAGCGCTTGGTAGCAAGATACTGTTTATGGATGGTTTAATACAAAGTGTAGGCCATCAGGAATATCCAAATTACTACTGGGGAGATATTGGTTTTCGCGAAGAAGACAAAGGTCAATATAATACTTATAAAGAAGTTATAAGTATTTGTGGCTGTTCAGTTCTATATCGAAAAAAATGCTTGAAAAATGTAGGCCTTTTGGACGAAGATTTTAATATGTACATGGAAGATGTCGATATGGCTTTAAGATGCAGGAATAAAGGCTGGAAGCTTTTCACTTGTCCTGACAGTGTTATACAACATGAATATCATGGAACAACCAAAAACGATGATAATTCCTTTTTTTGGGTTGAAACAAATCGTCTTCTTTTAATAGCTAAGCATTGGCCGGAAAAATTAGCGGATGCCTTATCGGGGAAAGATTATTTTACGATAAAGAATGATTACAATAACGCAAGAGACATAGGTCAGGTTATGGGTAAAGTATTTAGTAAGTTGCTAAAAGAGCATGGCTATGATGTATTGAATAAATTAAGCCCAGGTTTATTTGAGGCCATTCGAAGAATTTATAATTTGGAAAAAAATTATCTAATACAAAACGTAATGAATGAACGAGATAGGAAAAATAATTTAATCATAGAATTAAATACGTTTAAAAAAGAAAATCTAAAATTAGAAGAAGATTTATCATTTTTGAAAAGACAAAAAGACCAGGAAATAGTCTCTCTAATACAGCAAAAAGAATCAGAGTTAGCTTCGCTTGAGCAACAGAAGAACCAAGAATTGGACTCTTTGCAGCAACAAAAAGAC
>JAHIKK010000021.1 GCA_018897555.1 Candidatus Omnitrophota bacterium
GGCAGGAGAATAATTTTAACGGCAATTATTCTTATTTTACCGAGAATGCTAACAACGCTAGTGTTCAAGTATCTGAAGCTACTGCGGTGAATAACGCCGTCGAGGACTTGGCCCGCCGCATCGTTGAACGTACAGTTGAGCAATGGTAATATGGTTTATCTACTTATCGGCCAGGATATTGCGGCCAAAGAAACTCAGCTTAAGAAAATAAAGCAGGAATCCCTTTCCCCAGAGCTGCAAGATTTTAATCTGGATACCTTATACGCCAAAGAAATAACTTTAAAAGATATCCAAGAGCGCCTTCTGGCCATTCCGCTAAAAAGCACTAAAAGAGTGATGGTAATTAAAGATGCGGATTCTCTTAATGAAGAATCCCGCAATTTCCTCTTGAGCTATGCCAAAAAACCGCATAAACAATTAGTCCTGGTTTTAGATTTCGCACAATACGATTATAAGGATGAGTTTATCAAGGGTATCTGCGCGCATGCCAGCATCCTGCGTTTTAAGGAAATAGTTAACCCGGATACATTTGCCCTGAATCGGCAGATTGAATTAAGAAAAACAGATTCTGCTTTGCGTTTATTGCAGCAACTGCTTAAAAACGGAGAGGCTCCGGAACGTATTCTGGGGGGCTTACGTTACGGCTGGGAGAAGCAGGATATTCAGAGCCTGGGTGCCCGCAGGAAGTTAAAACTTCTTTTGGGGGCTGACCTGGAAATGAAAACAGGCAGGCTAAAGCCTGCCTGTGCCTTGGAAAAATTAGTAGTAAGTTTATGCAGTTTTGCTTAAGCGGCGCATCAGGCGCGATTTTCTGCGGTTAGCGGTAGCCGGATGAATAATATTTTTTTTGGCGGCTTTATCCAGCTGGGAAAAAACCTTAGAAATGAAGGCTTTAGCTTCAGTAGTGTTTTCTTTAGTAAGTAATTCCTGAAACTTCTTAATCGTTTTCTTAAGTTGTCCCTTTACCTTAAGATTGCGGGTATGTTTTCTCTTGTTTACGCGGTTACTTTTTAATGATGTTCTGCGTCTGGGCATATGTTCTCCTCATTTTTCCCCAGCCTCCGGCGCTTGGGGAAAAATGACCCTAAAGCTCCCGCGAGGGGGAAGATTATTTTACAAGGTTATATTATTAGCATAATTAATTACCCATGTCAATAAACAAATATCTCCCGGATAGTCAAAATCAGGCGGTTGCCCGCTCGGCATCGATAATCAGCCTGGCTACCCTTGCTTCGCGCATTCTCGGTTTTATCCGGGATGTAATTATTGCCCGGTTATTCGGAGTTTATCTTTATGCCCAGGCTTTTGTTATTGCTTTTCGCATCCCTAATCTTTTCCGCGATCTGGTAGGGGAAGGCGCTGCTAACGCGGCAATTGTCCCGGTTCTAAGCGAATATAACCTTAAGCATTCTCGCCAAGAGTTTTGGGAGCTGGCCAATATTTTACTCAATCTCCTGGCAGTAATCTTAAGCGCAATAACTATATTGGGAATAATTTTTTCTCCCTTGATTGTGCGCCTGATCGCCCCGGGTTTTATCGGATCCGCGGATAAACTGCAAGCAACGATTAATTTAAACCGGATTATCTTTCCCTACATCCTGCTGATCGGCCTGGCGGCTTATGCCACGGCGGTGCTTAATTCGCTGAAGAGTTTTGCTCTCTCGGCATTTGCGCCCTGTTTTTTAAATATTGCGATAATTGTTTGCGCCCTGCTTCTTGGAGAAGGCACCATGGGGTTGGCCGCCGGGGTCTTGTTGGGAGGTATTTTACAGCTGGCAGTGCAGGTTCCCCTCTTATATAAAAAGGGATTGCGCCCGAAATTTATTTTGTGTTTCCGGCATCCCGGCGTAGTGCAAATCCAAAAATTAATGTTGCCGCGGCTGGCCAGCTCCAGTATTTACCAGTTAAATAATTTCGTGGATTCAATTTTTGGCTCATTAGCCGCCATTGTGGGAGAGGGGGGAGTAGCGGTGCTGTATTTTGCCTATCGGCTTATACAATTCCCCATCGGCATTTTTAGTAATGCTATTGCGCAGGCAATTTTGCCTACTTTCTCTACTCAGGTATTAGAGGAAAATCAGGAAAATCTTAAAAATACGCTTTCCTGGGGGTTACGCCTGGTTTTTTTTGTGATGCTGCCAACAACCGCGCTGTTTATGGTTTTAGCTGACCCGTTAGTTTTTGGCCTTTTTGGCGGAGGCAAATTTGATTTTAACTCCGGGCGCTTAACGAGCAATGCCCTATTTTTCTATAGTATTGGCTTAACGGCTTACGGAGGCACCAAGATATTACAATCCTGTTTCTTCGCCCTTAAAGATACGGTTACTCCTACCAAAATAGCCGGTTTAGCCTTGTTGATGAATATTATTCTAAATACGCTATTAATGTTTCCGCTTAAAATGGGAGGCCTGGCTTTAGCTACCTCAATTTCAGGGGTAATTTCTTTTTTATTTTTATTTTTTATCCTCCGCCGCCGCCTGGGTGGTTTTGGAGAGCATAAAATATTAAAGTCCTTCTTGCGTATTCTGGCTGCTGCTTTGTGCATGGCCGCGGTATGTTTTTTGGTGAATCGGGCGTTAAATTTTGGCTGGGCATTATTTTGCGCCGCATTAGCGTATATCTTTTTTTGTTTTATTTTTAAGGTAGCAGAACTAAAAGAGCTCATAAATTGGTTTCTTCATAAAAAATTAAGTTATTCTTTATAAGTGATTAACAATAGCAGGGGAGGTTTAAACCTCCCCTGCTATTATAAGATTATGGATTACCCGCAAACGATAAGAGAAAAAATTTTATCCGCCCCGGATTCTTGCGGTGTTTATTTAATGCGGGATTGTTTGGGCCGGGTACTTTATGTCGGTAAGGCCAAGGCGTTAAAGAAACGCCTGCTTAATTACCTGGGCCGGGATCTAGGCGGTAAAACTCAAAGCCTAATGGCTAAAGTGGCAGATGTTGAGTTCAGGTTGGCTCCTAATGAGGCGATGGCTTTATTGTTGGAGTTTAAGCTTATCCACGAGTTTAATCCCAGATACAATACCTCTCTTAAAGATGATAAAAGTTTTCCTTTTGTCAGGATCTCCCGGGAGGAATTTCCTTCAATTCAAGTTACCCGCAAGAAGCTTGATGCGGCCGGGCGGTATCTGGGGCCCTACACTAACGCCAAACTTCTAAAAAACGCTCTTAAAATAATCCGGCTTGAGTTTGCCTACCGCACCTGCCGGCGTTTTCCCAAGCAAAGTTGTATTTACCAGAAGATTAATCTTTGTCCAGCGCCCTGCATTGGCAAGATCAGCCGTAAAGCCTACAAGCAGCGCATAGATAATATCATTCTAATTTTGAAGGGTAAAGGGGATTTATTGATACGCAAGCTGACTAAATCTATGCAGGATAAATCGTTGACCCAAGATTTTGAAGCGGCAGCCAGGATGCGTGATCAGATTATTATTTTGTCCGGAATGTCCGGCCAGTTAAATGATTCCAGTTGCAAAAATGAGTTAGAGCTCCTGGCGAGAAGCTTGAACTTAAAAAAACCGCCCATCAGGATTGAAGGATTTGATATTTCTAATCTTTCAGGTTCGCAGGCTGTGGGAGCAATGGTAAGTTTTTACAATGGCCAGCCGGATAAAAATAACTACCGTCGTTTTCGGATAAAAAGTTTCTCCGGGATTGATGATTATAAAATGCTTGCCGAAGTATTGCGCCGGCGCTATAGCCGGCTGTTAAAAGAAAAGAAAGCCTTACCGGATTTATTGCTGATTGACGGAGGCAAGGGGCATCTTTTAACCGCCCAGGCTGAGCTTAAAGCGTTAAATTTACATATTCCGCTGGTGAGCATTGCTAAAGAAAAAGAGAATATTTATAGCAGCCAGCCCGGTAAACTGACGGTGGCTTTAGCCAAGGATGGGCCGGCTTTGAATTTAATCCGCCGCGTCCGCGATGAGGCGCATAGGTTTGCCGTAGGCTACCACCGGCTCCTGCGCCAGGAGGATTTATTTAGATGACTACTTTTCAAAGGATAAGAGGAGTTTTATTTTATATAAGTTTACTTATATTTTTTATCGGCTTGCCTTTTATTCTTTCTTTTGCTTTAGGATATAAATTTAATACCCGTACTTTAAAATTCGTAAAGACCGGGTTAATTTTTGTCAAGACTCAGCCGGCAGGGGCTAAAGTTTATCTTAACGGTGAACTTATTGCTGAAAGGAGCCCCACCAGTATGCAGGAGCTGCTTCCCGGTGCTTATAAAGTTACCTTGGAATTAGCGCAACATTATCCCTGGAAGGGCCAGGTGGAGGTCGAGGCAGGCAAGGTTAGCCGGGTAGATAAGGTTATTCTTTTCCCGGTGCGGCCTAATCTGCGGCAGTTGAACCAGGAAAAATTCTCTTCTTTTCGCATTGATACTGAAAAAAAAGTGGTTTATTATCTGGATCAAGAGAAGAAAGTACTCTATCGCTCGAATTTAGACGCCAGCAACTTTGAAGATATCGCCAGCCTCCCGGATAAGTTTACCCAGGTTAACGGCTGGGAGGTTTCTTCGGATAAAAGAAAGCTATTTATTTTTAATCAACATCAAATTAGCGTGATTTTTTTTGATACCCAGGGTGATTATGAATATGCGGCCTCTACGGTGTTTTTGGATTATCCGCAGGAGAAAATCATCAATGTTTTCTGGCATTCGGATAGTTACCATTTAGTGGTATTGACGGATAAGCACCTCCAGGTAATTGAATCCCGCCCGGGTGCAGTGCCGATTAATCTGGTGACCTTAAATAAAGCAGAATCGGCTGCATTTTACGATACCAAAGAAGATACGCTTTATTTTAGCGATAGTCAAAGAAGCCCCGACGGCAGTTTTTATAATAATCTGTATAAACTGGAATTAAGCGCGAATCTTTATTTATTAGAAAAGTTGATCAGTCAGCCTTTTGGGAAAGTTAATCCTGAACAAAAGGAAAGGCAGTAATGAATAAGGCGCTATTTTTAAAGCGTATTCTTGAAATTATACCCGGAGGATTATCCTGGAGTATAATTGTTCTATTGATCGCATTGTCTTTTTTACATCCGGTATCCAGCGCGATTATTATCATTTCTTTTGATTTTTATTGGATTATCCGTACGCTGTATTTAACCACTCTTCTGGTGATGGCGCATTCGCGGCTTTTCCGCCAGAGAAATGAGGATTGGCTGGCGCGCTGCCGGAGTTTGTCAAGGGATTTGGGTTTTTCAGAGCTGTATCAGGTAGTAATCTTTCCAATTTGCAATGAGGGGCTGGAAGTTTTACGCCCGTCGTTGGCGGCTTTAAGCGGCAGCCATTATCCTTGCGAGAAGATCATCGTGGTGATGGCTTTTGAAGAAAGAAATATCTACGCGCATGACAATGCTTTAATTTTAGAGGAAGAATTCAGCGGAAAGTTTGGCGCGTATCTATCCACATTTCATCCTGATGATTTACCCGGGGAGAGCCGGACTAAAGGCGCTAATGCTACTTGGTCGGCAAAAGCGGCGAGAGAATTTCTAGATACCCGCAGGATTGCTTATGAGCAGGTAGTAGTTTCCTGTTTCGACGCGGATACTTGCGTGGATAAGGAATATTTTGGTTGTTTAAGTTATCATTTTCTGACTTCTGATAAGAGGCATCAGGCAAGTTATCAGCCGATGCCGGTTTATAATAATAATATCTGGCAGGCACCGTCTTTTGCCAGGCTGGTTGAGATTAGCAGTTCGTTTTGCCAGATGATCGAGAGTATGCGTTTGGAGAAGTTTGTTACCTTCTCCAGCCATAGCATGAGTTTTAAGACTTTAGTCCAAATAAATTACTGGCCAACCAATATGATCTCGGATGATTCGGTGATTTATTGGAAAGGTTATTTGTATTATAACGGAGATTATCGCGTGATCCCGTTATATGTTACGGTTTCTCTGGATGTGGCTTACTCCAGCAATATCTGGCGGACCATGGTTGTGCAGTATAAACAGAAAAGAAGGTGGGCCTGGGGGGTGGAGAATTTTCCTTTTGTGGTAAATGGTTTTATCAACAATAAGAATATTTCACTGTTTAATAAATTAAGAAGATCTTTTCATCTTCTGGAGAGCCATGTTACCTGGGCGGTTTGGGCGGTAATCCTGGTAGTGATTGGGCCGCTGCCTATACTTTTTGGGGGAAAATTTTTTAGCCAGATGGCCATTGCTTATAACCTGCCAAAAATTACCGGCTTATTGTTTAAATTCACCCTCTTCACTAGCCTGACTTGGATTTTTTTAAGTTGGACAATTTTACCTCCCCGGCCTAAGGGGATAAGCTGGCTTAAGCATGTGCTTTTAATTTTAGAATGGATTTTTGTGCCATTCATCATATTAATTATCGGTTCGGCTCCGGCAATTGATGCCCAAACCCGGCTGATGTTCGCTAAATACATGGAATTTAACCCTACATTAAAAGGGGATAAGGTGTTATAATATTTATTCGGAGGGAAAAATATGGATATTAAAAAATTAATGCAAGAAATGGTGGAGAGGGATGCTTCTGACCTTTTTCTTCGGGCCGGAGGGGTGCCGCGCTTACGCATTGATGGCAAGGTTCTCCCTATGGATACCAGGATTTTGAACATAGAGGACCTGATGTTTGCCATGGAGCAGCTGGCAATTACTAAACAGTGTGAGGCTTTTAGGAATAAACTGGATGTTGATTTTGCCGTATTCCTGCCGGAATTTAACCGGCGTTTCCGGGTGAGTATATTTACGCAGAGAAATTGGCCGGCGATTGTTATCCGCAACGTCCGCAATAGCATTTCTTCTTTCGAGGAGTTAAATCTTCCCGCGGAAATATTAAAAAAACTATCGCTGGAGACCCGGGGCCTGGTACTTTTAACCGGAAGCATGGGCAGCGGAAAATCCACGACCATTGCCAGCATGGTAGAATACATAAATAATAATGCCAAGAAACATATCTTGACCGTTGAGGAACCGATTGAATTTACCTTTGAGGATAAACAGTCAATTATTAATCAGCGGGAGCTGGGGATTGATGTGTCTAGTTATCCGGTGGCGCTGCGCGCCTTTACCTTGCAAAGCCCGGACGTCATATTTATCGGTAATATCCGTGATTATGACACAGTCTCAGCCGCCATGTCTGCCGCGGAAACCGGAGTTTTAGTTTTGAGTACTTTACATACGATTAATGCTTCGCAGACCGTGGAAAGATTAATTAATCTTTTCCCTCCGCATCAACATCAAGAGGTAAGGAATCAGCTCGCCACACTGTTAAAAGGAGTAATTTCTTTACGCCTGGTGCCGGCGAAGAATGGCGCGGGCCGGGTTCCGGCTTATGAAGTAATGCTGCTGACTCCGACGATCAGCCGTTTAATTCGTGAAGGAAAAATTTGGGAGATCCCGCAATTTATTGATGATGGAACGGTATTTGGGATGCAATCATTTAATCAGTCTTTGGTTAGGTTAGTGCATGAGGGTAAGGTAGCTTTGGAGGATGCGGCGTTAGCTGCAGACAGCCGCGAGGAATTTATGTTGGCTTATAGAGGGATTAAGAAATCATAGGAGTTACAATGAATACGTCATCCTGAAGGAGCGAAGCGACTGAAGGATCTAGATTCTTCGCCTGCCTGTGGCAGGCTCAGAATGACAAAATAAGGAGTTAATCATGATCGAAGACATTAAAAGTGAACTTAATGGGATTGGGGTAAGGCTGGAAAACTTAAGAGGTTATCTTTGACGTTGCCCTTAAAAGGCAAAAGATTGATGCTTTGAACGAGCAGATGTCGAGCGAAGGTTTTTGGAATAATACAGAACGTTCAACCAGCATCGTTAAGGAATTAAAAAACCTTAAAACAACGGTTGAGCCTTGGGAGTTAGCTTATAAAAAATATCAGGAACTGGCTGAGCTTATTCCTTTGCTTAAAGAGAATGATCAGGATTTGGTTTCAGAGTTAACGCGTAATGCCGCTATTCTGATCGGGATAATTGATAAGTTGGAATTTCAGGTGCTTCTGGGCGGGGTAGCTGATAAGAATAGCGCAATCTTAAGCATTAATGCCGGAGCCGGCGGCACGGAATCCTGTGATTGGGCAGGAATGCTTTTAAGGATGTATAGCCGTTTCGCCGAAAGCCATGACTATAGCGTAAAAATAATTGATATCCTTTCCGGAGAAGAAGCGGGAATTAAAAATGTTACCCTGCTCATCGAGGGCCCGTATGCCTTTGGTTATTTAAAGGCAGAACGGGGGGTACATCGATTAGTGCGCATCTCGCCTTTTGACGCGAATAAGCGCAGGCATACTTCTTTTGCTTCGGTGGACGTGATTCCGGAGATAGAAGAAGAATTAGACTTAAAAATCCAGGAGAGCGACCTGCGCGTAGATGTTTTTCGGGCCAAGGGCGCCGGCGGCCAAAGCGTGAACACCACGGATTCAGCGGTAAGGATTACTCACCTACCTAGTGGAATTGTCGCGCAATGCCAGAATGAGCGTTCGCAATTTCAAAATAAACAAACGGCTTTAAAGATACTTAAGGCGCGTATTTATGAAGCAGAGCAGGCTAAAAAAGCAGAAGAGGTAAAACAGCAGGATTCAGATAAGAAGAGGATTGAGTGGGGCAGCCAGATTCGCTCCTATGTTTTACATCCCTATAATTTAGTGAAGGATCACCGCACGGATTTTGAAACCGCAGATAGCCAAAAGATTCTAGACGGCGGCCTGGATGATTTTATCGAGGCCTTTCTTAAATTCAGCGCCAATAAATAAAGGAAGATATGCTAGGTTTAATTAAAAAAGTTATTCTTAAAAATAAGCAGGGCCTGATCAGGAAAAGATTTCCCAAATTAAATATCACCTTGCATGTTGAGATGCCCAGCCCTTCTATGAATAAAATGGTGGAGGTAGCGCGGCTGGTTAATTTGGTGAATTCTTTGGAAAGCCGGATAAGCGCCTTAAGCGACAGCCAGCTTGCCGCCAAGACAGATGAGTTTAAGGAGCATTTAAAAAATAAATCTGAAAAGTTTGACCAGGAGGCAGAAGAGTTGCAGCAGGCGATGCTGAAAGTGGCGATGCCTGAAGAAAAAGAGAAATTAAAAGAAAAGTTAAAAATTAGCCGTAACAGAATTTTTGCGGAAATACTACCTGAGGCTTTCGCGGTAGTCAGGGAGGCATCCCGGCGCACAATAGGTTTAAGGCATTTTGATGTGCAGATTATCGGGGGTATTATTTTACATGAGGGCCGGATCGCGGAGATGTCTACCGGGGAAGGAAAGACCCTGGTGGCCACACTCGCGGCATATCTGAATGCTTTATTGGGCAAGGGCGTGCATATTATTACGGTCAATGATTATCTGGCCCGGCGCGACCGGGAGTGGATGGGGCCGATCTATGAATTTTTAGGCCTATCCGTAGGCACTATCCAGCATGATATGTCGGACGAGCAAAGAAAAATTGCTTATGCCTGTGATATCACTTATGGCACCAATAATGAGTTTGGTTTTGATTATCTGCGCGATAATATGAAGTATTCTACGGAAGATCTGGTGCAGAGGCCTTTTTATTACGCGATTGTGGATGAAGTAGATTCTATATTAATTGATGAAGCGCGTACTCCTCTGATCATCTCCGGGCCGGCGGAAGAGTCCACAGAAAAATATTATAACGCCAAAAAAATAGTTGAACAATTAGATGGGCGCCGGGTTACGGAGCGTGATGAGATTGACGCGAAATATAAAGGGATAGATTTAGGCAAAGGTTTTGATTACGTAGCGGATGAGAAGGCGCAAACCGTAGCTTTGACCGAAGCCGGGGAGATTAAGGCTTCCAAGCTTTGGGGCGTGGATACCCTGCACGCCTTAGAGACAATCGAATACCGGCACCATACGATTCAGGCTTTACGGGCAAAAGAGTTTTTCCAGAGGGATGTGGATTATGTAATTAAGGACGGGGAGGTAATTATCGTCGATGAATTTACGGGGCGCCTCATGCCGGGGCGGCGTTGGTCAGACGGCCTGCATCAGGCTGTCGAGTCTAAGGAGGGCTTGAAAATTGAGCGGGAAAATCAGACTTTAGCCACGATTACCTTTCAGAATTATTTCCGGATGTATGAAAAATTAGCGGGGATGACCGGTACGGCTTTTACTGAAGCGAATGAATTTAAAAGTATCTATCAGCTGGATGTTGTGGTTTTACCGACCAATCAGCCTTTAGTGCGCAAGAATTATCCGGATCGTATTTATAAAACGGAAGAAGAAAAATTCGCGGCTGTAGTTGAAGAGATTGCCCAGTTAAGCGATTTAGGTAAACCCGTATTGGTGGGCACTATTACCATTGATAAATCTGAAAGGCTCTCGGAGATGCTTAAACGCCGGGGGATTAAGCATCAGGTGTTAAATGCTAAATATCATGAAATGGAGGCCCAAATTATCTCCCAGGCGGGCAGCTATAAAGGCGTAACCATTGCTACGAATATGGCCGGCCGCGGTACAGATATACTTTTGGGAGGGAATCCCGAGTTTGTAGCCAAAAATGCGGCCAAACAGAAATTAAACCCTCAAGACCCGGATTACCTTGTTGAATATAAAAAGATTCTCCAGCATTATAAATCTATAGCCGCCGTTGAGCATAATCAGGTAGTAGGATTAGGGGGCCTGCATGTTTTAGGCACCGAGCGCCATGAAGCCAGGCGTATTGATAATCAGCTGCGCGGCCGCAGCGGCCGCCAGGGGGACCCCGGAAGCTCACGTTTTTATGTATCCTTAAAGGATGACCTGATGCGTTTGTTTGGTTCTGACCGGATCATCGGATTAATGGAAAAACTGGGCTTGGAAGAAGGCCAGGTTATTGAACATCCCTGGGTTAGCGGTTCGATTGAGATCGCTCAGCGCCGGGTAGAGCAGCATAATTTTGAGATTAGGAAGCAACTCCTAGATTATGATAATGTCATGAATAAACAGAGAGAAATCATCTATGGCCAGCGCCGCCAGATCCTGGAAGGATTCTCTTTGCGGGAGAATATCATTGAAATTATCTCTAAATTGGCCCAGGATTATTTAATAATTTATAAGCAGCCTGAAACCTCCCAGATCGATAGCGTAGGTTTAATTAGTTTTATAGATTTAAATTTTGGCCTGCAATTAGATGCGCAAACATTCAATCATCAAAGCGCCGCGGAGGACGGGGAGAAACTAACGCAGGAGCTGCTGGCGGCTTATGAAAATAAAGAGAAATTAATCGGCCGGGAATTATTGCGAAATTTAGAGCGGATGGTTTTCCTGCAGATCATCGATAGCAAATGGAAAGATCATCTTTATGCCATGGATAGTTTGCGCGAAGGTATCGGCCTGCGGGCCTACGGGCAAAGGGATCCTTTAATTGAGTATAAGCGCGAAGCTTTTGAGATGTTTGCTCAAATGATTAGCGCGATCGAAGAAGATGCTGCGCAGACTATTTATAAATTAGAGTCGGTTAAACCGGAGAGGTTCCAGGGTGTTTTCAGTTCTTTACCCAAAGAGCTAAGCCACCCGGAATTAGCGATTTTTCCGGCCGATACTGCGCAAGCAAGCCCTGCGTCATTAGCGGTTACCCCTCAGAAACAAGCAGTTAAGCCTGTGCCGGCAAATCAGCCGAAAGTGGGCCGAAATGACCCCTGTCCCTGTGGGAAAACAGATTCCGGAACCGGAAGATTGTTGAAATATAAAAAATGTTGTTATCCTAAATATGGTTAGGGAGATTTTTGTAATTCAATAAGTTTTTTTTGAAGGTCAGGTATATCTTTTCTCTCATTTAAATTAAGATACCTTTTAGTTATGAGTGTGTGGCAGTTAGGGCAAAGCACCATTAAATTGTTAATTTCATGAAGCCCACCTTCTTTTCTAGGTAAAATATGATGGCTTTCAACGACTAATCTGTATCCGCACAGTTCGCATTTATTTCCGTATTTTTTTATAGCTTGCATACGAATCCATGCCCTATGTTTTTTAACTTCCCCGTAAAGATATTTTTTAATTCCCAATCTTCTTCTTCGGTATCTTACAGTCCATTGGTTAGCTTTTTCGAACCCTCTCCTCTTTAATTCTTTAACAATATCTTTATCAATTAACTTATTGCAATTTTTCCTAATGTAGTCATCAACAATAGCATGGGGGAGTTTTTCTAATTTATGAAAACCTGTTTGTAATCCAAGATGCCCATGGCGTTTAATCCGAGCCAAATGCATAGGGCAATAAACCTGTTTTGTATTTTTATACGTTGTAATTTTATTACATTCTTTTGCTAAGCACTTAGGCATGTTTCCATTATTCAACCTTATCTTAATCTGTCAACACCAATTCTTAAATATTAAAAATATATAAAATATTGATAATTATCTGTTTTCTATGGATTTGTAAAGTTATCAGAAAAGTTTTTAAGAATTTCATTGCTCAATAGTTTTTCCATTCTTTACTAGTATTTTGTTAAGGGGTCACTTCGAACCCTTTTATTTTCACTAATATCAAAGAGAAGAAATTGATTGAGCATAGTCTTAAAAAGTGTTAAAATAAAGCCTAAAGATAGTGTTAATTAGGTATTAAATATATAATAGTATAAATATACTATATTGTCAAGTAAATGTTAGCCAAGAGAATAAAAAAATTGAGAAAAAAAGCTGGCTGGTCCCAGCAGAAATTAGCTGAGAAAGCCGGCCTATCTTATAATACGATTACTAAAATAGAGCAAGGTGTTGCTATAATGCCTACTATTCAAACTATGATAAAGATAGCAGATGCTTTTACTATTAGTCTAGATGAATTGGTAGGAAGAAGTAAGAGTGTAATAAGAGCTGCAGAAGAATCCAATTTTAAAATAAAATAACTTAAAAATAACTCTTTATTAAATATTGCTTCTAAACTAAGAGAGGGCGAGATGGCAATCAAATGGGAAGATTTTGGTAAACCAGAATGGACTGAAGATCAGAAAGAGCAGTTTATAAAAAATTTTGAAGTAAAAATTTGGCCAGATTACTATCAATTATTCAAAAAACAATCAATTAATGCTTTGGCAGTAAATTTTTATGAAATATTAATTAATAATATTAATGTGAGGATTGACTTTGAAATAGCAGGAAAAATAATATCTATATTCGTCTTTCCCTGGCATTGTGTACATAAGCCAGAAAGTATTAAAGAAAGGTTTAAAAGTGGAGATGAGCCTTGGTTGATAGGGAGATTTGAAGAGTAGTCAAATTCATAATTCAGTTGGAGGAGATAAACATGGGCGCAGTTTTTAAGTATCGCGCAAGAGACAGCAACGGGATGCGTAGAGATGGAGAGATTGAGGCGATAAGTCAAGATGAAGCTGTTAAGAAATTACAAAGTCAAGGACTAACTGTGATTTACTGTGAAATTACAGATTCATTAAGTAAGGGGAAGACATTCTTAAGTAGATTTAAAAGAAATCTGCTTTTGATAAAAGGTTTATTATTTCCCATTAATTGCTTTAAGTGTAAGAAAGAACTGGTGCAATTTACTATTAAAAAAATAGTAGAAAATAAGTTTATATGTAATTCTTGCCTTGAGGCGCTAAGAACAGAGAATCAAAAAATCATCTTTGAAATTATTGGAAAATATGTTTCAGGCAAAGACAATAATTTTCGTGAAGGTATTAAAGTTCTTTGTAATAGTATTTCTGCTATAGGGCTAGAACCTCATTCTTTAAGCCGGGGTAAAAATGCACTTCAAATAGGTTTAGAGAATTTAAAAACAAAAAGAGGGAACAGGGAGGTAGGGGATATTATTTATAAAAAAAATTTAACTGAGAATTCTTTGATTTTTTTAGATGATTTAGAGAAGATGCAAAAATTACTTAAGAATAAAGGAATCGAAATTGACTATCTAGCAATCTTAGCGACGTTTATAGAATTTATGGATATCGAATATATTAAATCGATAGAAAATTTATCTCTAGATACATATAATATTATAGTAAAAGAATTTGGAAAGAACGTTACGAAACAAGATGTAATTGAGCTTTTTATCAAAACCAACTTGAAATTTGATTCCGATGCCGAATCTGCTATGTTTTATAAAACATTAGATAAGCTAAACTTTGCATATACAAAAAATGAAATAGCTGATTTAATAAAAGAAGCTAGGGAAAAGATAGAAATAGAGGAATTTGAACAAAATCTTGGTATTCAACAGCAGGAGATAGGTATAGGAGATTTTAGAAACCTTAGAGGGCACGAATTTGAAGAATATGTTCAAAAATTATTTGAGCTTCTTGGTTATGCAACTATCAGAATGCCTTTGACCGGAGACCAGGGGGCAGATTTAATTATTTCAAGAGAAGGAATAAAAACAGCCGTTCAGATTAAAAAATATGACGGAAGCGTTTCAAATAAGGCAATTCAAGAAGTAGTGGCCGCCAAAACTTATTATAAAGCTGATAAAGCTATGGTTGTTACCAATAGTTCTTTTACTTCAGGTGCGATTGATTTAGCATTAGCCAATGATGTTGAATTATGGGATGGCCAGAAACTCGAGAGAACAATCAATGATCTAAAGAAAACAAAAAGACCTAGAAGTGTTTTTGATTTTAAAAAGGCATTAGAAGCAGTTCCGGGAGTATTAATCTCTTCAGAAGAATTAGAAATTTTTAAAACAGTAATGATTCATTTTTTGGATTCATCCTTGAACTTAGACTCGTTGATATTTCCTGAATTAACAAAAGATTTTCTGGAAAAGATGGATAAATTGCGTTCTTCAAATGCATATTCGGACGTAGTAGAATTTGCCAAGAAACCAATAATAAATTCCACAAAATTTAGAGAAAATCTTTCAAGGCTTCAGGAGATTTTAGACAATAAGGGATTTCATTTTGGCATTCAAGAATTATCAAAAACTATGTCTCTTGAAAAGGATAAACAAGATGATGCGATATTTAAGAAAATAATGATTTCTTATCCAGTCAATAATCTCAGAGAATTCCTGGAAAATTTTGTTATACTTTATAACCAAGACATTTCAGTCCTTAGAGATTTTAGAAAAGCATATGAAATCATTATACAGATTGGATTTTCCCAAAAAAAAGCTTGGTTAGACAAGTTAAAGAACGAAGGAATAGACATAGAAAATCTTGAAAATGCAATGAGTTATACCATAGATATGGAGATGAATTTCGATTCAGAAGTAAACGCACGGCAATTTATGCTAGGAATTGCAGGCGAGATGATAGATTTACTTACTTACCTTAAAAAATTGTTATCGGAGAATAAAATCGAATTAAGAACTGAAGAAGGGGTTCAGTTGAGTAGTAGAGAATTGATTGAGATTATATTAAGCATTAGACCTGCTGACATAAAAAATTATGATGAAAAGAGAAGTGCTCTTTGCGAATTTAAAATATTTAGTGCTGCATTCTCTTTGGATCTGATTAATTCAAATTTGAAATCTAAGAACAAGGAGAATGTGTTAAGAGAAATAGCAAGTTTATTCACAAAGTCAAAAAGAGTAAAAAATGGGGATGAATACTATCAAAATATTCTGGAAAGCGAGAAAATTCTCAATACGGCATTTGGCCAAAACATAGCCATTCCAAATGCACTTTCTGATGTAAGCGAGAATATGTGTATTGCTATTGGCATTTCAAGAGAGGGTGTAGATTTCAATAGTCCCGATGGAAGCTTAGTAAAAATAATCTTTATGGTTGCTTGGAATGACGAAATATTTGGAAATATGCCAGGACCTCGTTTAAAGTTACTAGCACGCATCTCTAAGTTTTTAAGAGATCAAACAATTAGAGAATCTTTAATAAATTCTCGATCAGACAAGGAGATATTCCAATTCATAAAAGAAAAGTTTAATAATTATAGCTTGGAAAATGAGTGATTCAGATTTTTGGGATTTTGTAGCATTTTGGGAATTTTTTAATCCTTTTGATGAACAAGCAGAATTTGAATGTCATCATTGTGGAAGAGTAATAAGAGGAAATGAAAAAGTGCTATGGGTTGATAAGAATCAGAAAATTTTCAAGTGTCCTGAGTGTGATGAAGAAATTAAGATTAAATAGAAGGTTTGAATATGTAAAGATATACCTATGGAAGGAGTTCGTATGATTAGAGAAGCTCTTTTTGTAAGTCTTGTTATCTTTGGCACTAGTTTTATTCAATTGAGAGCAGAAACTGTGAAGACAGACATATTAAATGAGTCAGGTGGAATCGTAAAAATTCCAGCTGTTTATATTCAAACATCTAAAGATGGCAAGTCCGTAGTAGAAACACTTGAATTTACCGATACGACAAAGGAGAGACTGTTAAAATCATTGGAAGGATTAATATCAATATTTGAGAAAACGAATGAGGATTTAAAAGAAAAGAAGAGTATTCTTAGGATTTCAGAGGTTGAGATTAATGCTTCCCTTGAAGGCAAAATAGGATTCAAAATAATTGAAGGGAGCAGTCAGGCAAGTTTAAAAATTATCTTGCGTCCCAAAAACTGATAATCTCCTGAACCTTATTTTTACCAACATTTACCAATATTTAATATTGCCTAAATTTTTTATATGATAAAAAAAAGCATTTTTTTATCTTTTCTTTCCGGTTTATTTTTATCCCTTTCATTCTCTAGCTTTAATCTTTGGTTGTTTGCCTGGTGCGGTTTTATCCCTCTTTTTGTGGCGCTGGAAAATAAATCCCTGCGTCAGTCATTTATTACTGCTTATCTGTGCGGAATTGTTTTCTGGAGCCTGACAATATACTGGCTTATCCATGTTACCCTGCTCGGCCAAATAATCCTGGTTTTATACCTGGCTATTTACTTTGGCCTCTTTGGCTGCGTAATTTATTTCTCGCGATTTCTTCCGGTTTACCGCCGCCTGTTTTTCCTGCCCGCAAGTTGGGTCCTATTGGAATATTTGCGTAGTTATTTATTTACCGGATTTCCTTGGGCTTTAATCGGGCTTTCACAATATAAAAATTTGCCGATTATCCAAATCGCGGATATTACCGGCGCCTGGGGAGTTTGTTTTCTGGTAGTTTTAGCTAATACCGCGCTTTATTTATTTTTACGCAGGCATTCAGGGATAAAAATTTTATTCATCCCCATACTCATACTGTTTTTATCTCTCGGCTACGGCGCCATGAGATTAAGTTATAAACCGGAAAACTGCAGCGATAAAGAGCAGCTTAAAATTTCTGTAGTTCAGGGTAATATCCCCCAGGATTTAAAATGGGATAAGCGGGCGGCTGCTTTTATTCAAAGCAGGTATAAGGAATTAACCGTTAAGGCAGCCGCGCAGAGGCCGGCTTTGATTATCTGGCCGGAGGCAAGCGTGCCGGGGCTCTGGGGCCGGGATGATGCTGAATTTGCCCAAGTTTTTTCTTTAGCCGGCCAACTTGATACTAATCTTTTGGTAGGCGCGGTCTCGTATCTTAACCAAAATTATTTTAATAGCGCCTTATTCATTAATCATTTGGGGAGTCCGGCAGCCACTTACAGTAAGCTGCATCTGGTTCCCTTCGGGGAATATATACCGCTTAAGAATATTTTCCCATTTTTAGAGACGATTGCTCCGATTGGGGATATCCAGCCGGGCAGGGAATATACGCTATTTAAGCAGCCTGCTAATTTTGGCGTGCTTATTTGCTTTGAGGATCTTTTTCCGGAGCTGTCGCGTGAGTTTATAAAACGGGGAGCAAGATTCCTGGTTAATATTACCAATGATGCCTGGTATAAAGAGGGCAGCGCTCCGTATCAGCATTTTGCCGCCTCGGTTTTCAGGTCGGTTGAGAATCGTGTATATTTAGCCCGGGCCGCCAATACCGGAATTTCCGGGTTTATTGATCCTGCCGGCAGGATCTTAGGGGTAGTCCGGAATGATCAAGGTAAGGAGATTTTTGTCGAAGGTTATTACAGCCAGAGTATTTGTTTAGCCGCGGGCAGGCGTACAATTTATAACCGTTACGGGGATTTTTTTGTTGTTTTTTGCCTGCTGCTTGACGCGGGTGTTATCATCTCTATTTTAATTAATAAAAAATGATAAAAAAATTTTATTAATTATTTTAGCCTTGATTTGCGCCGGTGTGTTCTTGAATATATCTAGCGGCCTTGGGGTTCCATATGTACTACAACATCAGTTATCCCGGGAATGGCGGATTTAATCGCCTCTTCAATACGGCAGCTTATCTGGTGGGCGTTATCCATATGCATGCTGGGATTAACCTGCACATGTAAATCAATATAGACATCATCAATTCTTCCGCGGCTGCGAATTTTATGGCAGGCAAGCACCCCTTCTGTTTTTAGTACGATATCCCTGACCTTTTGATCATCAAGGAAAACAGCGGTATCGCAAAGGACATCCGAGCTTTGTTTAATGATCGCAAAAGCAGCATACCCGATAAATAACGCTATGAGTATGGTAACGATGGGGTCAATTAAAGGGAATCCCAGCTTGGTTATAACCAGGGCAATAATTACTGAAAATGAGGTGAAGATGTCTGCCCGGGTATGCAGGGAATCCGAAATCAAAATGTCGCTTTTTAAGGCCCGGCCTTTTCTATACTCATAGCGCATTACATAGATATTTACCGTTAAAGTTATCAGCATTACCGCGAAACTGCCCCAGTCAGCCTGAAACAAGATAGGATGATGCAGGCGCTGCCAGCCGGCTTTTAAGAGGTTAAAAGAAACAAGAAATAACATGCCGGCAATACCCAGGGAAAATAGAGTTTCATATTTTTTATGCCCGTAGGGGTGGTCTTTATCCACCGGTTGACAGGCAAAATGAATCCCGATGAGGCCAATAATGTTAGAAGTCCCGTCGCTCAAAGAATGGAACCCATCCGCGGTCATGCTAAAACAGCGGCTGCTTAAGCCGTAAATGATTTTGGTTAAAGCTACTGCCCAGTTTAAGGCGAGCACAATAATCAGGATTTTTCTGATTTTTTGATAATGTTTCGCTAGGTCAACATTCATAATGATATTGTATAGTAATTACCGGGTTTTGTAAATTATTTCCTCGATTTTTCCTCGATTTTCAACAGTAGGGGAGGTTTAAACCTCCCCTACTGTAATTGATAAAAGTCCACAGGGTTTATTATAATGTTCTCGATTAAAAATTGGTTAAATGCTAGAATGGGAACATGCCTAAATTAAGATTATTCATGGTGGCGTTGGTTTTGTTATCCGTTGGCTGTGCGCGTATACCCAAGCCCGATTCCGGCGCCCGAGATCGTTACGCGGAATTAGAGCCGTTTAAAAAGAATGAACGAATTTTAATTCTCGCGCCGCACCCTGATGATGAAGCGATTGCCTGCGCGGGGATTATTCAAAAGGCGCTTAAGGCAGGCGCTCAGGTTAAGGTGGTTTATTTAACCAACGGTGACCATAATGAGCTGGCTTTTATTGTTTATGAAAAAAGAATCGTAATGCGCCAGGGGGCGTTTGTCTATTTGGGCCAGCTGCGTCAAGAAGAGTCAATTAAGGCCATGAAGTTTTTAGGATTATCCGAAAAAGACCTGGTATTTTTAGGATATCCGGATTACGGAACTTTTGAGATTTTTTGCAAATATTGGCAGGCCGGAAAGCCTTTTCGTGACCGGTTAACCCGGATATCCAGCGTGCCCTATGAGAAAAGCCCTTCCTATGGAGCCAAATATTACGGGGAAAATATCTTAAGTGACCTGACTAAACAAATCCTGGATTATCAGCCGGATAAAATATTTGTTTCGCATCCGGCGGACGTTAATGTTGATCATAAAGCGCTGTATTTGTTCCTCCAGGTGGCCTTGAGTGACTTGGAGGCGCGTATGGCTAAACCTAAAATCTATCCTTATCTGGTGCATTGCGTGGGCTGGCCTAAACCGCGGCATTACCATCCGGAGCTAGAGTTATATCCACCGGAGAAATTTAACGGCTCCAGGATCAACTGGCAGCGTTTGGATTTAAGCGCTGCGGAGTTAGACAAAAAATACCGGGCAATTCTTTTCTATAAAAGCCAGACACAATCCAGTGCTTTTTATCTATTTTCTTTTGCCAGGAAGAATGAACTCTTTAGTGATTATCCGGCGCTGGAGTTAAAACCCCAAGCAGTATCAGCAGGCAAGGATCTTTTTTATTCCGATACTTCGGAGATGTTTAAGGAAAAAGAATATCCTTTGGATTTAAAACAGATTGACGCGCTCGAGGTTAAGGGAGGCGTAAGTTATGCCGTAGAAGACGGATATTTTGTGGTGCGCCTGGATAAACCCAAGAAGTTAAGCAGCAGGTTCGGGGTAATGCTCTATATTTTTGGGTATAGCCAGAGCATTCCTTTTGCCCAAATGCCCAAGATCCGCATTATCACTAAGGGAAAAAAATGCAAAGTATTTAGTTCCAAAAACCGAATCAAGGATCCGGGGGTAAAAATAGATTTCGGCAGAAACTCTTTAATTATAAAAATCCCGCTTAAGCTTTTAGGCCAGCCGGATTATATGCTTACAGCGCTGAAGGCTTATCATGGCAATTTGCCTATTGATGTAGTGGTATTTCGCAAAGTTAAAATTAAATAAAGAAAGGATGGCCGGATGTTAGAGCTGGAAACGGTGAAGATCGATAAGCCTTCGGATTTGAATTTTATTTTAGGGCAAAGCCATTTCATTAAAACCGTGGAGGATCTTTATGAAGCTTTAGTGAATAATGTTCCCGGGATAAAGTTTGGTTTGGCCTTTGCTGAAGCATCCGGGGCATGCAAGATCAGAAGTGAAGGCAATGATCCGGCCCTGATACATTCGGCACTGCTCAGTATCAACCCTGAGCTAGGTCGAGCTAGGTCGAAGGGTTGATTTTTCTTGCAATTTAAGGGCAGTTTGCTATAATTTGGCTAACTTAAATCAAAATGGACTCTAAAAAAATTCGTAAGGGCTTTAGCCGTTTTGCGGCTTGGCTGGGAATAAATATATGCTCTTTTGTAGTTAAGGTTATCCCGGTAACTTATCTTTACGCCTTTGCTAAAAATATTGCCGCTTTAGCGTATTTTTTTGCCAAAAAACAGAGGAAAATCGCTTTAGATAGTCTAAGTATTGCTTTTGGCAAAGAAAAGTCTTTTCAGGAAATTGAAAGAATCGCTAAAGATTGCTTTATTTATATGGCTAAAAGCGCGGTGGAATTGATGTTCTTTTTTGATAAACCGCAGGCTTTAAGAAATCGGGTTCAGATTCAGGGCCGGGAAAATCTGGATAAGGCATTAGCTGGCGGCCGGGGCGTTATTCTGGTGAGCGCGCATTTTGGTAATTTCCCGCTGCTCTTGGGAAGATTGGCAGTGGAGGGTTATAAAACCGGCGGAATTATGAAGCCGATGCACGATGCCAGGATGGAGAAAATCTTCCTTAAAAAAAGGGAGAAGTTTGGGGTGAGAACTATTTACAGCCAGCCGCGTAATGAGTGCGTGAATCAGTCGATTAATGCCCTGCGTAATAATGAATTAGTTTTTATTCCTATTGATCAGAATTTTGGAACCGGGGGAGTATTCGTAGATTTCTTCGGCCAAAAAGCAGCCACGGCTACCGGCCCGGTGATCCTGGCGCAGAGGACGAAAGCCGCGCTGATCCCATGCTTTATTCTCAGGCAGCCCGATGATCAACACAAGATAATTTTTGAAGTAGAGTTAAAATTAGAAGAAGGTAAGGACTCTAAAGATGTTATTCTGGTAAATATTCAGAAGCTTACGCGTATAATTGAGTCTTATATACGCGCGTATCCTGCGGAGTGGGGCTGGATCCATCGCAGATGGAAAAGTAAACCCAGTTAAATAGGCGCGCTAAGCGGATTTGCGCCGGTGTTGTGTTACTACACGAGACACGCGGCGCTAAGTGGATTTGCGCCGGTGTTATGTATCTACATGAGACACCCGGCGCTAAGCGGATTTGCGCCGGTGTTGTGTTACTACACAAGGAGGTGTTAAATGGCAGCAGAAGAGAAAAAATGTTGTGGCACAGAAAAGAAGTGTTGTGATCCTAAAAAGGCCTTAGCTACACTTTTTAAGGTTGTTTTAGGCCTGGCGTTTCTGGTTTTAGGAGGATGGGCAATTTTGGAGTTTTGGGGAGCGCTTCTGGTGATGATCAAGGGTTGCATTGGTTTATTCTTGATTTTAGCCGGTGTAATTACTTTAGCCATCGCTAAAGAGTAAAAATAAAAAGGGGACGGTTCTATTTTTCCCGAGCCTAGTTTCAGAGAAATAGAACCGTCCCCTCTATTTATTAAATGAAGAACCTTTCCTTAAAGCTGCTTTCTTTATTTCTGTTGGCATTTTCTCTGGGGGCGGGTGCTAGTTTTTCCGGAATGAACGCGCACCAGTCTCTGTCTATAGGTATATTCTCCGCTTCAATTTTAGGGACTCTTTTCTTTTGGGATTTCCGCCTCAGTTTTGCTTTTATCGGCACCTCGGTATTATTAATGACTAAAACCATTGACTTGGAGCATGTCATTGAATTTTCATCGCTGGAGGTAATTCTTTTCCTGGTGGGGATGATGGTGATTATCGGGTTATTAAAAGATTCCGGAGTTTTCGCCTGGATTGTCAGCCTGATGTTACGGATTCCCAGATTAACCGGTAAAAAATTCGTTCTGCTTATTGGTTCCTTATCTGCCTTGCTTGCCTGTACGGTTGATGAAGTAACCTCGATTATTTTTATGGTGGTGGCGGTCTTAGAAATTTGCGATTATTTTGAAGTCAATCCCACGCCCTTTGTGATTATCTCTGTTTTGGCTACCAATATTGGATCTGCGGCTACAGTTTTGGGAAACCCCATTGGTATACTTATTGCTTCAAAATCCGGCTTAACCTTTGAAGACTTTCTCGCCAAAGCTTTCCCTTTGGCTTTGCTTTGTTTAGCCGCTACTATTTCTATTCTTTTATTTTGGTATAGAAAATCCATAAAATTTCTTGATGAGCAGATGGAAAGGCTGGGGGCTAATGAAATGTTGATCAGGTTAATCTCCGTACCGCCGGGAAAAAACCTTAAAATAAGCTTGGGAATATTCGGCCTGATGCTTATTTTTATCTCTTTGCATCACCGTATGGAAATAGCTTGGGGATTACCGCCAAATACTGTTTTATTGGTTGTTCCGCTGGTGGCCAGCGGCCTGGTAATGATTTGGAAGCATGAAAAGGCCAGAAAATTTATTGAAAAAGATGTTGAGTGGTGGACCCTGCTTTTTTTTCTGCTCTTGTTTGTGCAAGCCGGGACGTTAAAATATACCGGAGCAACTGTTTTTATTGCCAAGCAGATGTTAGCGGCAACCGGAAGCAACCTTAATTTTTTGACCTGCGCTATATTATGGATAAGCGCGATAGGTTCCAGTGTTTTGGATAATGTCGTGCTGGTGGCGGCTTTTATTCCTGTAGTTCAGGGCTTTGGAAATTTAAATATTAATTTACAGCCGTTGTGGTGGGCTTTGCTTTTTGGCGGCTGTCTGGGCGGAAATATCACCCTGATCGGCTCTACCGCTAATATTGTGGCTATCGGGATTTTAGAGAAGGAAAAGCGCCTGAAGATAAGCTTCCTGGATTGGTTCTGGGTGGGCTTGACTGTGGGCTTAGTTACTACCTTGGTGGTCATGGCAGCGCTTGTTTTTCTGCCGTTTTATAGATAACTTGACAAGTAAGAAAACTTGTGATAATTTAAAAGCAACCTTAAAGGAGGCGTAAGATGAATTTGAAGAAAGCTGTTGTTTTATCCGGGTTTGCTATTGGAATGATGGTTACTGCGCAAATTGTCCTTGCCGAAGAGGCGGCGGTTGCACCCACAGATTCCGTGGTGATTACTTCTAATCAACAGGCTGCTTCACCAAAAGAGAACGATATGCAGTGGGCCTGGGGAGAGGTAACGAATTTAGACAATCAGGCTAAAACCATTACTTTAAAACATCTTGATTATGAAACGGATCAAGAGAAGGAACTGGTTTTGGTTGTTGATGAAAAAACAGTCTTAGAAAATATTAAAGATTTTAATGAGTTGAAATTAAAAGATACTTTAAGTATTGATTATATGCTAGGAGCGGATAATAAAAATATTGCTAAGAATATTAGTTTTGAGAAACCGGATGCCGCGTCTTCTGCTCCTGCTCCGGATTTAGCGCAGCCGACAACTCCATCAGAAACACCTGTGGATTCATCTATCGCGGCAAATACGGCACCAGCGTCGATAGAGTCAGCCCCAGTACCGGTAGCATCAGAACCAGTATCGGCTGTTCAGGAACAAGCCCAGTAATTATTCTTGCTCGTTTCACTCGGTAAGGACTGCGTTAGATAAAAGCTGCAAGGTCAAGGTATTAAAATTCACGCATTAACTCCTTCATTTAATAGGCAGGGCCTTAAAACCCTGCCTAAACTTTATTATGGAAAATATAAAATTAATTATTTTCGATTTGGACGGTACCTTAATAGATGCCTATACGGCGATAAGTGACAGCTTCAATTATGTAATGCGCAGATTAGGCCTAAAAACGCAAAGCGCAGGTTTAATCCGGAGTTTGGTAGGATGGGGAGATATAAATCTGCTTAAGCCCTATGTGCCTAAAGGAGGCCTAAAACACGCGTTAAGTCTATATCGTAATCACCATAAACATAGCCTGCTTAAACACGCGCATCTTTATCCTTTTGTCAGGCGCCTTCTACGGAGCCTTAAGTTAAAAGGTTATAAATTAGCCGTAGCGAGTAATCGGCCAAGCAAGTTTTCTCATATTTTATTAAGGCATTTGGATATCGGCGTTTTTTTTGACTATGTGCTTTGCGCGGATCAATCCAAGCATGGCAAACCTCATCCGGAGATGTTAAATAAAATAGTTAAGCGGTTTGGTTTTAAGAAATCGCAAGCCTTTTATGTCGGGGATATGGTTATTGATGCCCAAGCCGGAAGGCGCGCAAAGATTAATACCGTAATTGTAACCAGCGGCTCAAGCAGTAAACCGGATATTAAAAGAGAACAGCCATTTAGGATTATTTCTGCGATTAGCCGCCTGCTAGAGCTGCTTAAAGCGGCTTAAGCAAAGTTTCCAGGTTGAAACTTTGCTTGACAGCCTGGTTAATCGGTAATATATTAAAAAATGAGTATGAAAAAAAGCTTTATGCTGTTAAGTTGCGCGGGAATCCTTTTCTTCTTGAGCGGGTGTTTTTCGACAAAACCGCATTCCATGTTGGATAAAACTTCCGCCGGGGAACTGTTGAGCCTTTATCAGGGGCCGCAGGCTAAAATCGCCGTCAACGATTTTGAATTAAAAACCTCCGGGCTTAGCGCGCAGGTCAGCCTGGCCCTGAAAGAATATTTCATTAATATTTTAAACGGTACCAAACGTTTCCTGATTGTTGCCCCGCAAGATGCGGATCTTATTATTAGCGCTGAGATTGTTGAGTTTATTCCGGAGAACTCAGGAGGAAAATCCGGTTTGGGCGGCGGCGGAAGCAGTGCCAGTAGTTTTATGGGCGGTTTGTTAGGTGAAGTTTTAAACAAAGCAAATATGCAATTAAGTTTGCGGATTATTGACCGGGCTAGCGCAGAGGTAATTGGCAGCCGGGATATTCAAAGCCAGGTGGTGGAGAATCCCGGGAAAAAAATAAAATTTCCTCAGGACAAAGCCTATAGAGCCGGTTTGAGCGATTATGCGGGAACTCCTATGGGCAAGGTCATTTATGACTGTATTATTGAAGCAGGCCGTTTTGTTGTACAGAATGTGCCGCTGAATTATTATAAGGGGTAAACCCCGTTAGAGATTACGGCTCATGGTATATACCTACGTAATCAAGAGCAAAAAGGACAATAAGTTTTACACTGGCACAACTAGTGATTTACGGAAACGCTTCAGAGAGCATAATGAAGGAAAACAGGACTTTGTTAATTTTCAAGGCGTTGGATAAGCCTCTGGGATTTGATTTTTAAGGTTTCAGCGATAGTTTTGTTCTTTGATAAGAGGCAGGTAGAGTCAATGATGATGAGAGCGGCAATAGCCTCTTTACATTGGCC
>JAHIKK010000022.1 GCA_018897555.1 Candidatus Omnitrophota bacterium
GTCAAGGCGGGATCCCGTTTCCAAAATACAAAATCTAGAGAAACGGGAAGCCTGGTCTATGATCAGGCCAGTATGTTGAATATTAAATAATTTTTTGGCCCCATCGTCTAGCCTGGTCTAGGACGTCAGCTTCTCAGGCTGTAAACACCGGTTCAAATCCGGTTGGGGCTAATAGTATTTAGGAAACAGGGACAGTGAACATTCTTTAGATAATGGCCACTGTCCCTGTTTAGCAATAATAAACCCTGTAGACTTTTATCAATTACAGTAGGGGAGGTTTAAACCTCCCCTACTGAAAGTCGGCAGAGTTCTTGACAACGTAGGCGTCCAATCTGACTTGATAGCATAGGAAATTATATTAGCTCCTTCGGCGGTTAGCCTCAGGATCAAAGAAAGTTTTTAGGTTAAAACTTTCTTTGACAACTTCATAAATAAGCGTTATATTAGTTGATAATGTCCAATCTGGAGGATATATGGGAGTAGTACATAAGCTTAAACCTGAAGTTTTAAGCTCTATTATTCAAAATAAACAGAATAACCCCGCGTTAAGTTGCCGCTATTTAACTGCGTTAATTCTTGAGCAGTTTCATATCAAGGTTTCAAAATCCAGTATTAATGCTATTTTTAAAGAAAACAATTTAAGTATGCCTATTGGTAGAAGGCGGAAACAAAAGAGAAAAAAGTTTAATCTGCCTGCTTTACCGGTCATTGAAGGGACCAGAGCTATCATGCTGGTTACCGAGCCACCAAGAATAGAACCGGAGATAACCGAAAAAACAGTTAAAGAGGGAATTATTAAGGAAGAGAAAAAAGAAGAAATTAGTTTAGAGGAAAAACGGATTACAGAAGCAGAAGAATGGGCTATAAAATTACAGGAAGAGGAACGTATTAGGATAGAGGAAAAACTGAGCTCTGAAAAACAAAGACTCAAGGCCGAGATTGAGGCTAACAAACGCGCTCTAGAAGAGGCTTATCAGGCAGCCGAAGAAAAAAGAAAGATGGAAGAAGAAAAAGCTGCGCTGGAAGCAGCCAGGATCAAGGCTGAGGAAGCAGTCAGGAACTCTGAGTCGGAAAGAATCGCTCAGGAACAGGCAGTGGAGAGTAAGCGTTTAGAAGAAGGTGCTCGTAAACTGGAAGAAGAAAAAGCTGCACTGGAAGCAGCCAAGATCAAAGCTGAGGAAGCAGCCAGGCAGTCTGAGTTGGAAAAAATCATTCAGGAACGAGTAGTGGAGAATAAGCGTTTAGAAGAAGAGGCCCGTAAAGAAGAGTCCCGTAAACTGGAAGAAGAAAAAGCTGCGCTGGAAGCAGCCAGGATCAAGGCTGAGGAAGCAGCAAAGAAGTTTGAGTCAGAAAGAATTGCTCAGGAAGCAGCCGAAGAAAAAAGAAAGCGTGAAGAAGAGTCCCGTAAGATGGAAGGAGAAAAAGCTACACTGGAAGCAGAATTAAAAATTGAAAGAGAGAGATGGGCCAGGATTGCTGAATCAGAGCTAAAGGCTAAACAAGAGAAAGAAAAGGAAGGGCCGGCCTCGTCAAGAAAAGAGCCGGATAGCATTAGTTCTCTGCCGGAAGACAGGGTTTGTTCAGGCGCGATATTACTGAAAATATTGGATCAGATGATCGGTGGCAGCAAACAAATCAATGCGGCTATCTGTAAAGGGTTGGGCAGCCAATCCGAAGATTCCCTACAGCTTGTGGAAGCGTTGATTTTTAGGCCTTTATTTGGCAAAGGCAATCTCCCGCCGCTTGGGGATTTGATTGGCAGGCAGTATTCTTTAGAAAAACTGGACAGTTATTACGCGCAGGTCCAGCAGATTAATAATATAAAGTCAGAAATTGCCGGGATTATCTCCAATGTTTTTGTCGAGGCCAAAGGAGTAAAAGTCCATTTTATCGACAGAAGTGTTATCCATTTGGACGGCCAGCTGCATTCGAGTTGGCCGGCTACCCGTTTCCCCTTTGATTTTTCTAACACCGTTTATGACCTGAAAAATAAGTTAAATAAACATTTTCTTCAGGGCCAACCTTTAGTTCTATTTTCTCCTTTTGGTTACGATATCTTTCCCAAAGATTTTTTTAACCTGCTTTTGAATATCGGTTCAAAAGATAATTATCCGGAAAATTTAACTTTATTTGGAAATCAATTAGAAGAGTTGGAGCAGATACCTTTAAATCCTGAGCATAGATGTATTTTAGTTTTTGGGCTTTGGCCCTGGCAATTTACCTCCGGCCGGAAAGTAAAGAGAATTGGAGAGTTTTCTCTAAAACACGTTGCCGGAATAGATCAGGACCTATATTTAGGAGAGATCGAGATCGATCTGTTGCTGGTATCTTTGAATCAGAGGCTTTCTTTAAAGGGCTGCGCGATAAAGACTAACCTGCAGGAAAAAATTCGTTTGGTTGTTTTGAACACCGATGCTCAGGCAATGAGCTTGGAAGAGTTAGCCTCAACTTATTTAAGCCATTGGCCTAATTTTGAGGAGGCCTTTCATGATTTCAGCCGTAAAATCGAACTTTTTTCTTATGCCGGCGACGAACAAAAGTTCCTTTCCCGGGATAGATTCAAGATAGACGCGAAAGAATTGGATCTAGGCTTGGCGGATATCTTCAGGAATTATATCAAAATGCTGGATCTTTATTTGCGTTGGCATTTTTTACCGGTAGAATATACCGAAAAAGACTTAAGCTTTACCAGTGAATGTTTTTATAATCTTCCGGTAAAACTTATTTCCGGGCAAAATAAAGTCAAAGTCAGAATGCTGGTCAGTTGGGATTATCAATTCCTGAAAGATTTAGAATATCTTAACTGCCGGTTGAATGAGCGGCAGTTAAATACAGCTGATGGAGAGATACTTTGGTTTGAAAGCGCTCCCAAATAATTTTAATTATTTATTAAATTATATTGACTTGAACCGCTTTATTTGATAATGTATAAATTATAGGTTATCGAGCAAGAAATAACTTTTACGAAGGAGTAGTGCAGATGAGACGTAAAAACCCGTCGGTTCCCCTTGCTTGTGTGTTATTGTTTTTATTTTTATGCTTATCCGGGTGCGAGCAGGTTGATAAAAAGTTAAAAATTTCTTCCAAAGCTAAATCCTGGCAGCCGCAGGGCACGGTGGTTGCTTACGTCAATGACCTGCCCATTACTTTAGAGCAGCTAGAGCAGGAAATCCGCAGTTATAATGAATCCACGGATAACCCCGAAGCCAAAATCAATACCCGCGAGCAAAAAATTGCTTACTTAAACGAAGAGTTAGTCCGGCGTTACCTTTTGTATTTAGAGGCAAAAGCCAGGGGCCTGGATAAGCAGCCGAAACCCCAGGAACTCTTGAGGAACCTGGAGATTAATGTTTTAGCCAGCCAGATTCTCCATGACGAAATAGACAACATAACGGTTACTTCCTCGGAAATTGAAGAATTTTACAATACTTTTAAAGATCAGTACCGTCAGGAAGAGGAAAGAAAAATCCGGGAGATTGTTTTGGATAGCGAGGCGGAAGCAAAAGATGTGCTTATCGAACTGCTCAAAGGCGCGGATTTCGCCGCCTTGGCGACGCAGCGTTCAAAAGCGCAAAGCGCCGCAAACGGAGGGGATTTAGGTTTTATCAAAAAGGGCAAGCGCGGCGCGGATTACAGCCGTTTTGACGAAATAGCTTTTTCACGTTTATTAGAAGCCGGCCAACTCAGCACCGTCTTTAAAGAAAAGAACGGTTACTATATAATAAAGGTAGAAGCGATAAAAGGGGGCCAGGTAAGGGTTTTATCAGAGTTATGGGATGAGATTAAAAGAAGTGTTCTGTTTCTTAAACAGCAGCAAAAATTAAAAGAGATAACCACCGGCTTGTTAAAGAAAACCAAAGTAGTCCTATACCAGGATTTGATAAAATAATGAAAATAGAATTAAGAAGAAAATTCCCTCTGATTATCGCGGTTGTCTGCGGGATTGCGGCGATAATATTGTTAAACCTCTATCTTGGAAAAAGAGAAGTTGAAATCTGGGAGAGGATGAAACAGGAGGAACAAAAGGCCCTGGCTGCCAAACCGAAAGTAACCATGGGAGTGGTGATGGTGGCGAAAAAAGATATCCCGGCGCAAACTCCGATTACTGCCGAAGACATTACATTTAAACAGGTGCCGGTGGAATATATCCAGCCCGGCGCAGTTACCTCTTTTGAGCAGGTTATGGGCCAGATTGCCTCCGGCCCGATTGCCGCCGAAGAGCAGATACTCAGCAGTAAACTTCTTCCTCCCGGAAATATCGGCAAGACTCTTTCGGAAATTACGCCCGAAGGCAAAAGGGCGATAACGGTTTCAGCGGAGAGCCTTTCCGGTATCGCCAGTTTGCTAAAACCCGGCGATTACGTGGATATATTCGCGCTTATTGCTTTACCTAAGAAGGCCGCTCCGCAAGCAACGGAAAGTTCCGCCCCGCGTTTAATCTCACTTTTTCAAGGCATTCAAGTATTAGCCATGGAAAATGAAATGGTTGCTTCAAAATATAAAACAAAAGAAGGCTCTGCCGCGGCGCAACCCGTTACTTTTGCGCTTACGCCCCAGGAAGCGGTATTGCTTTCTTTTGTTCAGGAACACGGCAAGATCAAATTAGCCCTGCGTTCCTCGCAGGATACCGGGGTTGACCCGGTTGCACCGGTTGACTGGGATACCTTGTTGAATTATTTATCCACCAGCCAGGGTGAGAAAATAGGCTTGGAAGGCCAGCCGGTAGTGGAGATCTATCGCGGCTTGCAAAAAGAAATTGTTCCCCTATCAGCAGCAAACAAAGAAAAATGAAGGCCATGCTTAAATTTACATTTTTACTGTTTTTTATTTTATCCGCGGCGGGAGCCTATGCTGAAGAGCTAAAACTTATAACTTTATACGTTACAGAAATCAAAGTTTTTCCGGTAAATACCCCAACCAAAATAGTAATTAATAACCCGAATATCCTTGATGTCACCGCGGTAAGCAAGGCTGATATGATTTTGGTGGCCAAAAGCCCGGGCGCAACCAATTTGGTCTGGTGGGATGCAGCGGGCCAGCACACATTACAGGTAGAGGTTTTTCAGGAAGATATGAATTTGATTAAAAAAAGAATAGACGCCCTTTTAAAGGAATTGAATTTTCCCAAGGTTTTTACGCGGCCGTCGGATAGTGAAGGCAAAGTTTTACTTTTAGGAAGCGTAAAGACGCCTTCGGATTTAGAGCGTATTGATGTTGCCTTAAGTTCACTTAAAGGGAAAACCACCAATCTTATCCAATTAATGGAAGAAAGGGCAGTGGTCGAGATTAATGTGCAAGTTCTGGAATTAAATAAAGATGCTTCTAAGGCGTTGGGATTTACCTTTCCGGGAGCTCTAAACCTTATGGAAGTAGGCTCTCCCGGTATTGCCGCCGCGGGCACGAAATTTTCGACTTTATTTAAAGTTTTAAATTTAGAGCGGGGTACTTCTGCCGGCGCCGATCCGTTTACCTTTAAATTAGACGCCTTGGTTCAAGAAGGAAAGGCGCGCATCCTTTCTCAACCCCGGCTTGCCTGCCAGAGCGGCAAGGAAGCGGAGTTGTTAGTCGGCGGAGAAAAACCGATATTTAATACCAGTATCGCGGCTTCTACCGGAGCCAGCGGCACAAATATAGAATATAAAGAATACGGTATTAAGTTAAAGATAAAACCCACGATAACCGAAGATAAGCAGATTAAGTTGGCATTGAGTGTAGAAGTCAGCGATGTGGGCGTAGCGGATACCATTGGTTCAACGGGCGGCTCGACTACGACTACTACGGCCAAGGCCTATCCTTTAAGCAAGCGCAACGCATCCACGCAGCTTTTTCTTAATGACGGCCAGATGATGGCTATCGGCGGGCTGATCAAGCAAAAGTCCGAGGAAGATATCCGCAAAACTCCTTTCTTGGGGGATATACCGGTGTTGGGTGTATTTTTCAGGAAAAAAACAACTACAGCCGGAGGCGGTACGGGAGAGAGAGGCGATACAGAGTTGGTGATTACGCTTACTCCCACAATTATAAAAGAACCCGCGCTTGTTAAAGAAGTAGTGAAAACACAATTGCCTCTTCCAGTAGCAGCAATCCCAGTAGCAGCAGCCAAGGTACCTCTAATCAGAGAAAGCGCTAAAATTGAAACGCCTATGCCTGATGAAACCAAAGTGATCTCTCCTGCCGAATTAACCAGTCAGGCGATGTCTGAATATATGGGTAGAATTACCAAGCGTATACAGGATAATTTAGTTTATCCTTGGGCAGCTAAACAAGGCCAAATGCAAGGTTTGGTAAGATTAGATTTACGGCTTAATTCTACGGGCGCGCTCTTAGAGGTGAAGGTCAAACAATCATCGGGATACAGCATATTTGATGAGGACGCAGTGAGTATGGTTAAAAAGATATCTCCTTATCCCCCGTTCCCTGCGGAGCTCAATCAAAAAGAACTCCGCATAGTTATCCCCATTGTCTATAAACTAGAATAATATGGCCCAGGTTATTTCTATCTTTAGCACTAAAGGCGGCGTAGGAAGGACGTTTATTGTCACCAACCTTGCGGTTGCCTTAGCCCAGAAATTAACTAAAGGTAAAAAGGTTTTGCTCTTTGATACGGATTTGCAGCTGCCGGGCAATATGGCGATGCTTTTGAATTTAAAGCCGAAAAAGCCCTTGGCCGACCTTATTCCCGACTGGCAGAAAGGCAATTATTCCCCTTCACAGATTGGCGAATATATTCTTCATTATCCCGCCGCGAATATGGACCTGTTGCCTTTGATATTAACTGCCGAAGAAAGGCCCTATGTTGATGAAAAGTTTATTTCTTGTGTTCTGAATGATTTGAGCAAAGAATACGAATTTATTGTTTGCGACAGCGGCAGGACATTTAACAAAGCGTTGATCGCGATTCTGGAGCAGACAAATTTGATTTTATTGGCGATTAACCCCGATGTCCTTTCGGTTTATCAGGCGAAAGAAGACATTAAAATGCTGCAGTCACTGTATTTTCCCGCCAAGATGATGCGCGTGGTTTTAAACCGCGCGGAAAGCACAGGAGCGGTATCCTGGCAGGAAGTAAGGGCGGCTTTGCCCTGCGATATAATCAGCCGCATCCCGTCGGAGGGCAAGGCTGTTGGTTCTGCCTTGAACCGCGGGATACCCGTGGTGCTGGATAGCCCGCGTTCGCGCGTAAGTATTGTGCTGAATAAATTAGCCGAGGATTTACTCACTCACCCCGATTTTTTTATCTCCCATAAAAAATTAGAAGCAGCTGTTCCGATTACGGAAAAAAAAAGAGAATTTTTAGAAGAGGATACTTCCTCTCTGGAGTCACTTTCTTTAGGCGGCCGCAAGCCCACAGAGAGAAAACTCACCGGCGAAGAGAAAATAGACGATTTAAAACAACGGGTGCATAAGCGCGTTATTCAGGAATTGGATTTACGGCGCCTCGACCATGTAGCCGGGGATATGGCAAAAATCGCGGAGTTGCGCCGGAAGACAATGAAAGCGATCAATACCGCGCTCATGGATGAAGCAGGGGCGCTTATTTCTTCGCGCCAGGATCGGGAGCGGCTGATCAAGGAGATCAGTGACGAGATTTTGGGCTTGGGCCCTTTAGAAGATTTGATTAGTGACCCCGAAATTACCGATATTTTAGTGAACAATAAGAGCCAGATCTACATCGAAAAACATGGTAAGCTCGAGTTAGTTCCTAAGCGTTTTGTATCTAATGAACAGGTGCGCCAGATAATCGAGCGGATTATCGCGCCCTTAGGCCGGAGAGTAGATGAGTCGGTGCCGATGGTTGACGGCCGGCTTTCCGACGGCTCACGGGTCAACGCGATTATTCCTCCGCTTTCCCTTACCGGCCCGACGTTGACGATTAGAAAATTCAGCCAGGAGCGGCTGAAAGTTAATGATTTAGAGCGGCTGGGCGCCTTAAATAAGATTATGGGGGAGTTTCTCAAGGCCTGCGTTTTAGCGCGTAAAAACATCATCGTTTCCGGAGGCACCGGCTCGGGAAAAACCACGGTTTTGAACGTGCTCTCGGAGTTTGTTCCTGAAGGAGAACGGGTAATTACTATTGAAGACGCGGCGGAATTAAAGCTCGACCATCAACACTGGATACGCTTGGAGTCACGGCCCCCGAATATTGAGGGAAAAGGGGCGATTTTCGTGCGTGATTTATTCCGTAATTCCCTGCGCATGCGGCCGGACCGGATTATTATCGGAGAATGCCGGGGCGAGGAAACTATGGATATGCTTCAGGCAATGAATACCGGCCACGACGGCTCGATGACTACCATTCATGCCAACTCCACGCAGGATGTTTTAGCGCGCCTGGATTCCCTGATCCTGATGAGCGGTATCGAGATTCCCCTGCGGGCAATCCGCGAGATGATTGCCTCCAGCATTGATATGATTGTGCATACTGCCCGTTTTTCCGACGGCTCAAGAAAGATCACCCAGATCACGGAAATTACCGGCATGGTTGATGAGATGCATATCGGATTAAATGACCTGTTTGTTTTTAAGCAGTCCGGTATTGACAGCCAGGGAAAAATTCAGGGAGAGTTTAAAACCACAGGAACAAAGAAAGAGTAATGAATTTCTTCCGCAAAAACCTACCGCTAAACCGCCGCAGCCAGATCGCCGTGATTATCACCTTTGTCATCGCGGTGATAATTTTATTTACCGCCGTATTTATAAATATCAGCAAAGTGATCCAGATTAAAACCTCAACCTCGCAAGCAGCAGATAAGGTCGCTTTGAGTTTAGCCTCGCAGTTGGGCAGCATGAGCCATTATTATAAGGATGAGGTGTTAGGTGGGCAAACAGAGAAAACTGGTTATGGTTGGCTGGCGTTGGTGTTAGTTTTAGTCGGCTCCATTGTAGGAGGGATTTTAATAAGCCCGGTAGTTCTTCTTACCGGATTGGGCTTGTTAGTTTCGATGTCAATGTCCACATCTATGCTTGGAGGTATAACCGATAGATTTAATAAAGAGATGACTACACACGATGCCTTAAGAGAGAGTGCTCTGTTTGGGGCATTGCTTTCTACACAGAGCGACGATGTTGAGTTGAAAAGAGTGGGAGTAAGCATTTTTCGCGACGAGGCAACCGGCAAAGATTATGATTTAAGCGCTATCCCTGAAATGCGCAATGCAAATAAAGTAGGCAGATTCGCTGCTTGGTATTATGCCTTACGGCTACCGTTGGTGAGTGATGACGATTTAAAACAGGCCCTGGATACATTTAAAAGCGGGCTCAAAAGGTTCATTGCTATCGACGTTGAAGACGGATGGGATAGTGAAAAATGGAAGATTAACAAGTTTTCTTATTTTATTGAACCGGGATTGGAGGAAGATTCGGCTAATTACGAAATTACCTGTACTTCCAGCGCTTCTTGCCCGGCTTGGGTTAAAAATGTTACGAGTAAACAAATAGCAATAATGAAAATAGACGCAACTCAGCCAGAGGGGCCAAGCCAGGTTACCGGCGGATTTTTAACAGATAAGCTGATCAGTTTGTTGCAACGGTTAAAATGCGCGTATCCTTCTTTAAGCTTTTGTAGTTCGTCAGATCCCTGTACCACAGCAACGGTAACCTGTAGCGATGTGAATAAGTTAATTGAAGACCTGAGGATGTTTTTATTCAGAAGCAAAGAGTTTGTGGATATGCCTATGACTGCAGCATTAAACAACACAACACAATGGCTTCCCTTTTTTTACGATTCTAATCAGCATAATCTGGATAAAAGCAGTATAGACGGGGATTTAGAAGACGACGCTTATGAGCGCTTAACCCGCGACCAAAATAATATTAATACTTGGATTACGGAGTTAGAAGCTTTAAATAATACCACTGTTGTCCCGGATATAAAAAGTAAACACGGAGAATGCACCTGGGGCAGGGGCGTTTCAGTTAGTAGTACTTGTTATACGCAATACGGTTGTAGTACTCCTGAATGCGATTGTCACTGTTGCGGCAGCGATTGCTCCGATTGTTGTTGTAATACCTGTTGTTATCCGTCGTCAGAAAAATCACCCTGTGCCTGGGAAGGAACATATTATACCTGTTGTGAGAATCCGCCCGTATGTAGCGACGGAGATTTGTATGGAATTCAACCCGGTTGGTGCGCAAGCCATAAAGATCAAGCCAGTTGCCATAGTAACTGCGGATGTAGTGTTCATTCATTTGACTGCGGCGATGATGCGCGCCTTTTTCAAGGCCAGTTGGCACACGATAATACCTCCGGCCCTACCGAAGTTGAGCAAGCGCTGAAAATTCTACGAGCCTTGAATTACGATATCGGTAATATAAAAAAGAGTATCGAGGAGTATGTAGATGCGTATATACAACATGTTACTCCGACGTGTTTGCCAGGATTACCATGTGCTTCTAAAATAAGAAACGAAATTGTTTATGCCTGGAAGGATAAGCCTAAGGTAGATGGGGGGCAACAATTCTCCCACTTTGTGCAGGTGGCGATAGAAGGTTATCCAGAAAAGCTTCCTTATATTAGCGAAACTGTAGAGTGGTTAGGGTTACAAAAGCGCTGGAAGCTAGAAAGTGGCGCAGGAGATTTTAAAATAATAGTCTGGCGTTACGACCAGGATCAGCCGACGGGTGTAGGGAAAACGGCTGAGGGAGGGTGGAAGTTAAAGCGCAGAAAAGCGCCCGCTGCTGCTGAATTTTCCCTTGAGCAATTAGAGAATATAGTGAGGGATGCTCAGGATAACGCTAAGATAGATTCAACCCAGAGTTCTGTTAATGCGATTTTAACTGATGCCATTACCAGTTGTAGCACAGCGCATTACGGCCCGGAAAAGAGCGATATTTATATAGCCGAGACCAAATGTGATTAACAAAAAATATATTTTTCTCATTTTTTTATATTTTTTTTTATCTTCAACGTCAATTTAACGCAGGCAGAATCCGCGGTTGATATCCTCGTTTTCTCTCCCCATCCCGACGATGAAACCCTTGCCTGCGGCGGGACCATTCTTAAGGCACTCCAGGAAAATAAAAAAGTAAAAATAGTTTTTTTGACCAACGGTGATGCATCTTCTCAGGCGGCGGCTGTTTGGTTTAAAAAGAAACCGGAGGAACTTAGCCCAAAGGATTATATCACCTTTGGAAAAGAACGCCAAAGAGAGGCATTGCAAGCAGCCAAAAAAATGCGCCTGGAGGCAAAGTACATAATTTTTTTAAGTTATCCGGACCAGGGGCTTTCTTATCTCTGGAAAAAAGAATACAACCAAAATTATAAATCTCCTACAACCGGAGCAAGCTCTTCTCCTTATAGGATAACCTATAAGCGGGCAAAGAAGGGGTACAGCCGGGAAAACCTGCTTTCGGACATAGAAGGCATAATTAAGGAATATAATCCTCAAAGGATATACGCGCCCCATCCTTCAGATACTCACGCGGACCATCAGGCAACCGCCTTTTTTTTAAATCTCGCTTTGAAGAAATTAAACCCCGAGGCTGCGGTATCTTATTATCTAATCCATAATCCCGCATTAAAAGGACCCTTTCTTTTTTCTCAACGGCCCGCGTTCAACGAAGATATTGCCTATTTTAAAGAACTTAAAAATAGAATTTTGAATTCTTATGCCACGCAATTGGACGTAAAAAAAGAAAAGGACCTTTTTGAAACTTTTATTAAAGATAAAGAGCTATTCTGGAATATTCCGGCGGATAAAGAGGCGTATCTTGGGCAGATTGAGGATGAGTGGTTAAATATAGCCGAATATATGCGCACTAACGGCTATAATGTAAATTTTGCTCCGGTGGTTGATGTAGCGGATAATATTGAAGACCTAACCCATCCTTTAGTAAAAAAACAACGGATGTATTCAGATGACCCGCAAATTGTTACTGAGCTGGCTTCTGCGGCGGTTAGAGGGATGCTTAAAGGTAAGATCATACCTGTAATCAAGCATTTCCCCGGCCTGGGCGCAGTTTATGCTGATACGCATCTTACCCTGCCTGAGGTGAATATTTCTGAAAGAGAACTCTATAACAAAGACCTGGTTCCCTTCAGGGAAATTATTAAAAAATACCCCGATAGCTGGATAATGGTTGATCATGCGATTTATTCTGCCTTGGACGATAAGCCCGCGTCTTTATCTTATAAGATTCAAACCGAGCTCTTGCGTAAGGCATTAAAGTTTAAGGGTATAATCGTGGCAGATGAATTACTGGCTATGCGGGCAATGAAAGAATACGCTCTTAAGCAGGGAATTAATGAACCGTATAGCGGCGAAATCGTGCTTGAGGCTTTCCAGGCAGGCGCAGATATGGCGATAGTTTATCCGGCTGAGGATAAAGTAGAAGGAACTGCCGCTTGTATAATCAATACCGTAAAAGAGGCGGTAGGAAAGGGCCTCCTTAATGAAAAAGATATTGATGCGTCGGTTTCGCGGATACTCAAAGAAAAAGAGAAAATTTTTGCCATCCCCCTGGAACATCTCTTAAAAGATATGCCCATTGAAGAAAAGATTTGCCAGAAGCTTATCTTTGATTGCAATAAAGATACCGGCATATTTAAAAAATATAATCTAGGAGGAATGTATTATCTTCACGATAACCTAAAGATTATAAAAGAAGCGCAAATGGGGGCCAAGATACCCATGTTTATAGTCGGCCAGCACGAAGGCGGCAGAGTCAGCCAATATGGGATTTTTACCCGCAGCCCCTATGTCATCGGTAAAGAGTTTGAAAGGACAAAGCAAATCGTAATTCAGGGCGGTAAAAGTAAGGCCCGTGTTCTTTGCCTGGCCGCGCATCCCGATGACGAAGATGGCTACGCGCTTGTATATTTCCGTAAGAAATTGAATTGCGAAACTTACGCGCTTTTGGCTACCCGGGGAGAAGGAGGAAGGAATAAGATCAACACTGCTCTTCATGAAAAATTGGGGTTCCTGCGCACTAAAGAGATGGAAAGAGCCGCCTCTATTTTAGGGGTAAAAAAGATTTATTATTTAGGCAAGGCAGATTTCGGTTACACTCTTTCCGTCGATGAAACACTTGAAAAATGGGGAAGAAAAGATACCTTGGAAAAATTAGTTTACTTTATCCGCCTGATTAGGCCGCAGATAATTATTACCAGGCACAATGACGCAAATCCCAAAGAATCTGGCCAGCACCGGGTTTTAGTTATGCTGGCCAAAGAGGCGTTTGATTTAGCCGGCGACCCGGAAGCTTATCCTGCGATGATTAGGAACGGCCTGCTGCCCTGGCAGCCGCTTAAGTTTTATCAACGTTCGATAAGTAATGAAGAGGATACGGCAGATAGCCAACTTAAAATTAATCCTTTAGAATATATCTCATCGGAACATAAAACAATTCATCAGATTGCTTTTAAGTCGTTGACTCAACACCGCAGCCAGAGTAATTGGGAGCATTTAAGGACAAATATCCCAAATCAGATCTACTATCAATTAGTTAAATCCCGAAACTGTTTTAGAAAAAGAAAATCCTTTTTAAATGGAGGGGTAGAATGAACTTTAAAAGATATAATTTGCGCAAGGTGAGTATAAATATTTTTGCAGCTTTACTTTTTATTACCGCCAATGCCTATGCCCAAAACCCGGAAAAGGAGATGTTTGATAAAGGCAATGACTATTTTAAAAGTAAAATGTACGACAAGGCAATTAGCGCATTCAATACCGCCGTTCAGATTAAGCCGCGCTACGGCGCTGCTTATTATCACCGGGGCCGTGCCTACGTTGAAAATGGTGATCTTGATCAAGCCATCTCTGACTATACCAAGGCTATAGAGCTTAATTCTAATTATACAAAGGCATATTATCGGCGCGGCCTTGCCTATGCTAAAAAGGGCGATCTTGATCAAGCCATCTCTGACTACGCCAAGGCCATAGAGTTGGATCCTAAATTAGTTGGGGCTTATCATAACCGGGCCTCCGTATATTTTCTAAAGCAGGAATACAATAAATGCTGGGAAGATGTCCATAGATTAGAAGCGTTAGGAGAAAAGCTTCATCCTGAGTTCCTTGAGCAATTGAAGAGATTATCCGGGAGAGAAAGGTAAATTAGGCGTAACGGTTTTCCTTAGGTAGACGTCTATTTCTGTATCGGAGCGCTCAGGCACCTTAAGCATCTGCATAACGGCTAATTTGCGGTGCCATAAAAAATTGTTAAGCCATTTAAAAAAAGATGATTTTCCCTTAAAGGAAGGCATAAGATAGGATGGCGGAGGAAGGACCTGGGGTGTATAGCGGGCGATTTTCAGGTAATATTTATTCAGATAGGGCGTTATTTTTAGTTCACTTTCTTTTTGCGCCTCAGTTTTTTTATTCTGAAATCTACCTAAGAGTATAATTTCCGGTGCGTACTTTTCTAATATAGTTAGAAGATAAGCCGGCTGCAGGTTTTTAGTAAATATTCTTTTAGCGGATATAACCGCCAGTTCAGGCGGCACCGGAATACCGGCATAAATAGCAAATATCGGCATATCGGTAAATACCCAGCGCACGCGCCGGCTGTAACCTGACAATAATTCAACTGCTTTGTGTTCTTCCGTGTTTGGAGTATCTTTTAAGTCCGTGAGTATGCCGCTACATTTAAAAGGCAATCTCAATAAGACCAGGATTATCGCGCTTAATATTAACCAACGGATCCATTTTTTCTTTCTCATTGCGGCAAGAAAGCATTCTTTAAAACCAATTGCCGCCAGCCAACTCGCCGGAATTGAAAGAAGAAGGTAGTAATATTGCCGAACAGGTTTATAATTAAGCAGGATAGCCAAAGCCATCGCTAGCCACAAGATAGGGAAAAAAGTCCGGTATTTCTTTTCTCTGCCGAGAAAGATTATGCCCATCAGGGCAAGCAAAAAAATATCCCAGTCCCGCAGGAGCACCTTGTTACAAACAGCCAGAAGCGTATCCTGGCTGTACCCGGGGATTACCCCTTTGCTTGCAAGATAATGGGGATTAATTAATTGCTGAATTAACATATAAAAATTAAAATGGAAAAATGTTATAATAATAGCAAAGTAAATTATCAGGAAACTCCCTGCCCACAGGATAACAGGTAAAAAGGGATGATTTCTGTTTTTTGAATTTACTTTTTCAATTTGAATAATTTCTAATATAATGAGTGGTATAAGAAAAATTGTAATTAATTTGATTTGTAAAGAAAGAGCCATGATCATTCCCGATAATACTAAAAAGTACTTTAAATAAAATTTATTATAAAGATTTATAAAATAAATTGAAAGCATGGCGAAACTCAAAGCCGGCAGGTCGTTGGCAATCGAAATACTCAGGCGTAGGTAAGTAGCGGATAAAACCAAAAATATAATTGCCATCAGCGCGCAAAAACCTCCTTGCCGGCCTTTAACGGTTTGATAAAGCGCCCAGAGCAGCAGGCTTGAAAAAACGAATATTAAGATACGGCCGGCAGGGACAGACGGGCCGAATAGTTTAAGCCAATAGGAAAGAATAACCGTTAATAAGGGGGGCTGGTCGCTCCAGATTTCCTTATAAAGAGAAAACCCTTTTAGAAAAAGGGAAGATTTCATCAATTCGTTCCCTTCGTTCGGGATAAATTCAAAGGTTTCTTTAGCGGGAGATTTTACTATAAAGAATAGGGCAATTAGGATAACGCAGAAACAAAACAGAGGTAAAAAGCGCCGCATAATAAAATTGATTTTATCCGATATTTATGGTTAGCGCAAGTTAAATAATGAACTACTTAAAATTCCTTTTTATTCTGTTAAAAAACCGGGTAGGTGTTATTCCTTATCCGTCCTATATTACCTTTATTGTTACTTGGAGGTGTAACCAGCAGTGTTTAATGTGCAACATCTGGAAAAAGAAAAAGAATTATGAGGTGACATTAGATGAAGTCAACAGTATATTCAGCCGGTTAAGGCCGCTGGATGTTGTGCGGATTACCGGCGGAGAGCCATTTTTAAGAAATGACCTTGCCGAGATCGTAGGTATTATAAATAAATACGCAAAATCTCCAATAGTCCATATTACCACCAACGGCACGCTGACAGAAAAGATACTGTCTTTTATCAGAAAGGTTAAGAATCCGCGTAACATCCATATCAAGATATCCATTGATGCGTTGAGAGAAGAGCACAACCGGGTAAGGGGAGTTAATGATTCATACGCTAAAGCGATGCTAACCTTAGCCGAGTTATCCGGCTTAAAACAAAAGTACGGATTTTATCTGGGAGTCAATCAAACAATAGTCTCGCCGGAATGCCGGGATGATTATAACGGTTTACAAGAGATCTGTAATAAATACCATGTAAAATTATATCCGGTATTGGCCTATGCTCACCCGCCGCTTTATGCAGCGGATAATTATTCTGCTGAAAATCAGGAAAAATGTAAAACAAGCGTATTTGGGAGTTTTTCTCACCAGCAAATTATAGAGATGTTTAATGCATTCAAGAAGGACATCTCAGGATGGGATAACTTTGCTGAAAAGATAACTGCAAGTTATTATCTTGAGAAATTACATGAGTATTTATCGTGCAGGAAAAACCATACTCAACCCAAATGCGTTGCTTTGCGCAGCCACTTACGTATACTTCCGAATGGCGATGTCCCGGTGTGTTTGTATAATCCTGCGATTGTAGGAAATTTATTAGAAGAGTTGAATTTTAAAAAATTCTGGTTAAAGAATAAAAATATTGAAAAATACCGGCAGGATATCCGTAGGTGCTCAGGTTGCCTGGCAAAATGTGAACTTATTCCTAATGGGATATATACCGGTGACATCATCAAAAATATTTTTAGTTAAATAAGGACGGTTAAGGTGCCTAAATTTTCGGTTATTATTATGGCCTACAATGAAGAACAGACAGTCATCCCGCTCTACTATTCTTTAAAGAAAGTTATGGATAAATTAGGGCAATCCTATGAGATTATTTTTGTAAATGACGGTTCAACCGATAAAAGCCCGGATAGGCTAAGGAGTATTAACTTAACCCCGGCGGATTTAATCATTGTCGACTTAGATAAACATAGGGGGCAATCTACGGCTATGCAAGCGGGGTTTGATATTGCCCAAGGAGAGTTTATCATTACCATGGACGCAGACCTGCAGAACGATCCTGAGGATATTCCCCGCCTATGGGATAAGTTGAAAGATGGTTATGATGCTGTTTGTGGCTGGAGGTATAACCGAAAAGACCCCCGGAGTAAAGTAATTATTTCCCATCTTGCTTCTTTTTTTCTTCGGCTGATGGTAAAGCAGGATATCCATGATTTTGGCTGTTCCCTGAGAATCTTAAGAAAAGAGGCCTTAAAGAATGTTTATTTATCTAAAGGAATGCATAGATTTTTTATTTTACTAATGCTTAAATTGGGATATAAGATTGGAGAAGTTAAAGTTAATCACCGTCCAAGAAGATTTGGACAGTCAAAATACAATATACACAATAGATTGTTTGAGTGTTTATTTGTTTTTTTACGCATTTCATTATATGATGTTCATAACTTAATGGAACATCATAAGCCGGAATATAAGATTAAGGTAATTAGAAAATGAAAATTATTAATCTAAGCAGTAACACGGTTTTGGCGGATAGGGCAAGGGTGGCGGATACGTTTTATAAGCGGCTGGTGGGGCTACTTAATCGTAACTCCCTGGAAAAAGGAGAAGCCTTGATTTTAAAGCCCTGCTCCAGTATCCATACCCTATTTATGCGTTTTTCCATAGACGTGCTGTTTCTGGATAAAAATAACGAGGTTATTGGCTTACTTTCCGTATTTAGGCCTTTTCGCTTTAGCCCGGTTTATTTTGGCGCGTCTTTAGCCATTGAACTGCCGGCAGGCACCCTCCAGCTTACTCAAACAAAATTAGGGAATAGCATTAAAATCGAATAAATAAATGTCCAATCTGTGCAAAGAATCTAGGGACCGTTTCTATTTTTTCTTAAAAAATAGAAACGGTCCCTTTATTTCTGCAAGTTTAAGGCATTGGAAGCGCTTTCTTTTCATGAGGGATATCTACTTGACAAGCACTATCCTGCGTGGTAATCTTTAAATGTAAAATAAAAATGCGTTTCTCGACGATAGTTAGAGACGCTGGACGAATTATTTTAGGGTGTTTATAATGGCTTTTAAAAAGGGCGATAGAAGCTATCTTGCGCCAAGAAAATTCTCTGTTGGTAAAGCGCAATCGATATTTGAATACGTAATCTTAACGGCGGTTGTAGTGGCGACTGTTTTAATTTTTGGGCCGCATTTTGATGCTATAAAAAAATCTTGCGATGATGCCTTTAATCGTTCAGTCGCGGAGATCGTAAAATGAGAAACAGGGCGCAAAGCACAATCGAATACGCATTATTAATTGCTATTGTCGCGGCAGCATTTATCGCGATGAATATGTATATGCAGCGTTCGGTGCAGGCAAATTTTAATATTATCGAAGAGCAGATAAATACGCCGTAATCAAAAGGAGGAGAGCAAGATGTATAAGAAAAAGGGCCAGAGTATTTTGGAGTATGTGATTGTGCTAACTGTGATAGTTATAGCGGTTGCTCTAGCAGCGACTAATTTAATTAAACCCGCGGTGAATAAGGGGTTAGACGATGCTGCTAAAACTATTAATAAAGCTACAGATCAATTACCAAAATAATTTTATTTAGGGGAGGTGAACAAAGATGCTAAACAAAAAGGGCCAGAATACAGCGGAATATGCGATTCTTATCGCATTGATAATTGCCGCAGCAGTAGGAATGCAGACCTACGTTAAAAGGGGTTTGCAGGGTAGAATTCATGAAGCGGTTAAACACACCGGTACATCGCAAGATGTGGGTGGCGTTAATTTAAACTTTACCGGTAATCAATATGAGCCGTATTACGCGGAATCCGTTACAAAAGTAAGAAGCGAGAGAACTGCCGATGAGGCACTGGGGAATCGCGGTGCGATTACTCGTAGTAACGTAAAAGAGGAAACCAAGGTTGATGCAGGCGGGGTTGAGACAGTCCTGAGCACAACCAGCGCTGATTAAGGAGGTGAACAAAGATGTTTAACAAAAAGGGCCAGAGCACATTAGAATATGCGTTGATAACCGCAGTGATCATTGCCGGGCTTTTGCTGATGCAGCATTATATGAAGCATGGTTATGCCGGAAGATTAAAGTCAGCTAGCGATGATATTGGCGAGCAATATGACCCTACCAAACATACCGGAAAATTCCAAACAACCAGTAAGAGTTATACAGAACAGACTCTTAAAAACAGAGCTACAACTCAAAAGTATATTGACTTAGGTGATGGTTCCGGTGCCGGTCGCGTGCAGAAGAAAGAAAGCCTGGCTGATGAAAAGATTGAGGCCTGGGGTAAGGATGAGGATTTGTATAGTAAATAAAATATCGAGAATAAGCAGGGCACAAAGCGTGGCTGAATATAGCATTTGTCTGGCATTAGTTTTAGCCGCGCTTTTAGGCATGCAGCTTTATGTAAAAAGGGGCTTACAGGGAAGATACCGGGAATTGGTAGATCACGCGGCTAAACAGGCCGCAAGCCCCAAACAATATGAGCCATACTATGTCCAGGACGAATTTACAGTTAAGCAATCTAAAATAGTTAATGAAGATGTAAAATATGAAGGCCTAACAACCCGGGATTCTCTTGAGGATAGCACAGTCGTCAAAGGCACAGCCAAAAGGGGTGTGCAATAAAATGAAAATGCGCAGAATGGGCCAGAGTATAAATGAGTATGTGTTGGTAATTGTCCTGGTTACCTTAGCCGGGATAGGTATGCAGAGTTATATTAAGCGGGGCATACAGGGTATAGTCAAAACCTCTGCCGATACCTTAGCCGGAGAGCAAACAGAGGGTAGAATCGAGGTGGATGAAGCAACCAGGGCGTGGCATCCGCTGGCAATAGCATACAAAGATAAATTGATAGCCGGAGAGTTCTTTATAAGAGAGCGGGCAGGCAATAGTTTTTATTATAATGTTTATATCGAGGATCCCGATAATCCAACGAAAATAAAGAAAGACCGCGGCATTGGCATAGAAGATATTGCTACGGGTAATTTTACTAGTCTGGATATAGACGGCAATCCTCTGCCGGTGGTCTACGATAAAAATGGCAAAGCTTTGACAGGGGTTCAAGGAGCCGCCTATGTTCAACAAGGAGTAGTTGAGTCCGGATTAGTTAAATTCGAATATAAAGATCCTAAAAATCCTTTAGTGTTTAAGTCAGACAAAAAAATCACCGTGGATACTCTTTCAAAGTATAGCGGGCCGAAAAGTTTAGCGCCAGCGGATTGGCATCCGGCAATGACAGCGTATAAAGAAAGAATGGAAAAAGATAAGATCAAGGGGTTTATTCAAACAGAAATAAAAGGCAGTAAGGTTTATTACTATACCTTTACCACTGACCCTAAAGACAGAATACTTGTCGGCGGAGAGGACGCCCGCACAGGTGATTTTACCGGATTTGACCCGGATGGCTTTCCGGTATCAACCGTAGATAGCAAGCTCACAGTACTTAGGACATACAGCGGTTATGTAATTGATCCGGTAACTAAGGAAATTGTGGGGGTAACCGGTAGCGACGGCAATATTTATGGGCAACATGAGATAGTAACAATAAGTTCTGTGTCTCCCAGCATCGGTCCGGCAACGGTTGCCTATCCGATGAGAACCAAGATTATAGATAAGGACACGGCTCAGACTACCGGCGCTTGGGAAGCAACTTATAAATTAGAGGGTGCAGGCACATTCGGCGCGTTGGAAAAGCAAAAGGGTAAGGCAAGTAAACCCGGCGGCACTCCATAATAAAATAATGATGACAATGCAAATTAAAAAATATGGCTCAGCTAAGGCAAGCGCGCAATCGACATTGGAATACGCCATGGTAGTTGCCTGCGTAGTGGCAGCGCTTTTAGGGATGCAGTTTTACCTCAGGCGGGGAGTGCAGGGTAAACTCAGGCAGGCAGGAGATGAGTTAGGCGAACAATATACACCGTTGAATGTGGAGTCAAAAATTATCACAGAAACAACTTCCACCACAGGGATAATACAATCTTTAGTTCCCTTGGACAAGGACGGCAAACCTTTGCTTGATCAATATGGTTTGCCTGTCTACGGAATGAAGACAGAGGCAAGTATTGATGAGACTACCCAGAAAAGCGGAAAAGAAACATTAGGAGAATTTGAAGATGGCTTATTTTAATAAAAAAGCGCAGACCTTAACGGAATTGGCAACTTTTGGTTCGATTCTTTTGTTGGTTTTGTCTTTTTTGATCAGTTACGGAGTGCGCTATAATTACCAGCAGGATATGCAGATGGCTGCTTTTCGCACGGCGTTATCTGAAGCATACAATGGGCCTGCCCGGCCGGATGCCTCAGCTTCGGTTGTGTTGCTTAAGGATAAGCATATACCCGATCCGCGCGATATGTTTGGCGCGGGTAGTGTTGTTCCGGTGCAAGCCAGCGCTGAGGTAATCTGGGGCAATACTCTACAGGATAAATATACCGACCTTACCGATTATTCGACTTTGCCCCGGAAGAAATATGTGATTAACGGTAAAGAATACGAATATAGGACCGCGGGTTTTGGTTTTATTACCAGTCCTGCCAATCAATTTTATGTAATGTTTCCCAATAACCCCGACCCGCAGCTTCTGACTTGGAATAAACTGCGTTGTTATCAACCCACCGAAGATTCACCTAAACAAGCAATGATTTTATTAAATCCCGAAGCAGCTGATGCCGACAAACAAAAAGAAATAATCAGCGAAGTTTATTTAAAATGGGGAGGGATCTCATTTGTAAAATATCAGGTTATTGGCGTAGGCCCTGATAGTGCTGTTAACGGAGATCTGCTTACCCGCCTGAATTTATTAAGCCCGGATTCAGGTGAGATCAATCCTAATTATACGCAGTTGAATAATGACGTTAATAATGATGGTATTCCTGACGTAACTCCCGCTAATATTCAAGGGCTATTATTGGAGGATGAGCAGAATATCAGGCGCAGCGGCAAGCTGACCATAGAAGAAACTCCCGGGACAAGCGCAAGTACCGCCGCATACAGTTTTAAGGATGAAGCCGGAAATCCCACGACAATTACTCATAAAATTAGGAGTAGATCGGGGGTGGAAAATATAAATTCTCCTTTTGAAAGGAATAGAGTATCAGAATGGAAAATTACCAAGTAAAAGCCCAGGTCGCGCTTGAATTTACTACTGCTTTCATTTGCCTGATTCTTTTTTTGGTGGCAACCACGCAAATATTTGTCTGGTTCGGGAATAATATTGTGCAACGGCATAAGCAGTATGAAAGTACGCGCCCGACCGTAGCGGCTGATGGCACCACCGCGCCTCCAAAGATAGATTTTTATACGCCTAAGAATTTAAACATATTCGGTAAACCGGAAGAGCTGCCGAAATAAATAAAATGAGAAAAAAAGGGATGAGCGTGGTAGAATATAGTTTGCTGATTGCGATTGTAATCGCCGGGCTTTTGGCAATGCAGGTTTATGTTAAACGGGCTGTAAGCGGACGCTGGAAGGAAGCAGGGGACGTGTTTGGTTTTGGCAGGCAAACGTCCAGGACCCTTCTAAAACCGCAGCTATCAGGCGGCGGCGGATTACCACCAATGTAAAAATGAGACTAATAATTATCTTACTTATTTTCGGCTCCATCGCTGGTTTGGCCTATGAATTAATTCCCTTGCTTTTAGGCCGTTATTCTCAGCTCCAGGGTAAGCGTATGGAAAAGGCCTCTAAAGAACTGCATAAGATGTTTATTTATACTGAAAAGCGCCGTTTACTATCTGTGTTTACGATTACGCCTTTGGTGCTGGGCACGCTGGGATTTATGATCTTACATAATCCACTGGGTGTTTTAGCAGGCGCAGGCCTGGGTTTATTATTGCCCCGGATATGGATTAAAAATATGGGCCGAAAAAGGCTGAATAATTTCGCCAAGCAGCTGGTAGATGCGCTGATGCTTCTTTCCAGCTCGCTTAAGGCAGGGATGAGTTTACCTCAGGCATTTGAGGTGCTTACCGAAGAGATGCCCGCGCCCATCAGCGATGAGTTTGCCCTGGTGATCAAAGAAAATAAAATGGGCGTAAGCTTAGAGGATTGCCTGGCGCATCTTAAGCAAAGAATACCTTTAGATGATTTGGAATTATTAACTACTGCCATCAGTATTTCCCGGGAAACCGGAGGCGACTTGACTGAAATTTTCGGAAATTTAGTGCATACCATCAGGGAAAAAAGAAAATTAGACGACCGCGTAAGGATACTCACTGTGCAGGGGCGGCTGCAGGGGGCGATTATGGGCCTCTTGCCGATTGCCTTCGGGGTTTTCATGTATTTCACTAACCCGGGTAATTTTGACATCATGCTTAAAGATAAAACCGGCCAGATGCTGCTTGCCTGGTCGGTGATTTCCGAAGTAATCGGGATAGTTTTGATCCGGAAGTTAAGCCGGGTGGAGATATAATATGGAACTCGCGCTGATTATTTTATTGTTGTTTATCAGTATTGGATTTGTGGCCTATCATATTTCTAACCGTAAACTGGTGGAAGAGGTGCATTTGCCTTCCGAAATTACCGGGCCGGCGGCTTCAAGGCTGGAGGCATTTAATTTAAAAAATATTTTAAGCGGGCCAGTCAGCCTTATCGAGCGCCTGTTCGGCAAATCCATGCTCTCTTTGTCCCCGAGCGATTTGCATAAACGCTTAGCTTCCTCAAATAATATAATGAGCGCCAGCCAGTTTATGATATTAAAATTGTTCATGGCCGCGGCAGTGCCGCTAGGCGCCTTTATTGCTGTTCACGCAGAACTCCTGATACTGGTTATCTGCGCCGGCGTTGGTTTTATCTTACCGGACATCTGGCTGAATAACCTGATTAAGAAAAGGCGCGCCTTGATTGTGAGAGACCTGCCTTTGGTAATTGACCTTTTGAATATCTGCGTAGGGGCAGGCCTGGATTTTATGGTGGCAGTTAACCGGGTAATTCAGGAATTCAGGCCCTGCGCGCTTATTGAGGAAATGAAGATAATGGCCCACGAAATACAAATGGGCAGTTCCCGGCGTGACGCGTTAAAGAATATGTCCACCCGCATCAATAACCCTGAGATTAGTTCGTTTGTGAGGACGCTTTTACAGGCAGACAGGATCGGCTCGCCTATTAGCGAGGCATTGAAGATGCAGTCAGAGGAAATCCGCCTGCGCTGGTTCCAAAGAGGCGAAGAAATGGCCTTAAAAGCTCCGATTAAGCTGTTATTTCCCTTACTCGTATTTATCCTTCCAGTGGTTTTAATCATTGTCGCCGGCCCCATCCTGATCCAGTTTACCCAGGGCGGGATGATGAAATTCTAAACTAATAGACTTTTTTAAATACACCTTTAAATTTTACTTGACTTTTTTAAATATCTATTTAAAATAGTCTTATGCTAGAAAGATCCCTTTTCCACATTGCTTTTAGCCCTTCCTGGGGGCGGCAGATGCGTTTTATCACCGGGCCCCGCCAGTCAGGTAAAACTACTCTTGCCAAGATAAAGCTTAAAGAGGCAGGCGCGCAGAAGTTGTATTATCTCTGGGATCTGCGTTCTGTGCGCAATCGCTATAAAGAAGCTGAACTTTTTTTTACTTCGGATTCTCCTCCGCAGAAAAGCGTTAAACAGTGGGTATGTTTTGACGAAATTCACAAAGTTAGAGGATGGAAAAATATCCTAAAAGGCGTCTTTGACGCTACGCAGGAACATTACCAATTTATTATTACCGGTTCTTCGAAGCTGGATGTTTTCAGGAAAGCAGGAGATAGTTTATCCGGCCGCTATTTTACCTTTCAGCTTTTTCCGCTGACCTTAAAGGAAGTTATCGGCCAGCCGCGGATTGAAAAATCGGAATGCGATAATGCCTTAGATTTTATTTTGCGAAAAATGAACCATCAGGCTAAGGACAAACAGGGCGCCTTAGAACAATTATTGGCTTATAGTGGATTTCCGGAGCCATTTTTGGCCGGTAAGGAAGAGTTTCAAAAGAAATGGTCACGTGATTATTTGGACCGCGTAATTACCGAGGATATCGGGCTCTTAACCCGCATTACTGACCGCGAAAAAATCCATGATTTGTATCAGTTGCTTCCAGAGATGATTGGAAGCCCTGTTTCAGAAAATTCTCTGGCGGGCCATTTAGAAAGCAATCCGGTTACGATCAAGAATTATCTTAAGAAATTACAGGATTTTTACCTTGCCTTTAAGATTATGCCTTATAGCCGCAATATCAAGAGGTCTCTTTTGAAGGCCTCTAAATGGTATCTCTATGATTGGGCGCGGATTAGAGATCCTCATAAGCGCTTTGAGAATTATATCGCGGTTGAGTTAAATTCGCGGCTTTCGGCCTGGCAGGATTTGACAGGTATGGAGTTTGCTCTGGCTTATATTCGCGATAAGAATAAGCGGGAGACGGATTTTCTTATATTAAAAGAACGCAAGCCCTGGCTTATGATTGAGGTAAAATACTCCGATTCGCCAATAGAAAACCACCATATCGCTATTTCTCATATTTTAGGCGGTATTCCGGTTGTCCAAATATGTTTTGAGAATAACATTGCCTCCCAAGAGAAGAAGAACGCCTTCCGTTTATCCGCTTCAAGATTTCTTTTATAAGTATACTTTTAAGTTGCCATATTTTACCCATTAAAAGCGTAAACGTTAGGAGAATACGACCCTGTTTCCCGATTGGTTAGGAAATAGGGTCGTATTACTTATTGCTTTTCGTAAGCCTCAATTATTTACCTATAAACTTCTCTTCTATGATCAATTCTAATTATGCCGATATATTTTTCTGTCTTTGAAAAGAAATATATTACTCTGTAATCACCAATACGATATGAATAGCAGCCCTTGAATTCTGCCTGTAAGGGTTTACCTATAAGGGGGCCGCTGGCAATGTACTCTAATGCTGAAGCAATCCTTTCTTTAAGTTTTTTATCTTTGAGTTTTTGGAATTGACCTGAGGAGATATTCGAAAATCTGATAGGATAGCTCACATTAATTTCCTTGCAGCCTGCCAATCACTTCTTTAAAGCTTTTGGTTTTACCAAGGTTTAATTCTCTTTTTGCCTTTCTAATTTCTCCTAAAGCTTTTTTATCGGACATTATTTCTAAAGTTTCAAGCCATCCTTCAAATTCATCAGCATTCATTACTACCGCGGCTGGCTTTCCCCGCTTAGTTATTATAAATCTTTCAAGCCTTTTGTCAGAATCTCTAATAAGCTCTAAAAAATGCGCCTTTGCTTCGGTAACAGTTAACGTAGTCATATCTTTACCTCCCTAAATATTTCTCTTTTTACCATTTAAAGTATAAATCATAATTCTAAAGTTGTCAAGAACAAAATGACTATTTTTATGACTATAAAGGATAAATAAAAATTATGCATTATTTTTTAAAGATGCCTTTTTCCTCAGCAGTTAGGCTGAATACTTCTCGGGCTCCCTAGATAGATATCCAGGTAATATTTGAGGCGATTAAGAAATTACTTGAGCCGCCGGATGAGCCTCCAAAGCCGAGGTTTGGGATGAATTAATTTATGTCCAGTCTGGATTATTAATACATATTATTGTCCACTCTGGCTTGATATTTGTCCAATCAGATTAACTCGTCATTGCGAGGAGCGTAGCGACGAAGCAATCCCTAAAAGCGAGATTGCTTCGGCTGCCTACGGCAGCCTCGCAATGACTCAAGGATCTAAATTTAACACTTTATATGATACATTGACACCTTAATATTCTGTTTTTTTGATACACTGATACCATGATTTTTTTGAAAAGAAAGCGCTACCAAAATAAGTGTATTTTCTACTTGACAGCGTCTATCCGGGGTGTTATATTTGAGTGTAAATAGAAAAGGTGCAAAAGGTAAACTTAGAGTAATCTAAGGACACAAAGCCACGGATCCTAAAATCAAGAAATAGTCTCAAGGACAGCCGGGTTGCCAGTACCGACGAAAGTTGGAGCTGACAACTCATTTTTTATTTAAGAACTTAATAAAAAATTTTAAAAACGTTTTAGTAATCTGGTAACCTTATGCAAAGAAGATTCATTACAAAAATGAAAAGTCTTGGGGTAAGGGGAAATATTTATATTTTATTTAATACTACAGCAGGACTTTGTTAATTTTCAAGGCGTTGGATAAGCCTCTGGGATTTGATTTTTAAGGTTTCAGCGATAGTTTTGTTCTTTGATAAGAGGCAGGTAGAGTCAATGATGATGAGAGCGGCAATAGCCTCTTTACATTGGCCGA
>JAHIKK010000002.1 GCA_018897555.1 Candidatus Omnitrophota bacterium
AAAACGAGAGATTTGATCCATGATTTTTTCCTCCTGACAATTACAATACTCTTTTTTTAGGGGGAGGCAAGCATATTTATCAGAAGTCACTGTAAGAATAGAAGATAAGAAGATTAAGACTAAAAAATTTTGACAGAACGCTTAAACTTAACCGGAGGATGATATGAGAAAAGAGATTTTATGTTTGGCGATAGTTGCTTTAATGGTATTAGGATTGAGTAGTCAAGGTTTTTGCATGGCCAATAGGCCGCCTGCTTCAAAGAAACCTACACCTAAACAAGCAGAATCTATTCAGAAGGTTTCAGGAATGGTTTCTGGTTACGATCGGGCGAAATCCACAATTAGTATAGCGCCTACAAATGGATCCTTGATCACAGTTGAGATTGATAAAGCATCTAAGATTTCTAAAGCTGGAAAATGGATAAAAATGACTGATATTAAAACAGGCGATGTAGTTAGCGTTGCCTATGAAACGAAGGGTTGGAAGAAAATAGCTAGGACTCTTATAGTGCAGGAAAAAGCCGCTACTAAAGCTGCAATTCCAGAAAAGAAGAAAAAATAGACTCACTAGAGAAAGAAGGGTTGTTTTAAGGAAGCATAATTTAACATATACACATAAAGGGCTAAATGTATTGCAATTTCTTCATATCGCAATATAATAAAAACTATACTGACAATTTTATCATAAAATTATATTTTTGGGTCCGGAAATACTTAGTATTTCCGGAGGAAATTAGATGGTCGGGCCGCCATCTTGCACGCGAGTGCAGGATGGTTTTTTTATTGGGAGGATAAAAACATGTTAATGAGATTGATAGGGATTGTTTTGTTTACTTTAGTTATAAGTGGTTGCGCAACAGGCCCAAAGAAACAAACAGCTCAGCAATCAGACTATCAGGGGCCTTCGCAAATCTACCAGCAAAATACTTCTTCTTGGGATTATGAAGACGTTCAGCCAGCCAAAAGTACAACATATTCCGCTCCGGTTAACTTAAGTGTGAGGCAAATTCAAAAGGCATTAAAGAGTGCCGGTTTTTATCAGGGTGCGGTTGACGGTAAAATTGGGTCCAAGACTAAGAGTGCTATCATAAAATTTCAGAAGGCACACAATCTTAAGGCAGATGGTGTTGTGGGCAAGAGGACATCAGTGGAACTAAATAAATACCTATCTAAATAATGAAAGCGAAAAAACGCGTATAAATACTTTGAGGGGGGGGGCTGTAAAAATGGAGGTGTACTAATGAAAACTAAATTAATAATTATTATGATTTTGATGGTTTCTATATTATCCGGATGCACTTATATCCAGAAAGCTAGAAGAACCGACGAGTTAGAGATAGAGAATGCCAACTTAAGAAATAGAGTTGCTCAGCTTCAGAAAGAGAAAACAAAGGAAGTCCGGCAAGTATACGCAGAGAAAGATAAAGAACTTTCCGAGCTTGAGCGAGCAAAAAAAGAGTTAGAAGAATCACTGAAGAAAGAAATCGGAGAGTATAAGGCAAAGTTGCAAATGACTGAACGTGGCCTGGTGATCACTTTTGTTTCAGAGATATTCTTTGATTCAGGTAAAGACAAAGTAAAGGAGAATGGTAAGATTACGCTTGATAAAGTTGCCGAAGTTTTAAATAGGGATGTTCCCAATTCAAATATAGCTATTGAAGGCCATACTGATAACGATCCTATCAAATATTCGGGATGGAAGTCGAATTGGGAGCTTTCCTCAGCCCGCGCATTGGCAGTATTACATCATCTTATCGGTGAAGGAAAAATTAAACCACAGCGTCTTTCCGCAAACGGCTATGGAGAATTCCACGCGGTCGCTTTGAATGACACAGTGCAGAATAAGCAGAAAAATAGGAGAGTGGAGATCGTGATTTTACCTTCCAAATTAAGCAAGGTAAAACCGCAATAAATAAGTTTGGTATTATGAAGGTATTATATGGTTAAAACTAAAATAGTATGTACACTCGGTCCGGCCTCATCAAGTGAAACGGTGATCAGAAAGATGATGCTTGCTGGAATGGATGTTGCGCGCCTGAATTTTTCACATGGCAGACCGTTGGAATTACTGAACAAGATAAGCTTTATTCGATTACTGAACACGAAATACCATAGGCGCGTTAAGCTTCTTGGCGACTTACAAGGCCACCGTATAAGGGTTGGCGAACTCATCGCTCCGGTTTTGCTTAAAAAAAACCAGATAACATGGCTTACCCGGCAAAAGATAAAAGGATCGCATGAAGAAATACCTTTTGATTATCAAGGCCCGCTAGGCGATATTAAGAACGGCCATCAAATATTCATAGATGATGGAAATATCGCTTTAGAAGTGATTGGTAGGGTTAAATACAGGCTTAAGGCTAAGGTAATATCCGGTGGACTGCTGAAGGAGCATAAGGGTATAAATATTCCGGATGCACGGTTGGAATTTGGCGGTATAAGCCAGAAGGATATAAATGATATATTCTTTTGTAAAAAGCATGATGTTGAATATATCGCGCAGTCATTCGTGTGTACGAAAAATGATATCTTGGATGTAAAAAAGGTGCTTGGAGGTTCGCGGTGCCGGATTATCGCCAAAATAGAGAATCGGGATGGCATAAAAAATATTGATGAAATAATTGATGTCTCGGACGGTATCATGATAGCGCGCGGAGATATGGGGGTGTCGTTGCCAGTTTACGAAATCCCCGTTATACAGAAGACAATTATCAAAAAATGTAGCCGTGCCGGAAAGTTTGTTATAACCGCAACGCAGATGTTGGAGAGTATGACTGAAAATCGCATCCCTACTCGCGCGGAAGTAAGCGATGTGGCCAACGCTATAATAGATGGGGCTAATTTTGTTATGCTTTCGGCTGAATCAGCTGTGGGAAAATATCCTGTTGAGACCGTTGGCATGATGAATAATATAATAAAGTTTACTGAAAGATATCTAAGCAAGCTAGTTTAGTTTTTGACCCTAGATATGGATTTCTTGAACTATCCGTTTTTAAGTATAAGGAGGTGCGACGATGTTTTGGAAATGGATACTTATCGCAATAATTTTGTTGCTATTAATTGTTTTTACGGCACAGAATTATCAGCCGGTGCAGATAAGATTTCTTGCGTGGTCATTTAAGAGTAGCTCGGCTGTTACGATTTTTATTAGCCTGGTGATTGGTTTTTTAATCGGTTTGCTGATGTGTATACGCAAAGACTGAAAAAAGAGCTTAAAAGAGTGTAATAATATTCTAGTTTTAAGTAGCTTAGAGGGGTAAAGTTAGGAATGAAATAAAGAAAGGATTAAAATTATGAGTGATTATTTTTTTTCTGGTATTTTAATAGCCTCCAGCTTTACTGCCGGGTGGATACTTTATCTTTTTGTTTCATTTTTACTTAAACGGCGGGATGGTTTTTTCAAAGAGCTTAAGACTGATTTGAGGCTCATTAAGGGTCCGTTGCGTTTTTTAATACCAGTTTTGTGTATCTCGGTGGTGCTTCCTTTATTGCGACTACCGGAAAAAGGGAGTGGCTTTATCAGCCATTTTATTCAAATCTTGCTTATTGCGTTGTTTGGTTGGGCTGCCGTAAAGATTGTTTACATCGTTCGTGATGCGCTTTTGAACCGTTATGATATTAATGCTCGGGATAATGTACATGCCCGTAGTATGCATACACAAATGCGCATGATCTCAAACATCATAGGCGTGGTTATAGTTTTATTAACCACTTCTTTTATTCTGATGAGTTTCTCGCAAGTCAGGCATATAGGGGTAAGCATCTTGGCTTCGGCAGGAGTTTTGGGAATAGTTATAGGTTTTGCTGCGCAAAAAACGCTGGGAAATCTTATTGCCGGTATTCAGATAGCCATTGCTCAGCCAATTCGGCTGGATGATGTGGTTATCATTGAAGATGAGTGGGGCTGGATTGAGGAAATCACTCTCACTTTTGTAGTGGTGCGTATCTGGGACCTGAGGCGATTGGTAGTCCCTATATCGTATTTTTTGGAAAAGCCATTTCAGAATTGGACGCGGACTTCAGCAGATTTATTGGGCACTGTTTTTATCTATACTGATTATACCGTACCTGTGAAAGAGGTCCGTAATGAATTAACGCGTATTTTGGAAAACAGCCTAAAGTGGGATAAAAAGGTAAATGTGCTGCAGGTTACCAATGCAACTGACAAAACAATTGAATTGCGAGCGTTGATGAGCGCAGCGGATTCTCCGACTGCCTGGGACCTGCGTTGTGAGGTCAGGGAAAAGCTCCTGGAGTTTTTGCAACAACGTTTTCCGGAGTGTTTGCCGCGGATACGCATTGAAATGAATAAGGGGAAATTAAGTTGATATAAAAGGAGAGTGTATGTTTAAAAGAATATTTTCGATGCAGCTGATAAAAAGAAATAAAAAGTTGTTCTTTGTATTTATTGGGTGCATGCTTACATTTGCCCTGCTTGTTCCTGCTGGAGCTACTTTTTATGAAGTCAATGGTATGATTAAATGGGGAAATCGGCCACTAAGAAATGTAGATGTGTATTTGGTTTCGGATTCGTTGGATTTCGTTAAAGAATGTAATAAGGGGGAAAAAGTAACTTTGGAGGTCGCTCTGGGTAATTTTTATGAGTCCTACCTTTCATTAGCGCAAAAGATTAAAGAAATTAGAATATCGAATGATGAACGAGATAAAAAGAAACAGACAGCTAAAACGGTTAATGATTTCAAGAAGCTCATCAAGGTGTATATGATCCGTAAGGCAAATGTTAATAAAAATGGTGGAGTATATCTTAATATTAGTCCTGAACGAGTTTATTATCTGGTGGTGCTAAAAAAGAATAAACTTTTCGAAAAATATAATGGGTTTTCGTTTTGGATTGAGAAATTATATTTTAAAGCGGGGAATGTTCTGCAGCCAAAAGAAATCCAACTGAATGAATCAAATATTACATTATGGTAGTAGAGAGTGAATCCGGAAAATCTAGTCTTTAATGAATTAATGGCTTTTAATGGTTAGAGGTTGATCAAGTGAACATTCTGATTTAGTGTGGTATAATTTCCGGGTTTAATCTTGGTTTCTTTGGAATAAGTAGATTGAGGCTGGAAATTGAAGCAGAGCTAAACAATAGAGAGGCTGTCCTCACGGGAGTCACCTCTTAAGTTTCTCGGTAGCTATAACTAGAAATATTGAATAATTTTCGATTATGCTTGACAAAAGACATAAAACTCTTTAAAGTAATCATGTAGAAGAAGTAAAGTTTTTTTTGGGTTCAGAGGTAGTTTTTATTTCTGAAGGTTTTTGGATGGTCGGGCCGCCATCTGTGACAGTACTTTGTTAGTTTTTAAGTTTTTTCTTAAATCGTTCCGATTTGATGTTGTAAAGTTGAGCAGCAAGTTCCTTGTTCTTTGATAGCAGGAAGCTAGAGTCAATGATGATCAGTGAAGCAACGGCTTGCTTGCATTCG
>JAHIKK010000023.1 GCA_018897555.1 Candidatus Omnitrophota bacterium
TAATACGAGCGCATTTACAAAAGCCGCAGCCCCGGGAATAAACGTCATCGCCAAATTGTTTTGTATCGCCAGGTTAATTAAATTATATCCGGGATCAAGAATCCCCGGAGTACCGGCATCGGAAACCAAAGCAATATCCTTGCCTGTTTTTAATAACTCCAGCAGATACTCCCCCTTGGTAAACCGGTTGTGCTGAAAAAAGCTGGTAGTGGGAGTTTTAATCTCATAGTGCGCCAGTAAAATTTTAGTGTGCCGCGTATCTTCACAGGCAATTAAATCTACGTTTTTTAAAACTTCTATTGCCCTGTGCGTAAAATCTTTTAAATTGCCGATGGGCGTAGCAACGATATAAAGCATTATTCTACGGTTACGGACTTGGCTAAATTGCGCGGCTGATCCACATCGCAGCCGCGCTTGACCGCAATATGATAGGCCATCAACTGTAATGGTAGAACCACTAAAAGCGGAGAAAATATTTCCTCTATTTTGGGAATATAAATTACTTCCCGGGTTAATTCTTTAATCTCCCGGTCTCCTGCGGTAGCAATGGCAATAATTTTTCCTTTACGGGAACGAATCTCCTGAATATTAGAAACCATCTTTTCATAAACCTTGGAGCTGGGTGTAATACAAACCACCGCTCGATATTCATCGATTAAAGCAATCGGCCCATGCTTCATCTCTCCGGCCGCATAACCTTCAGCCGGAATATAGGAGATCTCTTTTAGTTTCAAGGCCCCTTCTAAAGCCGAAGGGTAATTTACGTTCCTGCCTAAATATAAAAACGACCCTAAGTGCGAATGCTTACGGGCTAATGCAGCAATGGGCTTCTGTTGCTTTAGGATCTGAGCCTGATACTCGGGAACTTTGCATAACTCCGTTAATAATTTATTAATCCTGGCGCCGGATAAAACTCCTTTAATCCGGGCCAGATAAAAAGCAAATAAATACAGCGCCGTCAGTTGAGCGGTATAAGCTTTGGTCGAGGCAACTCCAATCTCCGGGCCGGCATGAATATAAATTATGCCGTCAGATTCACGCGTCAGTGTTGAACCTAAAACATTACATATAGAAATTACAGTACAGCCATGCCGTTTAGCCTCCCGGATACCGGCTAAAGTATCCGCTGTCTCCCCGGACTGGCTGATGGCAATTACCAGTGTCTCCGGGCCAATCAAAAGATCCCGGTACCTGAATTCACTGGAAACATCGATTTGCGCGGGTACATGGCAAACTGATTCCAGCACATATTTGGCGACCATGCCGGCATGATAGGCTGTACCGCAAGCGACAATAAAAATATTTTTTATATCCTTGAGCTTGCTTTCCGGAATATTCTGCTCTTGGAAAAATATCTTACCGGTTTTCTTCTCCAGGCGGGAATTAATTAAATTTTTCAGAATTCCGGGCTGTTCATTAATTTCTTTGAGCATAAAATGAGCAAACCCTGATTTTTCCGCTTGATCCACATCCCAATTAATATGCGTGGCTGCCTTAAAAATAGCTTTTCCCCCGAGGCTGCTGATTTTAAAGTGGTCTTTTTCTAAAACGACAATTTCATTCTCGTCAAGAAAAACAATTTCTTTAGTAAAACCCAGGACTGCCGGAACATCCGAAGCCAGAAAATTTTCCCCTTTGCCCACCCCGACAATTAAGGGGCTGCCTAAGCGCGCCCCCACTAATTTATTTGGCTCATTAACTGAAATTACTCCAATCGCAAATGAACCTACTAAAAGCTTAAGCGCCAAAGCTACGGCTTTTTCCAGAGGAATGTTTTTATAAAATTTTTCAATTAAGTGGACGATTACTTCCGTGTCCGTCTGGCTGCGGAAGATATGCCCTTCTTTAATCAATTGATTTTTAAGCGCTTCATGATTTTCAATAATTCCGTTGTGCACGACAGCGATTTGCCCGGCACAATCATGATGCGGATGAGCGTTGGCCTGCGTAGGAGCTCCATGCGTTGCCCAGCGCGTGTGCGCAATGCCGGCCATCCCGCAGAGAGGCTTGCTTTTCACTAACTTTTCCAATACGCTTATTTTTCCGGGAGCTTTTCTTATTCCGATATTTTTTTTATGAGGCAGGATTAATGCTATACCGCTGGAATCATAGCCGCGGTATTCCAGGCGCTTTAAACCGGCTAAAAGTATAGGCTGTGCTTCTCTTGCACCGATATATCCAACTATTCCGCACACGTGAGCACCTTAAATTTAGTGACCCTGACGGGATTTTCCCGCCAATACTTTAAGTCAGGGCGGGATCCCGCCTGCCTACTTATCCGCAGGACGGGAAAAAGCTCTTGTCCTGGACCAGGCTAATTATTGACCCCAACGGGATTTGAACCCGTGTCGAGAGCTTGAAAAGCTCTTGTCCTGGACCAGGCTAGACGATGGGGTCGATTTTATTTCTACTAATCTTTTAAAAACACTATGACCAGGCTTCCCGCCCGAACTTTAAACAAGGGCGGGATCCCGCCTCTCCTCTAATAATCTGGCGGGAAGACGATGGGGTCGATTTTATTTCTACTAATCTTTTAAAAACACTATGACCAGGCTTCCCGCCCGAACTTTAAACAAGGGCGGGATCCCGCCTCTCCTCTAATAATCTGGCGGGAAGACGATGGGGTCGATCTTTATTTCTAACAATCTTTTAAAAACACTATTGCCTTTAAAACTTTTTAATTTATTTTCTCGTTTACGAGCTGTGGTCTTATCAGTAAACTGTTCTTGATAAACTACAATGTATGGGCCCTTGTTTTTTGTAGCGATAACGCGATTTTGGTTATGTTGTTTTAATCTTATCGCAAGATTGCTAGTACTGCCAATGTAATGCTTGCCATTTTGGTTCTTTAAAACATACACATAATATAACATAATCGCTATCTTACAACCAGGCTTCCCGCCCTAGCTTTAATTCAAGGCGGGATCCCGCCCACACTAAAATACCCGGCGGGAAGACGACAGGGCCTAGAGTCTTATTCTTCCTCCTCCGCGATTACCGGAGCAACACAGGAAACTCGATCTTTATCCTGCAATTTAATTAAACGTACCCCTTGCGATGAACGCCCGGTTTCCCGGATATCTTTAATCGCACAGCGCAAAAATATGCCGTTTTGAGTAATGACCATCAGCTCATCTTTATCATTTACGGTTTTTAGATTTACTGCCTGGCCGTTTTTATCGGTAACCTTAATATTGATTACCCCTTTACCGCCGCGGCTGGTGAGCCGGTATTCATCGATAGTCGTGCGCTTTGCAAAACCCAGCTCGGTTACGGTCAGAATAGTAGAAACTTTTTGCGGAACCACCATATCAATAACTTCATCTTTTTTGGCCAAAGATATTGCGCGCACCCCGCGCGCACCCCTGCCCATTTGGCGTACTTTTTCTTCAGTAAATCTTATCGCCTTACCTTGTCGGGTTCCAATAAGCAGCTCTTGTTTTCCATCAGTCATCTCTACGCCAATTAATGCATCATCCTTATCCAGAGTAATACCGATAATTCCACCCTTGCGGGGATTACTGTAGGCATCCAGCCTGGTTTTTTTAATTTGCCCCATCTTAGTAACCATCACCAAATACTTATCCGCGGAAAATTCTTTTACCGGAATGGTTGAACTAACCTTGGCTGACTGCTCCATCTGCACCAGATTAACAATGGCTTTACCTTTAGATATGCGGCTGGCCTGAGGAATTTCATAAACTTTTAGCCAATGCACCTGCCCTTTATCCGTAAAAATAAGCAGGTAATCTTTAGTAGAGGCCACAAAAAGATGCTCGCTAAAATCTGCTTCTTTTAATTCCGCCCCCATCGACCCGCTTCCTCCGCGCTTTTGTTTACGATAAGAACTTACCGGCAAACGTTTAATATAACCACCATGGCTGATAGTGACCACTACATCCTCGTCGGCAATTAAATCTTCCACTTCCAGCTCTTCCGCTTCTCCCACGATATCCGTGCGGCGGGAATCCCCGTATTTTTTCATTAACTCCTGCAGCTCTTCCTTAATAATTGCTTCGATTTTTTTAAGTGAAGCTAAGATCGCCTGGCATAATTCAATCTTCTTGAGCAACTCCGCGTATTCGGCATCTAGTTTATCGCGCTCCAAAGCCGTAAGCCGCTGCAACTGCATTTCCAAAATAGCCTGCGACTGTAATTCGGAAAGTTCAAACTCCTTCATTAAATTTAGCTTGGCTGCTTCCACGCTTTTAGAAGTTTTAATGACCTGAATAATCCGGTCAATAAATTTAAGCGCAATTTTTAAGCCTTCCAAAATATGCGCGCGCTTCAAAGCTTTATCTAATTCAAACTGCGTGCGCCGGCGGATAACTACCCGGCGATGTTCGATAAAACAATCCAATACCTGCCGTAAATTCAAAACTTTTGGCCGGTTATCCACCAGAGCCAGCATAATAATCCCGAAAGTATTTTCTAATTGCGTGTGCTTAAAAAGCTGATTTAAAACAATCTGAGATTCAATGTCGCGCTTAAGCTCAACCACAATACGCATACCTTCTTTATCGGATTCGTCGCGAATATCGGATATGCCTTCGATTTTTTTATCATCGACTAAACCGGCAATGGCCTCAATCAGCCCGGACTTCTGCACCTGATAAGGAATCTCGGTAAAAATAATCAGGTCTTTCCCATTCTTCTGGTGCTCCACCGTAGCCTTAGCCCGCACCAAGAGCTTGCCCCGGCCGGTCAGATACGCATCCTTAATTCCGTTCTTACCGCAAATTAATCCACCGGTGGGAAAATCCGGCCCCTTGATATACCGCATCAGGTCTTTAATTTCTGCCTCGGGATGATCCAGCAAATACATAATTGCTTCACAAACTTCATTTAAATTATGCGGCGGGATATTGGTGGCCATGCCTACAGCAATACCGCTTGAACCATTAACCAAAAGGTTAGGCAGAGTCGCCGGTAAAAGCAACGGCTCTTTTAAAGAAGAATCAAAGTTCGGCCCAAAGTTTACGGTTTCTTTTTCAATATCACCTAACATTTCATCACTCACCGCGGCCAGACGAGCCTCGGTATAACGCATGGCTGCGGCGGCGTCACCATCGACGGAATTATGAACAAAAATTCCGCTAGCTAAAGCGAAATTATGCGTGCCATCAATACTCAAGTCATATACATCTTCTTGTTGGTTTAAAATTTCAACCTTTAGGACTTTATGGTTATAACTTAACTCTTTATACAGCAAGTCTTCCTGCTTATTATAATATTTTACAAATCCCGTATTCCAGGAAGTTGCTGATCCATAAGGATACGCCTCTTTTCGCGTGCTCTCATATAATTCTTCATTTAAATGATGATAATTACTTAAAGTTTCATGGCAAATCTTAACAAACTTTATTTTACCGGTATTATTAGTAATCCTGTTTTTATTAGCTTTGATTATTTTTTCATTAAAAAGCCTTCTATACTGCGGATCCTGCCATAATCTTTTTAGGGTTCTTGTCGCTCTCTGGCTAAACTCTATTCTTTTTTCCGGATGATTTTTTATATACTCTTTATTAGTATCACTTAAAAACTGGCGCATTTTCTCCCGATAAAGAGGATCCTGCCAATTCCGGACATTTCTAGCTGAAAGCCTTGCTGAATATTTTGCTTTATTTTCGGCATTACTCCAAAATTTATCTCTACCTTCTGCTATTTTTTCCCTATATTCTTGGTTTTGGTGCAAAAGTGAGGCATTTTCATAATGTACCCGCCAATGTTCTCTCCACTCCATTCTTTTAATATTATCCGGATGATTATTAAGCTTATTAAAGTCGATATGGTGCCTTACTCTTCCGTCAGATTTTGAATATTTTCCTCGGGTTAAATTATAATTATCGGCCAAATGATGAGCCGGAACCCATTCATTTTTTGCGTTTTGATAAATTAAACAGTACCCATCCCTGTTTAACCTGCCGGTTTTTTCTGATAATTTTTCATACAATGGCATCAAAGATTCACCCGTAGTTAAATCTTTGGCCTCTTTGTAAGCACCATCTCTTAACATAAACCTGTGATTGGGAGTACATCTAATTTCCGCTCCATTATCCAAAATAACTTTTATAATCTCGGCGTTTCTTGTTGTTAATCTTGGATTTTTAATCTCCGCGATTGAAATCAGCCCAGAATGATTTATGGTATAAGTATAATTTACCCTTCCTTGCCCTGCCTCTTTTATTAAATCTCCAAAATCAAGGTTTCTTCCATCTACAAGCTTAACTTTTGTATCCTTGGTGAAACAACCAAAATTCCCCTGCCCGTCAACTAAGGGGTAGCGCAAAGAAAAATCCTGCGCCATTCTTACCAGAGTATCATAAATAGCAACATCACCATGGGGGTGATATTTACCCATGGTTTCGCCGACGATGCGGGCGCATTTTTTATAGGGCTTGGAATGTTCCAGGTTAAGTTCCCGCATGGCGTAAAGAATCCGCCGGTGCACGGGCTTTAAGCCATCGCGAACATCCGGCAGGGCCCGGCCGACAATTACGCTCATGGCGTAATTTAGATAGGAATCCTTAACTTCATCCTCGATATAAACCTGAATTATTTTTTCGTTACGTGTATACATTATTATTTATGTTTAGAAAACAGAATTCCGAAGTCAGATATCGGATGATAGATTTTCTGTTCTCTGCCCTCTGTTTTCTGGATTTTTATATATCCAGATTCTTCACCTGGTGCGCGTGGTCTTCAATAAACTGGCGCCGCGGCTCAACCTGGTCTCCCATTAAAACCGTAAACATCTTATCCGCTTCCACGGCATCCTCCAGAGTTACCTGCAAAATGGTCCGCTTCTGTGGGTCCATGGTCGTATCCCAAAGCTGCCGTGGGTTCATTTCGCCTAAACCTTTATACCTTTGAATATGCATGCCTTTAGCCGCAACTTCTTTAATATAAATCAAAACTTCTTTTAAACTAAAAACCTCTTTAACATCATCGCTATTCGTAATCCGGTAAACCGCTTTTATTTTTTTCTCTACCTCTTTAACTGCGCCGGTTTTAGGAATTATTATGCTGCTAAAATATGTGGCAAACTCCACCCCTAATTTTTCGATTTTTAAAACTAACTCTTCAATTTCCTGAGCCTCAAAAAACTGCAAAACATCTCTCTCTGCTTCTTTCCCTTCTTTTTCTGTAAGTACAGCTAGCTCTTTATCAGAATAAACAAACTGGAGGCTTCCCTCCACTTTAACCCTATAAATAGGCATTTTTTTGGTCTTTGGATGCCTTAAACTCAGGTATTCTGAAAAATTTACTCCCTTTTTATCCAAATACCTGCCGAGCTTATCTAATTCCACTAAAAGCTTGAGCAGCTCTTTAAACTGGTTATCCGTAAAAGATAGCTTATCTTTTACGCGAATTAATTTATGCCCTTCCCGGCCTAAATCTAAGAGCATGTCATTCATCTGTTGCTCAGTTTGAATATACTCTTCGCGTTGGCCCCTTTTAATTTTATAAAGCGGCGGTTGAGTAATATACACATGCCCCGCTTCCACCAGCTTGGGCAGCTGCCGATATAATAATGTCAAAAGCAGGGTACGGATATGTGAACCATCGATATCCGCATCGGCCATCAACATTAATTTATGGTATCTGAGTTTAGCCAGATCAAATTCTTCCCCGATACCTGTGCCTAAAGCCGTAATGATGGTGCGTATTTCTTCATTAGATAAAATTTTATCCAGCCGCGATTTTTCGACATTTAAAATTTTCCCCTTGATCGGCAGAATGGCCTGAAATCTCCGGTCCCGGCCTTGTTTGGCGCTATTATGCACAAACACGCCACTGGCCAGAGCAAAATTATGGGTACCCGGAACCTCCAGATCATAAACATCAAATTTCTCATCAATTTTTTCAATACGCTGGATTTTATGGTTATAATTTTTCACTGCTTCTAACAAATCATTTTCGTTATTAGCAAAAAACCTGCTTAAAAGAGTGTCGAATTTAACCACATTATTATCACGAACAGGCAAAATACTTCTTTCGTCATCATAGAAAGCAAGATCATCATGATTGTCGTATACTAATCTGGCAAAAGCTAAGCTATGATCTAAATAGGTACGATCATAAGCAGCTTTTCTTTTTTTTCTAAATTCTCCTGTCCACTGCTCTTTTGTCTTCTGCTTTCTCCATGCCAAAAGCCGGGTATCGGACCATTCTGCTTTTGCTTGATTCGCCAAATTTTCTTTGGCTTGCTTTGTTCTGTTTTCTTCTTTAGACCAATAATTTTTCTGAGCATCATTAATGGCTTTCAAACTCTTGTTTCTATAATCTTCATTTTTATAATAAAATTCCAGATATTTTGCCGCCATGTAGCTTTTATATTCCGGGTTTTCCCATTGTTTTTTAGCATTTTTACTAAAGAGATCTCTTTTTTCGAGAGATTTCTTACGAGCTTGCTCTCTAAACATGCCTGTTCGCTTGGCCTCTGCGGACTTTATTTTCACATCAGGGCGATGCAAGGTATGCTCCAAGTGTTTATAATGACAATGCATGTGTTTCTTATAAGAAAGCCGTTGAATATTAGTTGGGTTATTATTTAGTTTATTAAAATCTACATGGTGACGATGTTTTCCTACTGCGGTAATATAAACATTGTTTGTTAAATTAAATATGTCTGACAATGCATGAGTATATGTCCATTTTTTTGCCTTGGGATCAAAAACCATTTCGTATCCGTCTAAACCACGCCCATTCTCTTTCTTTGATATTTTTCTATAGAGAGGCGCGAGACTATCTTGGGGTGTTAATTGCTTAGCCGGGACATAGCTGCCATCTGCTAATCTAAATAAATGATCTGGAGTGCATATAAGCTCTTCTCCGTTATCCAAAATAATTTTAATAACCTCGGCGTTTCGCTTAGTTACTCTAGGATTTAATATAGGGGCTATACCAATATGCCCGTTATCGAGCATGGTGTAACAAAAATTTTTCTTGCCCCGCTTATTCTCTTCTACTAACTCTTCAAAAGAAATTTTTTTTCCGTCGGCAAGCGCTATCTCTGTTTTTCCCGACCAACATCCTCCGGCACTGTCTCCCTCCACAATATACAATTCACATAAAGCCGGGTCGCGCTCTGAACAATCCGCTAATTTACCGGGAAGCCCGGCTCCTTCTAATGCGCCTTTTCTGCGGGTTAATTCCCGCGCCTTACGCGCGGCTTCTCTGGCCCGTGAAGCGACGATTACTTTATCAATAATTTTATTCGCTACCGAAGGATTTTCCTCGAAATAACTCGAGAGCGCCTCCAGGCTGGCGGAGGCAACTAATCCCTCGACTTCGGAATTACCCAATTTGGTTTTAGTCTGGCCTTCAAATTGCGGATTGGGAACCTTAACGCTGATTACGGCCGTTAAGCCTTCCCGCACATCATCTCCGGTAATCGCGATATTATCTTTAAGTAAGTTTTTGGATTTAGCGTATTGATTAATTCCCCGGGTCAGGGCGGATTTAAACCCCGACAGGTGCGTTCCGCCTTCAATCGTATTAATATTATTGGCAAAAGAAAACATGGTTTCCGCGTAACCGTCATTATATTGCAGCGCAACCTCCACATCCACATCATCCTGAAGTTTCTCAAAATAAACAACTTTATTGTGCAGGGGGTTTTTATTCTTATTCAGGTATTCCACAAAAGAGATAATGCCGCCGGAAAATTCAAAAACCGCTTCTTTGTCCGAACGCTCATCCGTTAATTTTATTTTTAATCCCTTGTTTAAAAAAGCCAGCTCTCTTAAGCGGCCGGAAAGAATGTCGTAAGCGTATTCGGTTTTGGTAAAAATTGTTTTATCCGGTTTAAAAGTAATTTTGGTGCCGGTAGAAGCGCTTTTACCGATAACCGTAAGCTTGGAAACGGTTTTACCGCGCTCATAGCGCTGATGATAAATTTTACCGTCTCTTTTTACCTCTACTTCCAGCCAATCTGAAAGCGCATTCACACAACTTACCCCTACTCCATGTAAACCGCCGGAAACTTTATACGAGCGGTGGTCAAATTTACCTCCGGCATGCAAAGTGGTTAAGGCCACTTCTACTGCGGGCTTCTTTTCCGTTTTATGCATATCCACCGGAATGCCGCGGCCGTTATCGACTACGGTTATGCTATTGTCCGGCTGGATCGCCACCGCGATAGAATCACAAAAACCCGCCAGGCTTTCATCCACGCTATTATCCACCACCTCAAAAACCAAGTGATGCAGCCCGCGCACCGCGGTGTCACCAATATACATTGCCGGCCGGCGCCTTACCGCCTCAATACCTTCTAAAACCTGAATACTGGTAGCATCATAAGCCTTGACGGCATCCGCGGGCTTTGAATTATTTTTGTTTTCTTCTTTGGGTTTCTTCATGAAACTTCTCCGATACGGAAATTGATATTTTTTAATTCCGGATTATCTTTTTTTAGCTCCTTAAGCAGCTCTTCTTTTTTTAAACTTAAAATATATAACCAAGCCGAGGAATCCACACTTAAACCCAAAATTCCCTTGCTGAAATATTTAACTCTTATATGCCCCAACTCCTTCTTTGTCAAGGCTTTTTTTAACCACCCTTGGGGTCCGGCATCCTGAAGAACGGTTTTTTTAGCATCCAATTGACGCATTACTTCCGCTAGTGTGTTTTTTAAAAGTTCCATGTTCTTAATTAAGGCGCATCGGTAAAACTATGTAAACATAACCGCTAATACGGATAACCCCGGGTTTCTCCCCATCGGTCAACTCTAAATTAATTGTTTCTTCATTCAGGTTTTTTAAAATATCAATTAAATAAACAGGGTTAAACCCCACCACCAGTTCTCTGCCCTGGTATTCTACCGCTAATTCTTCATGAAACTCCCCCACATCCGGCGTAGATTTAGAAATTACCAATTTATTCTTAAAAACCTCCAATTTCACCGCTTGGTAATCCGGCGTAGCCAGGAGCGCTGCTCTTTTTACCGCTAATAAAAACTGACTGCGCACTATCTTCACTTTATTTTCTGAAGGCGCGGGGACAACTTGTTTATAATCCGGAAACTCTCCTTCAATTAAACGCGAAACAATCCCCACGTTACCCAGGTCAAAAAGCGCCTGATTACTGCTCACCACCAACGACAGCTCCCCCTCGTCTTTAAGGTTACGATTCAATTCTTGAATTGTTTTTAGCGGCACAATCATACTTACATCTACATCTGATTCTATAGTTAATTGCCTCTCTGTTATCGCTAATCTTTTACCATCAGTAGATACTAAAGTTAACAGGTTTTTATTAATTTTAAAAAGGATGCCGTTTAAAACATAGCGTGTTTCATCCAAAGATACCGCAAAAGCAGTTAAAGATAACAATTGTTTTAAAACCCCCTGTTCGATCTTGATCACTTTTTTATCTACAAACTCGGGTAACTTAGGAAACTCTTCTTTCATTAACCCCATAATTTTAAATTGGCACATATCTGAATCAATAGTTACCTGGTTATTTTTCCTAGTAGTAATACTAATAACCTCTAAAGGAAATTCTTTAATAATATCACTAAATCTTTTAGCGGGAAGAGTAATAGCTCCTGCCTCTTGGATATCCACAGGAATTACACAAGTTATCCCAATATCTAAATCTGTAGCGGTTAACTTTAAAGTATTTGTTTGAGCTTCAATTAAGATATTAGAAAGAATAGGTAAGGCGGATTTTGTAGTAATGACATTTTGTACGGTTTGAATGGCGCTAATTAAATTAACCTTTTCTACTTTAAACTTCATTTTAATTTTCTCCTTATGTAGCAACATAACATCGGCGTAATCCCATTTAACGCCGGGTGTCTATTATTTATATATATTTAAAAACTTAAAACAGTAGTCATCATAGTGTGGGGTTGTTTTTGTGTATAAGCATGTAACCTATTAGATTTAAAAAAGTTGCAACAAAAAACATTCAAGGATAACCTGGGTATCATTGTTTAATAACTTTAATAACTTTTTCCACCCGTTCTTTTAATTCCGGATTATTACAAATACTTTCCTTAATTTTTTTATAAGAGTGTAAAACCGTGGTATGGTCTTTACCGTTAAAAAGTTCCCCAATTTCAGGCAATGACAATTCTGTTAATTCCCTGCTTAAATACATGGCAATCTGCCGCGGGAACACCACTTGTTTATTGCGCCGTTTAGTTTTTAGATCTTGCAAGGAAATTCCAAACTCTTCGACTACGCAGCGCTGAATAAAATCTACTGTGATTAGTTTAGTCGGTTCCTTCACCAGGTCTTTGAGTACTTCTTTAGTAAGTTGTAATGTAACCGGGGCCTCTTCCAGTAAAGAATAGGCGATCGTCCGGATTAAAGCCCCTTCTAATTCGCGGATATTTGTTTTAATTGATTGCGCAATAAAAAAAATTACCTCATCAGGAACATTAACCGGTTCGCGCTCAATTTTTTTCTTGAGAATAGCCACCCGGGTTTCCAGATCCGGAGGTTGAATGTCCGTGGCTAATCCCCAACCAAACCGCGAAACCAATCTTTCTTGTAAATTAGTAATTTCTTTAGGCGGCCGGTCTGAAGAAAATACAATCTGTTTATGAGCGTCATACAGGGTGTTAAAAGTGTGGAAAAATTCTTCCTGAGTGGATTCTTTACCGGCGATAAAATGGATATCATCAATGACTAAAACATCAAGATTGCGGTATTTTTGGCGAAAAGCCGAAGTGGAACGATGCACAATAGCATCAATCAGTTCGTTAGTAAATTTCTCGCTGGAAACATAACATATTTTTACTCCCGGGGAGGAGCAGTTTTTAATTTGGTGGCAAATAGCCTGGATAAGATGTGTTTTACCTAAACCCACCCCACCGTAAATAAATAGGGGGTTATAGGTTTTAGCCGGGGCATTCGCTACTGCCAGTGAATAAGCATGAGCATGCCGGTTTGCCCCGCCTACCACAAAGTTTTCAAATGTATAACGCGAGTTAAGATTAATGAAACCCGCCCCGGGTAAGCTTTTGATACTGGCTTCAGGCGGAGTATTGAGGATAGCGGGATTCCCCGGAGTACTATTGACAACCAATTTTACCAACAGTTTATCCAAACCTTTAAGCTTTAAGGTTTCCTGGATAATTCCTAAGTAGTGTTTTTCTACCCAGTCTTTAAAAAATTGATCTGGCGCCTCCAGATCTATACTCTGGTTATCTCGAGCAGAGAACTTAAGCGGTACTATCCAGGTAGCGTAGGTAGTTTCTCCAAGTTTAATCTTTAAATCACTTAGCGCTGCTTCCCAGTTTTTGGCCAACTCCAGCATTGTCACTCCCAAAATTAAATAATCAATCCTCCAACAACCCCCTCTTATCTTGACGGAGTTTGTTCTATGAGCAGTATATAAATAGACAAAATTGAGTCGGGGATATACCGTGAATCACAGAATTAACAGTTTATGCACAGCTTGTATAAATCTGTGGATAAAACTCCGAACAGGATTTCCCCAAAAATAATTATTATAACCAAGACAAAAACCTTACCCGCCTTGTTAGTTACGTCCCTCTAGAATATCATAAGCTATCTAACCGGGCAAGTAAAAAAGATAAACGTCAGTTATTATGCGATAATATTCACAGGCCAACCCGGATAGAAACAATTAAACCAAAGCAGTATAGCACAGTTTCCCATGAGGTCAATAAAAAACTTGACCACCATATAAATGTGTGTTACAATTCACAAAATCAACCCTCTGACTTTGCTCAGGATTGCTGCATTCGCGGCGCCTTTTATGGGCACCGCCGGATGTATCAAGAAAATCACTGAAAAACCTCAGGGGCAAAAAAGGGAGATCTGGAAATGAAAAAAAATTTAAAGACGCCATCAAATATTGTGGGCAAGAGGCGCCACGGATTCCGCAGCAAAATGGCTACTAAGTCCGGGCGCAAACTTCTGGCGCGCCGACGGATGAAGGGAAGAAAAAAGCTTTGCGTTTGACCCCGGTAAACTTAGCGCTTAAACTGATCGCGGTATATCAAAAATATTTAAGCCCAAGTATTGCGGCAGGTTGCCGTTTCCAGCCGGGTTGTTCCGAGTATACAAAACAGGCAATTTTTAAATACGGATTAATTAAAGGAGTATTTAAGGGGCTAATCAGAATATTACACTGTCATCCGTTTTCTGGTAAGTCAGGTTATGACCCCTTGATATAAAATCTATGGAAAAACGTTTAGTTTTAGCGATTGCCTTGTCACTTTTAGTATTATTAAGCTGGTCCGCTTTATCCCCAAAACCACAACTAGTTGATAATAAAGGTGTTATAGCAAACAAATCCCAATTAATAACATCTTCGCAGGAGATATCTTCTGCTGTAATTCCTTCAGCAGCATTATCGCCGTCTGTAGACTTTGCCAGGGAAACGGTAAAATTTACTCAAAATAGCCGGGAAATAATTTTTAATCCAGTTACGGCGGCAATTGTAGAAGTAGTCTTTAAAGACGGCCTTGAACATCGTTTGCCGCTTAAAGTAGGCTTTCTTACTGATGGTAATCTTGTTTTTAAGCAGCAAAACGTAACCAATGATTCCATTTCATTTATTTATGAAGATCAAAATAAACGTATTATTAAGAAATTTATTATTCCTAACAATAGTTATGTCATAGAGTTAGAAGAAGTAGTTAAGAATTTATCCCCCTCTTCTTTAGCCCTCAATCCGCAATTAGTTTTAGGCCGGATGGATTTATCCGCAAAAAATACGCAATCGCGTTATCAGGATGTTTTTCTTAGTAATCAAGAAAAAACCATGCATCTTTCTGCTGGAAAAGATTTTAGTAGTTCGGATGTAAAGTTTATTGGCCTGCGCGATCAGTATTTCTGTACTATTGTTGAACCCGCTAATATGGCGGCCAGCGCTTATATTAAGAAAATTTCGCCCCAGGAATCTGAAGTAGGTTTATTTATGAAAGAAACTATTTTGAAGCCTGGTGCTCAGATTGGACATTCATTTCGTATATATTTGGGTCCTCAAGATTTAAAGTCAATAAATAATGCTAATCCAGAATGGACATCAATTATATATTTTGGCACCTTTGATTTTATTGCACAGCTACTTTTACAATTATTGGGATTTTTCTATAGTTTAGTGCATAATTGGGGATCAGCGATTATTATATTGAGTATTGCTGTATATTTTATTCTTTTCCCTCTTTCTATAAAGCAAATGCGCTCAATGAAAGAAATGCAGCTTTTACAACCAAAAATTGAAGCTTTACGTAAAGAGCTCAAAGATAATCCGCAAAAATTGAATAAAGAAATAATGGAGCTGTATAAAGAGCATAAAGTTAATCCACTTGGTGGTTGTTTGCCGCTTTTACTGCAGATGCCTATATTTTTTGCTCTTTATCAGGCATTAATTCGTTCAGTTGCTTTAAGAGGAGCGCATTTCCTATGGATTAAAGATCTTTCTTCGCCGGATAAAGCCTTTGTTTTCAAAAACTCAATACCATTTTTGGGTAATCAGGTAAATATTTTGCCAATTTTAATGGCTATTGGTATGTTCGTTCAGCAAAAGATTTCTATGGCAAAAGCAACCGGGGAAGCTGCTCAACAGCAAAAGATGATGTCGATTATTATGCCAATTATGTTTGGAGTAATTTTCTATCAAATGCCATCAGGGTTAGTGCTTTATTGGTTTGTTAATAGCTTGTTCATGCTCGGCTACCAATTTCGTATTAATAGTCAACCCATTCGACAAACCTGAGTTCAAAGATTCGGGTTTGCTCAGGGTTGATGGTGAGCAAAGTCGAACCATCAAAAAATGAAAAAAGTAAAATATGTAGAAGTAGAAGGTAAGACAGTTGAAGAGGCTATTGAAAAAGCATTGCAAGAACTAAAGCTTCCCCGCAACCGCGTAAAAATAGAAAGTTTGTCTGAGGAGAAAAAGGGGCTTTTTGGCATGGCTGGAGCTAAGCCAGCCAAGGTGCGTGTAAGCGCGATTTCTGGCAAAGAAAACACTTGACAACTAGTTTAGTTTTGAGATAATTGATTTAGTTATAGGTGGGGTTCCTCGGGGAACTAAGCGTAACTATAATAATATCAATGGGTAAAATAATCGCAATATGCAATCAGAAAGGGGGAGTAGGTAAAACTACTACCTCAATTAATCTTGCAGCTTACCTGGCTATGGCAGGTAAAAAGGTTATGCTCATTGATTTAGATCCTCAGGCTAACGCTACCAGCGGTATTGGAGTAAATAAACACGACATCCAAAAAAGTACTTATCATATTCTGCTGGAAGAAGCAAAGCTTATTGATATTTTACAGAAAACCGAGATTGTTAATCTTATGCTTGCTCCTTCTAATTTGGATTTAACCGGAGCTGAGGTGGAGTTAGTCGGAGCATTAGGCCGGGAGTATAGATTAAAGAGGGCCTTACAACCTGAAAAAGATAATTATGATTTTATAATTATCGATTCCCCGCCATCATTGGGATTACTCACGATTAATGGTTTATGTGCTGCTGATTCGGTAATTATACCTGTTCAATGTGAATATTATGCTTTAGAGGGATTAACGCAACTCCATAATACGATTAGACTTGTGAAGGAAAACCTCAATCCATCTTTAGCCATCGAGGGTATACTGTTAACTATGGCAGATTTTCGTACCAATTTGACTAAAGAGGTGATCCAGGAGGCGCGGAACCATTTTCATGACAAGGTTTATATTACAGTAATTCCGAGAAATATCCGTTTAACTGAAGCTCCGAGTTTTGGTAAACCCATAGCTTCATATGATCGAGATTCTCTTGGAGCGCAGAAATATGAAGAGCTTAGCCGGGAAATATTAGGCTTGCCTCTGAATCCAAAAATTGCAAAAGGAGCGAATTAATGGAAAGAAAAGCTTTAGGTAAAGGTCTCGGCGCATTAATTCCCGAAATAGCAGTAGATAGTACAAACCGTAGAAAAGAGGAGATTATTTATGTCCAATCTGGACAAATAAAACCCAATCCTTTTCAGCCGCGTGAAGATTTTGATGAGCAAAGTATCGGAGAGCTAGCACAATCTATTAAAGAAAAAGGGGTTATTCAACCACTTTTGGTTAGGCGTCAAGGTGATAACTATGAATTAATTGCCGGGGAAAGAAGGCTTCGCGCAGCTAACATTCTGGGGCTCAAAGAGATACCAGTTATTGTGCGAGATGTAAGCGATCAGGATTCATTAGAACTAGCCTTAATTGAAAATGTCCAAAGAGAAGGATTAAATCCTATTGAAGAAGCGCATGCTTATCAACACCTGGTGGATAAGTTCCAGGTTACCCAGGAAAAGATAAGTGAGGTTTTAGGAAAATCCCGCGTTTCGATTACCAATACTTTGCGCCTGCTTAAGCTGCCGCATGAGATTCAAGGTGAAATGAAAAAAGGGCGCATTAGTTTTGCCCATGGCCGGGCTTTACTTGAAATCGAAGACGCCAATCATCAGCGCAGGCTTGCCCAAGACGTTATTTCCAAAGGGCTTTCGGTGCGCGAGTTAGAAAACTTGATTAAAAGTGTGCGGCCCAAATCGATAAAACGCAATATCAGCCAGGGGCAGCGTGAGCCGCTAGTGGCAATCTTAGAGGAGCAATTGCAGCATGCCTTAGCCACTAAGGTGCGGATCAGCAAGAGAAAAAAACGCGGGCACATTAATATTGAATTTTATTCGCCCGAAGATCTGCAGCGCATAGTTAACGTTATTAAAGGGACACCCCGCGCTTAGCAGAATTGTGCGGGTGTTATCTAAGTAAGCAAGGGACACCCCGCGCTAATTGGTATTGCGCGGGTGTTATCTAAGTAGATAAGGAGAAAAATAAAAAATGGGACAGGCAGTTTTAATTTTAATTAAACCCGATGGGTTAAAAAAATCGCTAACCGGCAACATCCTTACGCGCTTATCTGAGACCAAACTTGAAATTGTAGCGGCTAAAATGGTGCGTGTATCCAAGGCCTTAGCCGAAGAACATTATAAACATTTAAAAGATAAGCCCTTCTTTGGTGAAATTATTAAATATTTGCAGGGGGATTTACATGACCGTAAGAAAGTGATGGCTTTGGTTTATTGGGGAAAGGATGCTATAACTAAATGCCGGGACTTAGCCGGAGCCACCAACCCCGAGGAGGCGGAATCGACCTCAATCCGGGGTTCTTATGGCCGGATTACCATCAGTGGCGTTTATGAAAATGTAGTCCATGTTTCATCTAATGCTTCGGAAGCGGAGCGAGAGATTAAGCTCTGGTTTGCGCCCGATGAAATTATCGTTGATCTTTACGCGACAAAAAATATAGTGCAAAAAGAATTTTCGAGTAAGGTTTGGGCCGATATATGAAAAACATAATTAATAGTATGACGGGTTTTGGTTGTCAGGAGACAGAAGTTAATTCTATCGGCAGGATTAGCGTGGAGTTAAGATGCACCAATCATAAGTTTTTAGAAACGGTTTTTCACTTACCGGAAGGGCTGCTTTCATTAGAGGATAAGCTGAAGAAAGAAATTGAGGGCAGAATTAAAAGAGGAAGAATTTATTGCGCGATAAACATCAAAGGGCAGCTTGCCCAGGGGATTTTTGTTAACCGCAAGCTGTTGAAGAATTATTTACATGAGTTAAATAGCGTTAAGAAAGAGTTTAATCTTCATGATGGTTTAACCCTGGATTCATTAATTCGCTTGCCGGGTATTTTGTCACTTAAGGAAGATAAGCCGGTAGGCGAACATATTTGGGAACAGCTTAAACCTGTTTTTTTGCAGGCACTTACGAGTTTATTAATTGCCCGGCAGAAAGAAGGTAAGGCCCTGGCAGGTTTGTTAAAGAAAAGAAGCGCCCTGCTGAAGAAAGATTTAGTTTTTATTAAACGGCGTTTTGCGGTGGCGGTAAAAGATAGGCTTAAAAAGATTCAAGCGGAGGAGGAGCGTGTGGCTTTTTTAAAAGGTGCAGATGTTGCTGAGGAAACAGACCGCCTGCATTTTCATATTAATAATTTTCAGCATAAGATAGCCCAGGGCGGGGCGGTGGGGAAAGAGCTGGATTTTATTACTCAGGAGATGCAGCGGGAGGCCAATACTTTGGCCGCCAAGTCGTTTGACTTGATTATTTCCGGCCGCGCCGTAGAAATGAAAAGCCAGATTGAGAAGATCCGCGAACAGGTGCAGAATATCGAGTAGTGAAAGCCTCCAACAGACAAAATAAGCCAGCTAAAATTTTTGTGATCAGTGGGCCGTCGGGCTCAGGCAAAACCACCCTTTTGACCAGCTTAATTCAAGATAAGCAAATCGGGAAATTATTAGTAAAATCCTGCTCGATTACTACGCGGCCAAAGCGTTCGAAAGAAAGAGAGGGCAAGGAGTATTTTTTTGTCGCGCCCAAGGAGTTTAGGCGCCTGTTAAAAGCGAAAAAAATTCTTGAATGGACCAGGTATTTGGGCTATTATTACGGAACGCCTAAGGAGCCTCTGGAAAAACAGCTTCAAGGCCGAAAGAACGTGGGTTTATGCCTGGACCTTAAGGGCGCCAGGATTCTTAAAAAAATATATCCTCAGAATACAGTAACGATTTTTGTCTTACCGCCTTCATTGAGCGCGCTTAAGGAAAGGATCCAAAAGCGCTGCCGGCACACTAATCCGCAGGAGGTGGCGCAGCGTTTGCTGCTTGCGCGTAGAGAGCTTAAGGCAGCCGGGAAATTTGACTACTGTATTTTAAATCAGAATTTGCCGGTAGCATTTAAAGAATTAAAGAGTATTTTTTTGCAGGAAAGCAGTACTTAACATATTACACCGGGGGTAAAAGATGGATTATCAGGGGAGAGAAAAACTTTTAGACAAGAGTATGGGGTCAATTTATAAGCTGGTAATTTTGGCTTCTAAAAGGGCTTTAGAGATTGCCGAAGGCCAGCCGAAATTAGTGGCCGATGATGCTTCGGTAAAACCCTCGACCGTGGCCTTACATGAAATTGCTGCCGGTAAGATTGAGGCCAGGAAAATCAAGACAAAAGAGTAATGAAAAAAGCCGAAAAAAATATCATCTTAGGCGTAACTGCCAGTATTGCTATTTACAAGTCCTGCGGCCTTATCCGCAGGCTTAGGGAATGCGGGTTGGCCGTGCATGTGGTGATGACTAAAGAGGCGCAGGAATTAATTAAGCCGATTGTTTTTCAGAGCTTAAGCGGTAACCGGGTTTATGGCGGAAGCTTATTTGATGCGCCGGATACTTGGGATATTGAACATGTCGCTTTGGCGGCCAAAGCGGATTTAATTTTAATTGCTCCGGCAACGGCTAATATTATCGCCAAACTTGCCGCCGGCATTTGTGACGATCTTTTAAGCTGTACGGTTTGCGCGAGCAAGGCCAAGGTTTTAATTGCTCCGGCGATGAATGAGAATATGTACAAAAATAAAATTACGCAAAGCAATATCGCGAAATTAAAATCCTGCGGTTATAAATTTATCCCTCCGGCCAGCGGCCTGCTTGCTTGCGGGGTGGTGGGGGAAGGTTGTTTAGCAGAGACAGTCGAGATTGTAAAAGAAGTTAGAAAATTATTATAGCTTTTGGCGACGTAGCCAAGTGGCTAAGGCAACTGTCTGCAAAACAGTTATTCAGCGGTTCAATTCCGCTCGTCGCCTAAATTTTTTTGAAGAATGCCAGCACACAGAAAAGAATTAAATATTAAAGGGCCTAACCTTTGGTATCTGGTGGGGTTGATTACCAGCGATGGATGTTTATCGAAAGATGGTAGGCATGTAGATATTACATCTAGTGACTATGAATTTCTTAGCAAAATAAAAAACAAATTTAGCTTAACAAACAGAATAGGCACTAAGAATAAAGAAAAAATCAACTTAGCGTATTATATACAGATATCCAATAAGAATTTTTATGATTTTTTATTATCAGTTGGTTTAATTCCAAATAAGTCCTTAACTTTAGGTAGACTTGATGTTCCCAAAGAATTTTTTAATGATTTTTTAAGGGGTTTAATAGACGGGGATGGTTCATTGCGTAGTTGGCGGCATGTAACAAATTTACACGTGCAGTGGTCTTTGAGTGTATTTTCAGCATCTGAAGTATTTATCAGATGGTTGCAAGCCACAATAGAAGCTTATTTGGGTTGTAGAGGAAAGATACATTCTGCATTAAGGCCTAATCGCATCAACCCTATCTATACACTAAAATACGGTAAAATGGTGGCTAGAGTAATTGCTAAAAATTGTTATTATAAAGGTTGCTTTGGTTTAGACAGAAAAATAAGGCTGGCACAAGATTGCCTTGGTTCATATAAGGGCTGGGTTCAAAGCAAAACAGTTTTTAATTAAAATTTAGTCGCCGGGGTGTCGGAATGGCAGACGATACGGACTTAAAATCCGTTGTCCGTAAGGGCGTGAGGGTTCAACTCCCTCCCCCGGCATTTATGGGCTCATAGCTCAGTTGGTTAGAGCGTTTCCTTGACATGGAAAAGGCCGGGGGTTCGAATCCTCCTGGGCCCATTTAGTTTATTAGTTTGACAATCAGAGAACCTAGGAACTAAGAATTATGGATCTAGATACTTTAAGACATTCATGTTCACATGTTCTGGCTGAGGCGGTAAAAAAACTCTGGCCGGAGGCAAAATTAGCAATCGGGCCGGCAATTGAAGACGGCTTTTACTATGATTTTGACAAAAAAGAGCCGTTTAGCAACGAGGATTTGCTGAATATTGAACAGGAGATGCAGAAAATCATCGCCCGGGACGATCCGTTTTTGCGTGAGGAGCTGGATAAAATAAAAGCAATCGAGCTATTTAAGAAATTAAACGAAGATTATAAGGTCCAACTTATCGAAGCTTTACCGGAGCAGGCAATTTCTATTTATAAAACCGGGAAAGTTTTTTTAGATCTTTGCCGCGGGCCGCATATCAAATCCACCGGCCAGATTAAGGCTTTTAAATTATTATCGGTGGCGGGAGCTTATTGGCACGGGATTGAAACTAATCCCATGCTGCAAAGGATTTACGGAACCTGTTTTGAGACCCAAAAAGAATTAGATGAATATTTAAAAAATATAGAGGAGGCTAAACTACGCGACCATAGAAAATTGGGGCCGCAGCTGGAGTTCTTTGATATCTATCATGAGCAGGCAGGGGCAGGACTGGTATTTTATCATCCTAAGGGCGCGCTGTTACGCACGATCATCGAGGATTATGAAAAAAAAGAGCATTTAAAACGCGGATACGACATGGTGATTACTCCGCATATTATGGATGCTGCTCTTTGGAAAACCAGCGGACATTATGATTATTATCGAGAGAATATGTATTCTTTTATTGCTGAAGATAAAGAGTTTGTTTTAAAGCCAATGAATTGCCCGGGCCATATTTTGATTTATAAATCCAAAACCCGAAGTTATAAAGATTTGCCCATCCGTTATTTCGAGCTGGGCACAGTTTATCGCCGGGAAAAAGCCGGTGTCTTACACGGGCTACTGCGGGTGCGCGGGTTTACCCAGGATGATGCGCATATCTTTTGCTTACCGGAACAACTATCCGGAGAGATTAAGGGGATTATTGATTTTGTTTTTGAGACGATGAAAGTTTTTGGGTTTGATACGGTAGGTATTGAATTAAGTACGCGCCCGGAGAAATCTATCGGTGCGGATGAAGATTGGCAGCTAGCTACGGAAGCTTTAGAAACGGCATTAAAAGAAAAAGGCTTAAAATATGATGTCAATGTGGGAGATGGGGCATTCTATGGCCCGAAAATTGATATAAAATTAAAAGATGCGCTTAAAAGGACCTGGCAATGTGCGACTATTCAATGCGATTTTGCTCTTCCCAAAAGATTTAATTTAGCTTATATTGATGATACGGGTAAAGAAAGGCAGCCGATTATGCTGCACCGGGTTTTATTGGGCAGCCTAGAACGTTTTATCGGCGCGCTGATCGAACATTACAAGGCAGAGCTGCCCTTATGGTTAAGCCCAACCCAAGTTTTAATCATTCCGATCAAAGAGACAGTGCTGGCTTATGCTCAAGAGGTAAAGAATAAATTAGAAGGCCAGAATATTCGCGTGGATATTGATTTGCATAATGAAACTCTGAATAAAAAGATTCGCAATGCCGAAATTAATAAAATTCCTTATTGTTTAATTTTGGGGGATCGAGAAGCCGCGCAGGGCGTGGTTAGTGTCCGTAAAAAAGGAAGTCAGGATCAAGGGGCAGTTGCCCTGGAGGAATTTGTTGGGAATTTAATTAACCAGATTCAGGAGCATAAATAAAAGAGGGAGGAAGCTATAAAAAAGTTCACGCGTATTAACGACAGAATTAGTTCACCGCAAGTTCGGGTTATCGGCCATGATGGAAGTCAGTTAGGAGTAATGTCAGTACAGAGGGCGATAGAGATTGCCAATCAGCACGAGCTGGATTTAGTGGAGGTTGCTCCAGCGGCCACCCCGCCGGTTTGCCGGATTATCGAATACAGTAAATTTAAGTATGATCTTGAGAAAAAAGAGCGGGAATCCAAAAAACATCAGAAACAGGGCCGGCTTAAAGAAATCCGGCTTAAGCCCAATATCGACGAGCATGACTTTGCAACCAAGGTTAAGCAGGTAGTAAGTTTTTTAAAGAAAAAAGACAAAGTTAAGGTTAACCTTTTTTTCCGCGGCAGGCAGATGGAACATGTAGATTTGGGAAGAAAGGTTTTAGATAAATTTATTCTGGACACTCAGAATGATGGGCAGGTAGAAAAGACACCGTCCCTAGAAGGAAGGATTATGTCCTTTGTAATTGCCCCAAAGTGAAGTATAATAAGGAGAAAGAAAAATGGGAAAGTTAAAAACAAAACGCGGGGTAGCTAAGCGTTTTAAAATTACCAAAAAAGGTAAAGTTAAGTATTCACCCGGCGGGAAAAGCCATTTAGCTTCGTCTAAGAGAACAAAAAAAATAAGAAATTTAAGGAGGCGCAGGACGCTGGCGGGTAAAAAAGAAGTAAGATTTATCAAATCTATGCTACCTTATGGATAGATTCTAGGTAAAATAACATTTCCCCAAACCGTCGGAGGCTGGGGAAAAATAGGGAGAAATATAATGGCAAAGGCTAAACACAGTGTAGCAACACGTAAAAAAAAGAAAAAGGTCCTTAGGCAGGCTAAAGGGTTCTGGGGTGATCGGAGTAAGCAATATCAGCAGGCCAAAAGAGTATTGGTGCACGCGCTCAGATATGCTTACCGGGATCGCCGGAATAAGAAGCGTGAATTCCGCAGCCTCTGGATTGCCCGGATTAACGCGGCTTGCCGGGAGGTTGGGATTTCCTATAGCGTATTTATGAACGGGCTCAAGAAATCTAAGATTACTCTGGACCGTAAGATTTTGGCGGATTTAGCAGTAAGAGACAATCTTGCTTTTAAAAAACTAGTGGAGATAATCAAGAAATAAAATCCTCCCCCGTTCCGCTGGAAAGGATTGGGTGGAAGGCTAAGGGGTTATCCATGTATGTAATTATTGTCGGTTGTGGAAGAGTGGGCTCAGAGTTGGCCAAGCTTTTATCCGGCGAAGGCCATGATGTAGTGGTTATTGATAAAACGCAGGAGGCATTTAAGCGCCTGGGGGATACTTTTAATGGCCTGACCATGGTCGGTAACGGTTTTGACCTGGCGCTTCTAAAACAGGTAGGTATTGAAAAAGCGGATGCTTTTTGCGCGGTAACCGATGGAGATAATACCAATTTAATTAGTGCCCAGGTGGCTAAAAAGATTTTTTGCGTGCCCAAAGTTTTTGCCCGGGTTTATGACCCGCAGCGCGCGCATATTTACGCGGCTCTGGGTTTGGATATTATCAGCGGCACAATGCTCTTTTCTGCCATGCTCAGAGATAAAATTATTGAGAGCAGATTTTCTAGCTATTTAATTGAATCCAAGGATTTAGGGGTTATTGAAATTGAAGCTAAGAATGACCTCGTCGGCAAAACCATTCAGGATATAAATATCCCGGGAGATTTTATTGTCGTGGCTTTGCGTAGAATGCAGGGGGTAGTGATCCCTGAGCCTAAAACCATTTTAAAAAATAAAGATATCTTAATGGGGGTAGTAAAAGTTTCCAGCCTCCGGGCGGTCAGGGAAAAGTTCCACTTAGGGGATAAATAGAGATGTATATTTTAATTGTCGGCGCGGGTAAAGTGGGTTATTTTCTGGCCAGGAGGCTTTGCCAGGGTAAGCATACGGTAAGCGTCGTAGATAAAGACCGCCAGATTTGTGAAGGGTTGGCTAAAGAATTAGATGCCCTGGTAGTGAACGGCGATGCCTGTGACCCAAAAATATTGGAGGAAGCCGGGATCTCGCGGGCTGATGTTTTAGCCGCGGTCACCGGTGATGATGAAGATAACCTGATTATCTGTCAGTTGGCTAAAGAAAAATTTAACCTGCGGCGCACTGTGGGCCGGGTAAATAATCCGGATAATGAACACACCTTTAATGAGCTGGGTATTGATGTCCCGGTTGATTCTACCAAAATTATTGCTAAAATTATTGAAGAAGAAGTTTCTTTCTCGGATTTTGTAAATCTAATGAGTTTTAAGCGCGGCAAGCTGGCGATTGTGCGCGTGGACCTTCCGGATGATGCCCCCGTGATTAACCGGCAAGTAAAAGATATTGCTTTGCCCAAAGACGCGGTATTGGTTTCCATTGTCCGGGGAGAAGAGGTTATCCTTCCCAAAGGCGATACCGTGCTTAAAACCGGGGATGATGTCATTGCGCTTACTTTAATCGGCAACGAGCCGCAACTCTTAAGCCTTTTAGCCGGGAAGCTTTAAAATACATGAGATTTAAACCTGCCTTAAATATTATCTTCGGGATAACCACAGAAATTTTCTATGTGTTTTTTATCATGCTGGCAGCGTTTTTAATCTGCTGGGCAATATATTTTAAGCTATGATTCTTAGGCCCCGCCTTGAAGATTTAAAGATCATTGGTTTTTACCTGGGGAAAATAATTTTGGGATTAGCCCTGACTATGGTTATTCCTATTTTAATTGCTTTGTGTTTCGGAGAGATAAACCCCGCCCTGGATTTTTTCATAAGCATCGAAATATCTGTTTTATTCGGGCTACTCTTAATTAAAATCTGCCAGACGGATAAGGATTTAAATTGGATGCAGGGTATGATTGTCGTTAGTTTATCCTGGTTGGTGGCCATGGTTCTAGGAGCGATTCCGCTATATTTAAGCGGCCACTGGAAGTCTTTTTTAGATGCATGTTTTGACGCCATGAGCGGGTTTGCTACCACCGGACTGACTTTGGTTGGAGATTTGGACCATCTTTCTTATACGCATAACCTTTGGCGGCATTTGATTATGTTTTTGGGGGGCCAGGGGATTGTGGTGATCGCGCTTTCTTTTTTTGTGCGCGGGTTCTCCGGTGCATTTAAAATGTATGTGGGTGAGGCCCGGGATGAGAAGATTATGCCCAATGTCATTAATACCTCCAGGTTTATCTGGCTGGTAAGTATTGTTTATCTGATTTTAGGTACCTTAGCCTTAGGCCTCACCGGGATATTTAACGGGATGCAGCCGCTCAATTCATTTTTTCATGGCGCCTGTAATTTTATGGCGGCTTTTGATACCGGAGGGTTTAGCCCGCAATCACAAAATATACTTTATTATCATAGTTTTGTTTATGAGGTGATTACCGTTATCATTATGGTTTTAGGGGCGATTAATTTCAAACTACATTATCACTTGTGGATGGGCAATCGTAAGGAGATCATTAAAAATATTGAAACCCGGACTCTTTTTATTACCGTTATTGCTACTTTTTCTATTGTGGCGGTGGGTTTAGCCCAGACGGGAATCTATCCGACGGCAGTAATGCTTTTCCGTAAAGGATTTTATCAGCTTATCTCCGGCCACACCGGGACAGGATTTCAAACTATTTATGCCCAGCAGTTTAGCGCGGATTGGAATCCTTTGGCGTTAGTAGGAGTAATTATCGCGATGGCTCTGGGTGGAGCAGTCTGTTCGACTACCGGGGCAATTAAGATGTTGCGCATCGGGATTATTCTTAAAGCTTTTAAAGAGGATCTCAAAAGGATCATTATGCCGGAGAGGGCAATTGTTATTGAGAAATTTCATCATATCCGGGAGGTATTTTTAGAGGATAAGTTGGTGAGGGGAGCTTTAATGATTACCCTGGCTTATATAATTTTATATGGCTTAGGCACGCTGGTCGGGATGTTTTATGGGCATCCTTTTTTAGAAGCACTCTTTGAGTCTACCTCTGCTGCGGCCAATGTCGGATTATCCTGCGGGATCACCAATCCCGCCATGCCTGCGGCACTAAAAATTACCTATATTATACAGATGTGGGCCGGCCGCTTGGAGTTTATGTCCGTATTTACCATTCTGGGATTTTTATTTGCCAGTATTAAAGGGAAACGATGATAAAAAACTTAAGAACTGAAAAACTGAAAAATTTAAGAACAGGTATTCTTTTGTTCTTTAGTTTTTCAGTTTTTTCGTTCTTTAGTTCATCGGTTTTGTTATTCGCGCAACCCGTATCCAGTAGTGAATTGATTAATAATGCCAAACAATATGACGGGAAAATAGTTACTTATTCCGGGGAAGTTATCGGGGATGTAATGTTACGGGGGGAATTTGCCTGGGTAAATATAAATGACGGCAAGAATGCACTGGGTGTTTGGATGAGCGCTGCTTTAGCGCAAGAAATAAAATTTACGGGAAATTATAAAGCCCGGGGTGATCGCCTGGAGATCGTGGGTGTATTTCACCACGCTTGCCCTGAGCACGGCGGAGATTTAGATATTCACGGGCGCTTCTTGCGCAAGATTGCCAGCGGAAGAATGGTTAAAGAGAAGCTGAATTTTGATAAAGTGAGCTTAATTTTTATTTTATTAGGGGTATTATTCTTAACATGGATATTAACTCTATTCAAGCGCAAATAGAAGGTGATTTAGCCGGGGTTGTTTCTGTGCAGGCCTTAGAAGAGGTGCGGATTAAATATCTGGGCAGGAAGGGCCTGATCTCAGAGTTGACCAGCTCTATCCCCGGACTGGCCGTTGAGCAAAGAGGGACCTTTGGCCAACAGGTCAATACTTTAAAAAATAAATTACTGGAATTGTTTGAAGAAAAAGAAAAAACTTTAAAAACTAAAAGTAGCGTTTTAAAGAAAAGCAATTTAGACATAGGGATGCCGGGAATTGTTCAGGAGCTCGGGCATATCCATCCGATTACTCAAGTAATTGATGAAATCTGCACCGTATTTAATCGTATGGGTTTTTCAGTAGTCCAGGGCCCGGAGGTGGAGACAGAATATAATAATTTCACTGGTTTAAATATTCCCTTAGAACACCCTTCACGCGATGCCTTCGATACCTTCTATTTAAAAGATTATTCTAAGTTGCTCTTGCGCAGCCACACCTCTCCGGTGCAGGTGCGCGTCATGAAAACACAAAAGCCCCCTTTGGCCATGGTGGTGCCGGGGAGGGTGTATCGTCCGGACGCGGTGGACGCCAGCCATCTTTTTATGTTCCACCAGATTGAAGGTTTTTTAGTCGATGAAAATATCAGGTTTTCCGATTTAAAGGGGATTCTGGAACTGTTTGCCAAGAATGTTTTCGGGCGGGATATCCGCATGCGTTTTCGGCCGCATTTTTTCCCTTTTACTGAACCTTCTGTGGAAGTGGATATCTCTTGTATTATTTGTAAAGGCCGGGGATGCTCGGTTTGCGGCAGGAAAGGCTGGCTGGAGATCCTGGGTGCGGGTATGATCCACCCGAATGTTTTTAAACAGGTGGGGTATGCTTCGGACATTTACACGGGTTTTGCTTTTGGCATGGGGGTAGAGAGAATCGCAATGTTAAAATACGGAATCAACGATATTCGTTTATTTTTTGAGAACGATTTAAGATTTTTGAGGCAATTTTAGACGACGCGCCCCGTTACGAACTTTTGTAATGGGGTTTATTGGAGGTTGTAACGGGGTGAAAGTTACCTATAGTTGGCTAAAAAAATTTGTAGACATAAAAATTTCTCCTCAGGAATTAGCAGAGAAGCTGACCATGTCCGGGCTGGAGGTAGTTTTCCTGGAAAAGAGAGGGGAAAATTTTGTTTTAGAGATTGAGATAACCTCGAATCGGCCCGATTGGTTGAGTGTCCTGGGAATTGCCCGGGAAGTAAGCGCAATTACCGGATCAAAACTTAAAACCATCAATTTTCAAGAACCGAAGATAAAACGCAAAAATCTTCGGCCGCTAAAAATTTCGGTAGCCAATAAGCAAGACTGTTCATTTTACAGCGCCCGGATAATTTCTGATGTTCGGGTCAGCCCGTCTCCAGAGTGGCTTAAAGACAGGCTGGAGACTTTAGGCTGCCGGAGTGTCAATAATATCGTGGATATCACTAACTATTGTTTATTTGAGTTAGGGCAACCGCTGCATGCCTTTGATTTAGATAAATTGAGCCAAAAAGAAATTAGAGTGCGCCGGGCTAAAGTGGATGAAAAAATTATTACTATTGATGGCCAAACAAGGTTATTGGGCCCGGAAATTTTAGTGATTGCCGATACCCATAAACCCGTAGCCATTGCCGGGATTATGGGGGGCCAAGAAACCGAGGTTACGTTTAAGACGCGTAACATCTTACTGGAATCAGCGGTATTTAATCCTGCGCTCGTGCGGCTGGCCAAACAGAGATTAGGGTTGCAATCCGAATCCGCCTATCGATTCGAAAGAGGGGTAGATTCAGAAGCGGTCAGGAACGCTTCTTTGGCAGCGCAGGAATTAATTTTAAAATTAGCTTCAGGCACTCCTTCCGGGTTCAGGAGCCTGGGCGTATCTAAAGTAACGCACCCGGTGATTAATCTGGATGTCGCTTATTTAAATAAACTTTTGGGTACAGCCATTCCCGTTTTTAAAGTTAAGCAAATTTTAAACAGGTTAGGCTTTCATCTAAAAACTAAAACCAGAAATATTCTCGTCGTTAAAGTGCCTGGTTTCCGTCAGGATTTGAAGTTGCCGGTAGATTTAGTGGAGGAGGTTGCGCGTATCTATGGTTATGCTCAAATCTCCCAAACCCTTCCGGCGGTAAAGCCGGGGCGAAAAGTTTTAGATAAAAGAGACGTCATTGGCAATATAAAAAATATCTTATGGGGTTTAGGTTTAGATGAGGCAATTACCTATAGCCTGGTGGATCGTGACCTGCTTAATAAATCCGGGATTAATACCGATGCGGGGTTAATTGAAATTTTGAATCCTTTAAGTAAAGAGCAGGAGGTTTTACGCCCCGCGCTTTACCCCAGCCTTATCCGCGCTCTGGCCTATAATTTAGATCAGCAGCAGGAACGGGTAAGCATTTTTGAGATCGCCAATGTTTTTTCCGGCCGCCTAAATGCTGTCGCAGAAGACTCTTTACTGGGTATAGCTTTATGCGGGGACAGCACCTTCTTTACCAAACAGGGCCTGGTTAGAGAAGAGATTACACTGTTGCATTTAAAAGGTATTTTAGAGACCCTGTTTAATCGATTGGGGGTTGGAGGCTTTGATTTTATCCGCCAGGAAGATAATAAAATAAATATTATCATTAATCAAAAGCAGGTAGGCTTTATGCTGGATTTAGCTGGGCAAACCTTAGGCGCTTTTGATATTAAGAACCGGCAAGTTGTCCTGGCCCAGGTTAATTTAGAGCAATTATCCGGCAGTATAAATTTAGAGAAAAAGTTTTTGAATATTCCTAAATATCCGGCGATTACCCGGAATATAAGTTTTGCGATTAATGAGGATATCCCGGTCGAGGGACTGTTGACGGCGGTAGAGGCAAAAGGTGCGCCGCTATTAGCTCAGGCCAAAATCGTAGATTATTATCAGGGTAAGCAAATCCCGGTTGGGTTTAAGGGATTAACCCTATCTTGCATCTACCGGGTGGATGACCGTACGTTGACCGAAGGGGAAATTGCTCCACTGCATCAGGACATTTGTTCTTTATTGGAAGAGCGCTTTGGCGTAAAACTGCGCTAGCGCAATGAATCTTGTTAATACATTTGACGTCGTTTTTCTCACCACACGCATTAAGTCATACCGTAGGGACCAGGCTTCTAAAGGAATTCAACAGGCCAGAAGGCCGTGGTTTGGCTTCCCATAGCCAAAGCCAAAACGCTAAGTTGGTACAGAGGTATTTAGGGCACTCGGATGTGGCGACGACGTTGAAGTGTTATGTGGATGCCTGCCTGCCGAAGCTTTAGCGATTGACTTATACACCAAAACAATATATAATTTGTGTATAAGGGGGTGAGGGAGATGTCACGCACAAATATTGAATTAGATGATAAAATAGTTAAAGAAGCGATGAGCTTTGGGAATTTTAAAACCAAAAGGGCATTGGTCCATTCTGCTTTAGTAGAATTGGTGAAGAGATTAAAGAGGAAGGAGATATTAAGATTGATGGGATCTGGCTGCTGGGAAGGAGATTTGGTTAAAATGAGGAGGGGCAGGTTTTGATTTTAGTAGATACTTCAGTTTGGATAGATTTTTTTGACCACCCTGATTCTGTTTATGCTAAAGAATTAAAGGGCCTGATTGAAAAAGATGAGGAGATCTGTCTTTTAGATTTAAATCTTACTGAGATTCTTCAGGGGATCAGGGATGAAGAGCCGTTTAAGCAGGTAAAAGAATATCTTACTCAGTTTCCCATTATTAGGACAGCCGGTTTAGAAACCCATATCCACGCCGCAAATATTTACCGTTTATGCCGAAAACGGGGAAAGACGATTACTAAAACTATTGATGCTATAATTGCCGCCAGCGCTATTGAGAATAATTTGGTTTTATTTCATCGGGATAAGGATTTTGATTTAATTGCCAGCTGTACCGAACTTAAGATTTTTTCGGGATAGAAAAGCAATAGGGTGATATTTAGGACATTCAGATGCGGCGACGACGTTGTTGAGGTATTGCCCGCCAAAGCTTTAGTGGCGGGTGTTTCCGGAGGATTTAGAAGAGGCGGCTGAGATGCTGATGCAAGGGTAAGGAGGTGAGTGTCGTGTCCCCGGGATTTCCCGTAATAAAGAAGATTGGAATAATCGCCTTGTTTCTATTGGGTTCTGTTGGTGGTTGTAGTGGTGTTGTGGAAGAGCGCGATATCGTTTCCACAGTTGACACTAAAAATGTATACGAACAGTATGTTGTTATTCATGCCGGTCGTGATCAGGGAATCAAGGTAGGCAGCAAGTTTGCGTTATCACGGGAACATTGGATCACGTCCATATGTCGTTGTATTTGAAGTGGCGGATACTACCTGCAAAGCCAGAGCGTATAAGGGGCGCACGATAACGGAGGTCCGCGCAGGTGATGACGCAAGGCTGTATGTACCAACAATGATAGAGAAAATCTTCCCGTGGCTTTGTACAGTACTTATTGTCCTTGTCTTAGCTATAAAGAGACGTAATGGGTTAATCTGGTTACTTGGAATCATCGGGTTAATATTGCAACCAATGGTAATGGATAACGGGGATATGTCGTATATTGGTTGGATAGGTATACTTTTTTCAATTATAGGGCTTTCGCTTTACGCAAAGGCGAAAGGACGACATGGTGCTTGGGGTTTATTTGGGTTGGTTCCTGTGCTTGGTACTCTATTTGGTGCTATAGTTATTTTGTGCCTTAAAGATTACTCATCGAATACTTCGTAAGAACATATGTCCTATTTTAACAACTAGTCCACTAAAAGAGGGAAGTGCATTCCGTGAAATATTTAATGATTATCCAGAAGATCTTGGTAGTCGTTCTATGAATGAATAAATCGCTAATAACTCATTTAGCATGCACGAAGGAACGAATGTTAGCTAACTGTCGCAAAAGTAAAGCTTTTGCGACGTTGGGGCGGGGAGTCGAGCACGGAATAGAGGGGATTTGGTGAACTTTTGCGACGTTCAAAGCGAATGCATGAAGAAATTAGCCTAATAATCAGCCTGCTCGAGGCACATGTCTTAAGTTTTTTCAAGAATTTGCTTGACATCAAACTAACCGTTCATTATAATGAACGAAGAGAATAATATAATGAACAATCTAAAAATTAAAGAATATCTTTATCATCGCACACCCTTAAGGATCCTTTCTTTTATTTCTAATCATCCGGGAGAAGTATTTTCTGCTAATGAGATTTTCCAGTTGACCAAATCTAGCAAGGGCGCGACTAATCAAATATTGAGATTGCTTTCAGGGTTAGATATTTTGTCCAGGGAGAGGAAAGGGAACTTATTTTTATATAGGCTCAACGCGGATAACCTTGTCTTAAGGCAGTTTAAAATATTTGAGAATTTGCTGGATCTTCAGGGGTTAGTGAAAAAAATTCAAAAATACTGTTATGAGATTATTCTTTTTGGGAGCTGCGCGGACGGTTCTAATGGCAAGGGAAGCGACATAGATTTATTTATTATTACAGAATATAAAACAGAAGTTAGGAGAATTGTTGCTGAATATAAAACTGTTGATGTAAAGTATCAGGCGATTATTCAGGATCTTTTGGAATCTGTTTCTTCCAAAAAAGAAGATAGTGTATTTCATGGGCAGATAAAAAAGGGCATAACCATTTGGAAAGGAAGGCCGGCTTATGAAGGATTATGATCTTAAAGAAGCGCTTGAGAAGAAGAAAATTATTTCTTTCCCCGCCGGCCCCAGTCTTATTTCTAAAGAATTGGAGGCAGCCAAAGAAGATTTGCTTGACGCCAAAGATTTATTTTCTAGAGAGCGTTTTAAATCCGCGACTACTTTGGCCTACTATACAATATTTCATACCACCAGGGCGCTGCTGTATAAAAAAGGGTATCGAGAAAAAAGTCATATTCAATTAGGTTTTGCCATTAAAGCATTCTACGTAGATAAGGGATTACTTCCGCAGGAATACTATAACAATTTTATTCAGGCGTTGGATTTTCGCGAATTGGCAGATTATAAAAGTAAGTTTTCCAAGGAAACCGCGGAAAGGAATATTCAAGCCGGGGAAGAAGCTATTAGATCAACGGGAAATATTTTAAAAAATAAAAAACTTTAAGCCCCGTCTAATTATTATTCTTTGTTCCAAAAAGTTCTAAAAAGTAGCTAAGATTGATTCCGTTATAAATATGTGCTATACTTTTTTTGGAATCAAAGAGCTCTTTAAAGATATCCCTGCGGTGCGCGTTGGAAATTTGATAATTGTTGAACCAACACCATATTCACGGGAGCCCCATTATTCTTTATTGCACTTGTGCTTAAAGATAGGGCACCCACCTGAAACCAAATCGGTTCAGACTATCAATCCAACGGCACTTTTGCGGGGATTTTTTTGTCCGCCACAATACTTTGGCGGACAACCCGCCAATCATTGTGGCGGGTAACCCATAATTAAGGATAAGTTAAAATGATTTTCATTTTGCAAATATTAGTAGCCTTGGGCGCGGGTGTAGTTATCTATGCTGTTTTTGAGTTATTTGCATCCGGTAAGCCTGAAGCCCCGGGAAAGCAAAAAATCCAGATCCAGCCGCCTCCTGCTGCAGATCCCGGTAAAGAGCAAAAAATCCAGCGTTTACAAAGCCAGGTCGCCAAGTTAGAAAGCCAGTTAGAGGCGGCCAGGGTTGGCTCTGTAGAGAAAAAATCCGAATCCACGGCAGTTAAAGAAAAAGAGGCGGAATTTTCGGTAGAGTTAAAGCGCAGAGAAGAATGGGTGGCTAAAGCGGAGGCAGAGTTAGCTAAGGAAAAAGCAGAAAATTTAGATTTAAATAATAAGTTTATTACCAAAGAAAATGAGCTGCAGGGGGAGTTTGCTAAAAATGTAAATTTGACCCGCCAGATGCAGGACATAAAAGCCGCCCTGGAAGCAAAAGAGATGGCTTGCCGGCTTAAAGAAGATCAGTTGCAGGCGCAGAAACATCAAATCGCCAGCCAGCTTAAAAGCACGAATGAACATCTAGCGACGATTGCCGAGTTTAACCGTAAAGAAAAGATTAGCGAGTGGGTGCCTAAATTAGAGTTTAATAAATTAAATGAAGAGTACACAAAATTAGAGAAAGATTTAGAAGCCAGCCAGGAGAGATTAAAAAGTTTTGCCGTTGAGATTGCGCATTTGCGTCAGGGGATCGATAAAAAAGCTCCGCTGGCAGAAGAAATTAAGTTGCTAGGAGGCATCCCGGAAGAAATTAAACCAGAAGAAGCTAAGCCGGAAGAAATAAAGTCAGAAGAAAGTAAAACTGTAGAAGAGAAAAAATAAAAGTTAATTACAGTAGGGGAGGTTTAAACCTCCCCTACTGTTAAAGTAAACAAGGTTTATCACATTGTCAAGGAAAGGAGAAATAATGACTAGGAAAATGAAAATATTTATGGCATTATTGGTGTTTAGTTTAACCTTTTGTTACGGAGGGATTTTCGCGATGAATGAAACAATCGTAGTTCTAGAAACTAATCAAGGCAATATCGAGATCCAGCTGAAAAACGATATTGCACCCAAGAGCTGTGAAAATTTTACTAAATTAGTAGAAAAGGGTTATTACAATGGCCTGATTTTCCACCGGGTGATTAAAGGTTTTATGGTTCAGGGCGGAGATCCTACGGGGACGGGAATGGGGGGTTCCTCAATCTGGGGAAAGCCTTTTGAAGATGAAGTAACTCCGCAAGCCAAGTTTGACTCTGCGGGTATTTTGGCGATGGCCAATAGCGGGCCGAATACCAACGGCAGCCAGTTTTTTATTACTTGTGCTAAAACACCCGGGTTAAATATGCGCCATACTATTTTTGGCGAGGTTGTTTCCGGCTTGGAGGTATTGCAAAAAATTGAAAACACTCCGGTGGATGCCGATGACCGGCCGATTGCCCAGCAAAAGATTAATCGAGCGTATATAAAACCGAGCGCTTAAAATAAACTTATAAATCTAGGGGACGGTTCTGTTTTTCCGTCGTATGATTTAATTGAAAAACAGAACCGTCCCCTTTTATTCTGCAATATGGAAAAAATAAATTATCGCCGGGAACTAAATCCCGCGCAGCTTAAAGCCGTAGAGTCTATCCACGGCCCGCATCTGGTAATTGCCGGGGCCGGGAGCGGCAAGACGCGGGTTTTAGTGCATCGGGTTGCCTATCTGGTGGAACAAGGTATAGCGCCGGAGCAGATTCTCCTGCTTACTTTTACGCGCCGTTCAGCCGAAGAGATGCTGCGCCGGGCCAGCCTCCTGTTGGATGAGCGCTGCCGGAATGTTTCCGGAGGTACTTTTCATTCCTTTGCCAATATGATCTTAAGAAAATACGCCAAGCTTCTAGAAATTAACAATAATTTTACTATTCTTGATCAGGCGGATGCCGAGGATGTGGTAAATTTAATACGCACGCAGTTAAATTTTCATAAATCTAAAAAAACGTTTCCGCGTAAACATGCTATTTTAGAGGTAATCTCTAAAAGTGTGAATAAATCCGAAGAGATCTCCGGGGTGCTGCTGGATGAATATCCGCAGTTTATTGAATTTGCCGAAGAGATTAAAAAAATACGCGATGCCTATAATAAATATAAACGTCAAAAATCGCTCCTGGATTATGATGATCTGTTAGTTTTTCTAAAAAATCTGCTCGCCAATCATGAGGCTGTGCGCGCCAGCCTGGGTGCCAAATACAAATACATTATGGTCGATGAGTATCAGGATACCAATAAGCTTCAGGCGCACATTGCCTGCCTGCTGGCCGCGGATCATGCCAACATCATGGTGGTGGGTGATGATGCCCAAAGCATCTATTCTTTTCGGGGAGCAAATTTTAAAAACATCATTGATTTTCCCAAGATATTTAAAGGCACCAAGGTTATTACGCTGGAAGAGAATTACCGTTCCACTCAACCGATCCTGAATTTGACGAATGCGGTTATCGCGCAAGCCAAAGAGAAATTCCAGAAGAATCTCTATACCCGGAAGAAGGGGGGAGACACCCCGGTTTTTATCGATTGCCCGGATGAAAATTCGCAATCCGTTTTTGTGGCCGAAAAAATTCTGGAATTAAGGGAAGAGGGCGTGGCTTTAAAAGATATGGCTGTGCTTTTTCGTTCCGGATGGCACTCCAATGATTTAGAGATTGAGTTAGCCGGCCGGATTATTCCTTTCGCAAAATACGGCGGGCAAAAATTTGTGGAAGCCGCGCACATCAAAGACTTGGTAAGCTATTTACGCATTGCCTACAATGTTCTTGATCAGGTCAGTTGGTTGCGCGCTCTGGAATTGATTCCCAGGATCGGCCCTAAAACCGCGGCTAAAATTATCGAGGCAATTCCGGACCAAGCCAAGTTAGAGCAGTTGTGGCAGAAGAATGATGAACTTAAGGAATTGTTCGCATTATTGAAAAACATAGGCCTCAAGCGTGACAGCCCCGCGGAGATTATCGCCAGGTTCCTGGGTTATTATCAGCCATTATTAAAGATCAAATATGATGATTTTAACAAGCGTTTAAATGACCTGGATTCACTATTAAGAATCGCCCAGCGCTATAAAACAACCGAGCAATTTTTAGTGGATATGGCTTTGGAGCCTCCGGAAAGGATGCTGGTTGAGCCGGCCAGGCTAAATAAAGATGATGCCCCGCTTACCCTTTCGACGATACATTCGGCCAAGGGGATGGAATGGCATACGGTATTTTTAATCTATGTTGCCGAGGGGCACCTGCCTTCTTATTTATCTTTAGGGACAGAGGAGAAGATTGAGGAGGAGCGCCGCCTGTTTTATGTTGCCGCTACCCGGGCGAAAGTAAATTTATTTTTATTAAAACCGCATATTGATCGTTCACCCCGGAGTTTTATGGACGGTGGCGGTTCAGTGTTTACCCAGGTTTCCCGTTTTCTAGAGCAGGGTGGCTTGCTCGGGGAGTTTGTAGATGTGCAGAGCGCCGGTATCCCCGATTTATCTTGAGGTGGGCCTGAAAGTATGTTAAAATTTCTAATATGATTATCAGTCAGCAAAAGCCCCTGGAGGATTTATTATCCAGTCTTGCAGGGTATAACAAAATATTCTTAATGGGTTGTGGTGAGTGCGCAACTGCTTGTAAGAGCGGGGGCCAGCCGGAGATTGCAAAAATACAGCAGGCGCTGGAGGCGGCGGGTAAAGTGATTACCGGTTCATGCATTCCGTCTGCGCCTTGCGTAGCCGCGAAACTTAAAACAGAGCTAGCCAAAAATATGAAGGCTTTACGTCAATCAGAGGCAGCCTTGATTTTGGCCTGCGGTTTAGGGGTGCAGTCATTTAAAGATAATGACCGCCTGGATTTAGCGGTTTTGCCTGCTTGCGATACCCTCTTTGGCGCAGTGATGGACGCGCAAGGTAATTTCTATGAAAAATGTTCTATGTGCGGAGAATGTGTTTTGGAGGCCACCGCCGGGATCTGTCCGCTAACCCTTTGTCCTAAGAGCCTGCTTAATGGCCCTTGCGGCGGAGTGAGCCAAGGCAAATGCGAAGTAGACAACCAGAAGGATTGCGCCTGGATTTTAATCTACAGGGAATTAGATAAAAAGAAAAAATTAGCATCATTAAAAGAAATCCGCAAGCCTAAAGATTTTAAGAAATCCGCCAGGCCGCATAAATTGATGATAACCTAATATGGCAGAACAGTTTCCCTATAGCGAAAAAGTCATGGATCATTTTATGAATCCCCGCAATGTCGGGGAGATTCCCGACGCCAGCGGTATCGGCACGGTGGGTAATCCTGTTTGTGGGGATGTAATGAAGATGTATTTAAAAATAGAAAATGAAATAATTGTAGATGCAAAATTTAAAACCTTTGGCTGTGGTGCTGCCGTCGCCACTAGTTCTATGGTCACGGAGATGGTTAAAGGGAAAAGTATTCTCGAGGCTTTAACAATTACTAACAAAACAGTAGCGCAAGCATTGGGGGGGTTGCCCGCGATTAAAATGCATTGTTCGGTTTTAGCGGAGGAGGCCTTGCGTTCCGCGTTAAAAGATTATTATAAAAAGCAGGGGAAAGAGGTTCCTTTTGAAGACAAGGCGCATACTCACGAAGGGGAGACTTGTTTATAGGCTGGTTATGTTGACAAAAGCTCAAATACGTAGTAAAATTCTTTTAAGATTAAAAACACAGAAGGAGGAAGACCGAAGCCGAAAAAGTAAGCTGATTACAGGTAAACTTTTAAGGAATAAGGTTTTTAAAAAGGCCAAGATAGTGATGTTTTACATCGCTTTTGGTGGGGAAGTAAATACTGAAAGTATGATTAGGGAAGCTAAAAAAATAGGCAAGCTTATATGCGTGCCAGTTTGCAGAAAAGATAAAGAAACTATGCAGCCAGCCATATTAAAAGATCACGCTAAATTGAAAAAAGGTCCTTATGGAGTTTTAGAGCCTGTGGCGCTTACTCAGGTTAAACCAGAGGAGCTGGATCTTATTATTGTCCCCGGCCTAGCTTTTGATAAAAAGGGTAATCGTTTGGGCCGCGGTAAAGGTTGCTACGATCGTTTCTTATGTACGCTTTCTGAAAAAATACCTTCCATAGGTTTGGCTTTTGATTTCCAAATCTTACCCCTAGTCCCCACCACCTGCTATGATGTAAGCGTTAAGAAAATTATCTTTTCCTAGAACTCCTAAAAAAGCTTAAAAACTGGAATAAGTAAGGTCAAAAGGGAGGAAGAGAAATGATTTTTAACATAGTGCTGCCCATATTTGTTGCCCTGGTTGCCGCCTATTGCGGCTATTTCCTAAGAAAATATATCGCAGAGAAAAGAGTAAAAAGCGCCGAACTGCAAGCTGAGCATATTCTAGAGGTAGCCAAAAAAGATGTTTTGGATAAGCGCCGGGAAGCAGAATTAGAAGCTAAGGATCTTTTGCATCGTATGCGCCAGGATTTTGAACGCGAGATTAAAGATCGCCGGCTGGAGATTGTCAATCTTGAAAGAAGATTAACCCAAAAAGAAGAAAATATCGACCGCCGGATCGATCTGGTTGAGAAGAAAGAAAAAGAGATCGAACTGCGTAATGATAATCTTAAGAAGCAGGAAGAGTCTTTAAAATCAAAAGAGAACCAATTGCAGGCTTTGATTGCTGAAGAAAAAGAGCGCCTGCAGAAGATTTCCTCTTTATCCGCGGAAGAAGCAAAGCAAATTCTCCTGGGCCGTTTGAATGAAGAATTAAATAATGAAAAGGCGGTATTTATCCGGCGTCAAGAAGAAGAGGTGCGCAGTATCGCGGATAAGAAAGCCCGTGAAATCTTAAGTTTAGCTATTCAACGCTGCGCAGCAGAGCATACCGTGGAATCAACGGTCAGCGTGGTGACCTTGCCTAATGATGAGATGAAAGGCCGGATCATCGGCCGGGAAGGAAGAAATATCCGGGCATTAGAGATGGCGACCGGGGTAGATGTGATTATTGATGATACACCCGGAGCGGTTACTTTGTCCGGATTTGATGCTGTGCGCCGGGAGATTGCCCGCTTAAGTTTAGAGAAGCTTATTGCTGACGGAAGAATTCATCCCGGACGGATCGAAGAAATTGTGGAAAAGACCAAGAAAGAAATGGATGAGAAGATCCGCGAGGAAGGCGAGAGGGCTGCTTTTGAGGCAGGGGTTAATGGCTTGCATCCGGAGATAATCAAGCTTTTAGGCCGGCTTAAGTATCGCACCAGCTATGGCCAGAATGCTTTGCAACATTCCAAAGAAGTTTCTTTTTTATTGGGAATCATGGCTTCAGAGTTAGGCCTGGATTTTAAGCTTGGCCGGAGAATCGGGCTCCTGCATGATATTGGTAAAGCCGTGGATCATCAGGTCGAAGGTACGCATGCTAAACTGGGCGCGGATTTGGCTAAGAAATATAATGAAAGCGCTGAGGTGGTCGCTGCGGTTGAATCGCATCATGAAGAGGCGCCTGCGCAGAGTATGTACGCGGTTTTAGCCATTGCTGCTGATGCGGTGAGCGCCGCCCGCCCCGGAGCCAGAAGGGAAACACTGGAGATATATGTTAAGCGCTTGGATAAACTGGAATCTATTGCCAATCTTTTTAAGGGAGTAGAAAAATCTTTTGCCATTCAGGCAGGCCGCGAGATCCGGGTAATTGTGCAGCCGGAGAAAATAAACGATAGTGAAGCAGTGACCATGTGCAGGGATATACGTAAGAAGATTGAAGAGGGGATGGAGTATCCCGGACAGATCAAGGTTACAGTCATCCGTGAGATGCGTACGATTGAATACGCTAAATAGGCTATGAAAATACTTTTTATCGGAGATATTGTCGGCAGCCCGGGCAGAGAGGCAATGCAAAGGCTGCTTGCCCCTCTTAAGCAGGAATTAGGAATTGATTTTGTAATTGCTAATGCCGAAAATGCCTCCGGCGGTTCAGGGATTACTGCTAAGGTGGCCGATGAACTTTTTGCTTCCGGAGCGGATGTGCTTACTTCCGGAGACCATATCTGGAAGAAACCTGAGATTTTCGAGCTGATTAACCGGGAAGAAAGAATTTTACGGCCGTTAAACTTCCCCAGCGGGGCACCGGGCCGCGGCGCAAGCGTGTTTATTGCCCAAAATGGAGTTAAGGTAGGGGTGATTAATATTAATGGCCGGGTTTTTATGGAGGCGCTGGAGTGCCCTTTTAAAGCCGCGCTTAAGGCTGCCGGGGAATTGGTAGCAGAAACTAAAATTATCATCGTAGATATACATGCGGAAGCTACCTCTGAAAAAATAGCTTTAGGAAGGTATTTGGATGGCAAAGTTTCCGCTATTTTTGGCACGCATACACATATTCAGACTGCTGATGAAAAAATCCTCCCCCAAGGTACTGCCTATATAACCGATGTAGGGATGACCGGCCCTTATGATTCGGTGATTGGCAGAAGGGTAGAGGATGTGCTCACCCGTTTTTTAAGCTCTATTCCGGTTAGATTTCAAGTTGCCGAAGGAGATATTCAATTACATGGCGCGCTTGTAGAAATAGACGAAGTCACCGGTAAGGCGCGCTCGATTTTAAGAATTCAGAAAAAATTAGATGATTAAAAGACTGCCGATTATCTTAGGTGGGGTTTTATTATACTTAATCTCCTTTTTGTCCTTTTCTCCGGCAGCTTCTTTTGCTCAAATTCCAGAGGAGTTAGAGTTTAGTTTAGACCTGAATTCTCCCGTAGTCAGCCTTCCGCATATATATAGATCCAGCGTGGATTTAAGCGGCCGGGGCAAGCAGCGGGATTTAACCTACCCGCAAACACTAGCTTCTACCGATGCCTTGGCTGCCTGGCAGGCGGATTTAGGTTTCCGTAATTTCTACCGTATTCAATACAATCTTTGGGAGATCCAGCGGCTAGTTAACGACCAAGCCTCCTACCAGAAACTCCTGAGCAACTATGAAGAGATAATCAAAAAAATAAGTGACAGCGGAGGGACGGTAATTTTAGATTTATTCGGCACTCCTGATGGTTTAGGCGCGGTGCTGGATAAAAATAGTGCCCCTCACAATTTAAAAATATATAAAGAATTAGTTAAGAATACGATTCGTAAATTTAGTTGCGAGAAAAAATATAATATTTGGTATGAAGTTTGGAATGCCCCGGATCTCGGTGATTTCTTTTTGGGGGGGCGAGCAGAGTATTTTAATCTTTACCGTGTCATCGGTGAAGCGGTAAACGAACTGCGCCGGGAAACCAAAATACATATACCTTTGGGCGGGCCTTCGGTAAGCGCCTGGTTTAGGAATATTGAGCCCAATAATATACTTTTACCTGAACGCAGCTTAATCTATGAGTTGATAAAATATTGTTATAGCTATCGGCTGCCGCTGGATTTTATCTCCTGGCACGCCTATTCCAGCGATCCGGCAGAAGAAAAGCAGGATACAATTTATAATAAACCTTTTGTTGAGCTTATCCGCGAGTGGTTGACTTATTTTAAATTCAACAGCAATATTCCCTTGTTGGTTGATGAATGGAGTTTTGACGGCTCCGCAAATATTTTAGCCGAAAGAGCTAAATTTGCGTATATCTCTGCCAGCTATATCCCGGGGCGTCTTAAAAATATGTATGAAGCCGGAATAGATTATCAGACATATTTCTGTCTTGAGGATTTCGGAGATAATCAGGTTGGGGCAATCAGAAACTTAGGTATTTTTTCATTTGACCCGGCCCGGCCGGAAAATAAAGGATATGCTAAAGCTAATTATAATGTCTGGCGTATGTTTGGCCTGTTGGGCCAGGATTTATTTACTGCCAAATTTAGCGATGAATTTGTAGGAGTAATTTCTACCAAGTCGCGAGATTATTTTGCCGTACTTATTTACAACTATATTGATCCGCAAGCGGCCATGAATTATATCTCTCATAATATAGTTTATTTAAATCCTGCGGAACAAAAAGCAATTATAAGCATTGTTAAATCTGATCGCATGAAGAAGATTATCGCCGGCCAGCTAAACCTGGCTACTTTGCGGCTAAGCGTTAAAACTAAAGGGATACTTAGCCGCGCTATAGAATTAAATATTTTAGCCAATAAATTTTCGACAACGAATCGGAAGATCAAAGTTTCTTTAAAAGGCATTAAAGATACCTACGCCTTGAGTAAATATGTGATGGATAGTAACTGTAGCCGAAATTGCGAATTTAAACCCAGTGTTGAAAAAGACGTTGATTTTAACCAGGATTATGTTGAGGCCATGGAATTAAGCCCTTATTCAGTTCAGTTATTAATTTTTAAGAAGAAGCCGGCGGAAGTAAAGCCCGTGGAAGTTAAGCCTGAAGAGAAGCCGGCGGAAGTAAAACCCGTGGAAGTTAAGCCTGCGATTAAAGAGATAAACAATGCAGAAAATAAATAAACATATTTATACTGTTTCTGAAATTACTCAAGTGATTAAGGGTTTACTTGAGGAGAAGGTTGGCGAGATTTGGCTGGAAGGTGAAATCTCTAACTTTAAAGCTGCTACCAGCGGGCATTTTTATTTTTCACTTAAAGATCAAGGAGCGCTTATTCTGGGGGCGATGTTTGCTCACGCGAATAAAGGCTTAAAATTTAAGCTGGAGGATGGCCTAAAGGTTATTTGTTTTGGTAAGGTTGATGTTTACGGGCCGCGCGGACAATATCAGATTATTGTCGAGAGAATTCAACCCCAAGGAGTCGGCGCACAACAGTTAGCCTTTGAACAATTAAAGAAAAAATTAGACCAAGAAGGCCTGTTTGATGCTGGCCATAAAAAGCCGCTGCCTCAAATGCCTTTTGCGGTGGGGATAGTTACTTCTATCCAGGGAGCGGCAGTTCGTGATATTCTGCAGATTCTTAAAAAAGGCGCTTCTGGCGTGGATGTGATCTTGCGTTCTGTGCGCGTGCAGGGCGAGCAGGCAGCCGGTGAAATCGCCCAGGCTATAGCGGACCTGAATAATCTTAATAATTTAGATTTAATTATTGTCAGCCGGGGGGGAGGCAGTACCGAGGACCTCTGGTCATTTAATGAGGAGATTGTGGCGCGGGCAATTTATAATTCCAGGCTTCCGGTAATCTCGGCGGTAGGCCATCAGATTAATACCACTTTATCGGATTTAGTGGCGGATGTTTTCGTAGAGACGCCATCCGCGGCAGCGAAGATGATTGTGGATAAAAAGAATGCCTTATTAGCCCGGTTGGCCGGGTTTAGGTATGAGCTTGATCTTTCCATTAACAATACCATCGGTGATTTAAAAAATAAGCTTACTGCTTTTACGCATATGCTTAAAAGCCCGCGCGATCATTTATATGAAAAACAGCAGCAAATAGATGAATTATTTTCCGGATTAAATTACAATATGCGGTATGCTTTAGAGCTTTCCGGCCAGCGCTCAAGCAGCCTAATTCAAAGGCTGGAAGCATTGAGCCCGCTATCGATTTTATCCCGTGGCTATAGTTTAAGCGTGTTAATGAGCCAAGGCGCAATCGTCAAAGACGCCTGTATGATAAAACCGGGAGATAAACTAAAAACAGTTTTACATAAGGGCGCATTTACCAGCGCCGTTTTGGAGGTATTTGGCGATGAGAGAAAAAACTTTATTTGAGGAAGATTTAAAAAAATTGCAGAAGATTGTTGAGGAGCTCTCTAGCGGAAAAATTACTTTAGGGGAGTCGCTAAAAAAATATGAAGAAGGGGTTAAAATTGCGCAATCTTGTTCTGCGACCCTAGCGGAGGCGCAGCGCAAAGTAGAGCTGTTGATGAAAAAAGACGGGAAAATTTCTTTAGAAAAATTTGACGACGCCGACACGGAAGATAAATAAAATATGTTTTTAGAAAAAATAAATTCACCTCTGGATTTAAAAAAATTAAGTTTAGAGCAGCTTAGTTGCCTTAGCGCGGAGATTCGCCAGAGGCTAATCGAGGTTGTTTCTCAGACCGGCGGGCATTTGGCTTCCAGCCTGGGGGCTGTCGAGTTAATCGTGGCTTTACATTATTGCCTGGATACACCCAAAGATAAAATTATTTTTGATGTGGGGCATCAGGCTTACGCGCATAAAATATTAACCGGACGCAACCGCAATTTTTCTACACTTAGGCAGTATCAGGGATTAAGCGGTTTTCCTTCAAAAGATGAGTCTGTTTATGATCCCTTTACTTCCGGCCACAGCTCGAGCGCTGTTTCTTTAGGTTTAGGGCTTGCCTGCGCCAGGGATTTTTTACCTAAAGCGGAGCAATTTAAGGTAGCTTGTGTGATTGGGGATGGATCTTTAAGCGGCGGCCTTTGTTTTGAAGGCCTAAACAATACCGGACATTTGAAAAAAGACATTTTAGTGGTTTTAAACACCAATGAATTAAGTATCGCTCCGAATGTGGGGGCGATTAGTAATTATTTGAATAAAATTATTTCTTTACCGGTGTATAACCGTTTTCATGATAATGTGGAGAATTTTTTAAAAACCCGTGTCCCGCGCGGCAGCCGCCTGATAAAACTTATGAATAAGTTTGAAGAAGGATTAAAGGGGCTATTTGTCCCGGGTATGTTGTTCGAAGAACTGGGATTCCGCTATTTTGGCCCTATCGATGGGCACGATTTAAGCGCCTTAACTTCTACGCTAAAAAATATTCTGGAGATTAAAGGCCCCCGCCTTTTGCATATCGTGACCAAAAAAGGCAAGGGTTGCTTGTTTGCTGAAAAAGATCCGGTAAAGTTCCATGGGATCAGCCACTTCGATATCCATACGGGTGAAGTGGTGATTAAGAAATCTTCACCGGGAGCAAAAAGCTATACGGATATATTTCGTGATAAAATAGCGCAGTTGGCCCAAAGCGATAAGCGGATTGTGGCGATTACTGCCGCCATGCCGGAGGGAACAGGTTTGGATAAATTCCGGGATTGTTTCCCGGAAAGATTTTTTGATTGCGGTATTGCCGAAGGCCACGCGGTTTGTTTTGCTGCCGGGCTGGCCAAACAGGGGTTTAAGCCGGTAGTAGCGATATATTCTACATTCCTGCAGCGCGCCTATGATCAGATTATTCAGGATGTTGCATTACAAGGGTTGCCGGTAATCTTTGCTATTGACCGGGCGGGAATTGTGGGGGAAGATGGAGTTACCCATCAAGGTATATTTGATATTGCTTATTTAAGGAGCATCCCGAATTTGGTCATCATGGCTCCCGGGGATGGCCGGGAACTGGAGCAGATGTTAGTGTTTGCTTTGCAGTTAGATAAGCCGGTAGCTATAAGATACCCTCGCGCAGAGGTTTCTTTGGAGGTGGATCTTGCGCCCCCTTTGAAATTAGGGCAGGGGCAACTAATTACAGAGGGCAAGGATTTCATAGTCATTGCTTTAGGCAGCATGGTTGGCGAGGCCAAGAAAGCCCTGGAGATATTAAATCAGGAAGGGTTATCCGGTAGTTTAATTAATGCCCGGTTTGTTGCGCCGCTGGATATGGAATTAATTAAAAGAGTTTGCGGGGCGAGGAAATTTATTTTTACCATTGAAGAAGGGATAAGGGATGCGGGTTTTGGCAGTGCTGTTGCCGGGCAGTTAAATAAGCCGGTGGAACGTCTCGGCCTGCCATTTGAATTTATCCCGCATGGCGCCAGAGGGTTGCTTTTGGAAAAATATAAGCTCACCTCTAGCGGGATTGCCGCGCATATTCGCCAGGTGATAAAAAATAATGGCTAAAATTATAATTAATCAGGATAGATGTAAGGGGTGTTTTTTATGCGTAAATTTTTGTCCCAAGGGTTTGATTAAGAAAAGCGTAAAATTAAATAAACAGGGTTTGAATTTTGCGGAGTTTTCCCGCCGAGGTAACTTAAATAAGGGCGGGATCCCGCCAAAAGCGGGAGATTTAACAGATTGTATCGGCTGTATGCAGTGTGTGGTAATTTGTCCGGATTGCTGTATTGAGGTAGATAAATAAAATGAAGATATTATTAAGTGGTAATGAAGCAATTGCCCAGGGAGCAATTCAGGCAGGTTGTAGTTTTTATGCCGGCTATCCTATTACTCCGCAAAATGAAATTATTGCTTATATGGCAAAACACATGCCTAAGAAAGGTGTTTTTATCCAGGCAGAGAGCGAGTTGGCGGCGATTAATATGGTTTATGGGGCCTCTGCTGCCGGAGTAAGGGCGATGACTTCATCCTCAAGCCCGGGAATAAGCTTAAAGCAGGAAGGAATATCTTATATTGCCGGCGCGCAGCTTCCGGCGGTAATTGTCAATATTATGCGCGGCGGTCCGGGTTTGGGAAACATTGCTCCTGCGCAATCGGATTATTTTCAAGCTACGCGCGGCGGAGGGCATGGAGACTATCACTTGATCGTCTTGGCTCCGGCTTGCGTGCAAGAAGCATATGATCTAACGCAAACCGGTTTTGATTTAGCGGATAAATATCGTATCCCGGTTATGATTTTGGGTGATGGTATATTGGGCCAAATGATGGAACCAGTAGAAATCAGAAGACAGAAGACGGAAAACAGAAAACAGAAGCAGCCAATAAAACCGTGGGCGCTTACCGGTTGCAAAGGAAGAAAGCCCAATATCGTTAAATCATTTTTTCTGCGGGAAGGGGCTTTAGAGGAATTCAATCTTAAATTGCAGAAAAATTATGAAATTATCAGACAAAAAGAGGCGCGCTTCGAAGGCCTATTCTTGTCTGATGCTAAAGTTATCCTGGTAGCTTATGGGACAATGGCGCGGATTGCTAAAAGCGCAATATTTGAGCTCAGAAAAGAAGGATATAAGATTGGATTAATCCGGCCGATCTCTCTGTGGCCTTTTCCTGTAAATGCGTTTCGTCATCCGTCAATCGTCAATCGTCATCCGTCATTTCTGGTAATAGAGATGTCTTACGGCCAGATGCTTGAGGATGTCCGGCTGGCAGTCGGCGGCAGGCAGCAAGTAGAGTTTTTTGGCCGTTCAGGAGGCGGGGTACCTACTGAAGGCCAGATTATGAACAAAGTTAAAAAAATATTATCATGAAAAAAACATTTAAACACTGCCAATCTTTATATGATCTGCCTACGCATTATTGTCCGGGTTGCGGACATGGCATTGCGCACCGGTTGGTGGCGGAGGTAGTCCAGGAGTTAGGGATTAGAGAGAAAACTATCGGTATTGCCCCGGTAGGTTGCGCGGTGGTAGCTTATGATTATTGGAATTTTGATTGTTCAGAGGCAGCGCATGGCCGGGCGCTAGCGGTAGCTACTGCCATAAAAAGAGTACATCCGCGGAATATTGTTTTTACTTATCAAGGAGACGGGGATTTAGCGGCGATTGGCACTAATGAGACTATTCATGCGGCAAATCGCGGAGAAAATCTCTCCGTAGTTTTTATCAATAACGCGGTATATGGCATGACCGGAGGACAGCTAGCTCCCACTACGCTTTTAGGCCAGAAAACCTCTACCTCGATTGAGGGGAGAGAAAAAAAAGCTCACGGTTATCCTTTAAAAATATCTGAGATGCTGGCATTATTGCCGGGCGTCTGCTATATCGAGCGGGTTTCTTTACACAGCCCCCCGGAAGTGTTAAAAGCTAAACGCGCAATTAAGCAGGCATTTGAAAATCAAATCCACAATTTAGGGTTTTCTTTAGTGGAAATACTTTCTCCCTGCCCGACTTATTGGGGGTTGGCCCCTAAGGAATCATTGGATTGGATCAGGGATGTTATGCAGAAAGAATTTCCCTTGGGAAGGATTAAATGATCGAGCGGATAATCATCGCCGGTAGCGGCGGCCAGGGAGTAATGCTTTTGGGTAAGGTTTTAGCGCAAACCGCCATGCTTGAAGGTAGGCAGGTTAGTTGGTTTCCGGCTTATGGCCCGGAGGTACGCGGAGGGACCAGCTATTGCATGGTGACTATCTCCGATTCCGAGATCGGATCACCTTATATCACCGGAGCGGATACACTTATAATTTTAAATCGCCATTCTTTAGAAAAATTTATAGGTAAGCTCAAAGGAGGAGGGCTGTTGATTCTTAATTCTTCTTTAGCCAAAATTAATGCGCAGGCCAAGATAAAGGTATTGGTATTTCCGTTCACGGATATGGCCATAAAATTAGGTAACATTAAAGTCGCCAATATGGTAGCATTGGGTTGTTTTGCCGCGGCTAAGAAAATTATAAAGGTTAAAAATATTTTAAAAGTGTTTAAATCTATCGCTCCCGCCGGTAATTTAAAAATTTTAGAGGTTAATCAGCAAGCTTTAGCAGAAGGGCAGAAGTTAAATTATGGTTAGGGTAAGATTTGCACCGAGTCCCACGGGAAATTTGCATATTGGCGGAGGGCGCACCGCGTTGTTTAATTGGCTTTTTTCCCAGTCGCAACAAGGCAAGTTCATCTTAAGGATTGAAGACACGGATAGGGAACGCTCTAAGCAGGAATTCGTCGATGAAATACTCTTGAGCCTTAAGTGGTTGGGTTTTAATTGGGACGAGCTCTATTATCAGAGTAAGCGTTTTGACCGTTATCAGCTGCACGCGGATAAATTACTTAAAGCCGGCTTAGCTTATATTGAAAGATCTGAAGCTGGTAAAGAAGCGACAATTTATAAGGTTCCGCAGCAGAAGATCCTGGTCAAGGATTTAATCCGTGGACAGATCGAATTTGATTCCTCCTCGATTAAAGATCAGGTATTAATCAAATCCGACGGAACTCCTACCTATAATTTTGCCTGTGTGGTAGATGATGCCGAGATGAATATTACGCATATTATTCGCGGAGATGACCATATCTCTAACACGCCAAAGCAGGTCTTGCTCTATGAAGCTTTAAAGTTTGAGTTGCCGCAATTTGCGCACCTTCCCCTGATTATGGGGGTAGATGGGGGCAGGCTTTCCAAGAGGACAGGTGCAACGGCGATTAGTGATTATCGTAAAATGGGATATTTGCCCGAGGCGCTGCTAAATTATCTGTTACTGCTTAGTTGGGCTCCGGGTGAAAATCGTGAGCTTATAAACATTCAGGAGGCAGTAAAGTTATTTGATATAAAAAACGTGAATAAAACTTCCGCTACCTTTGATTTAAAGAAATTGGATTGGATAAATAACCAGTATCTTAAAGGCGCTGATCCGGAAAAGCTGGCGGATGAGCTTATCCCGCTGCTTGCGGCAAAGAATTATATTCATCAGGATAGCTTTGATCGCGGGTATTTGTTAGTTTTAGTAAAATTATTTCAGGCCAGGCTTCCCCGGCTTAATGATTTTGTAGAATGGGCGGATTTTTTCTTTCTGGATGAACCGGTAATCGACCCGGCGGCAAAAGAAAAATATTTAACCGGCGATTTATCCCTGGAATTTAGCTTGTTTGCTCAAAGATTGGACAAGCTGGCCAGTTTTGAGATTGTTAATATTGAGGACAGTTTTCGGCAGTTAGTGGCAGAGTTGGGTATTGAGGCCAAAAAATTAATTCATCCTATACGCGTTGCGCTTACCGGTAAGACTATCGGGCCGGGATTATTTGAAGTAATTTATTATTTGGGGAAGGAGCGCAGTTGCAGGAGGTTATTAAGATGGGTAAAATAAATCCGGATTTGGCTTAAAAAATATTTTTTCTCCCATCTTGATATCGTATTTAATTTGTGTTATATTTAATTAGAAGTCATAGTTAAAGGCAAGGGGTAAACTACCAGCGGGCAGGCAATGCCCAGAAATAAAGGCCAAGAGAATTTCCCCTTGCTTTTATTTTTTCTATATGCCAAAGGGCGTTTCTGTTCTCCGGAGTGAGCATCAGGAGAAAGGAAACGGCCTTTTTTATGGGCCATTAATTTTTACAGGAAAGCTTGATAAATTATTAGAATCTGGTAATATGATACTAGATCCTAATAATATGTAAGTAAGATAATAATTTGAGTTTAAGCAAAAAAAGGGGGGAATAATGGTTAAAAAGTATTTTTTATTGGCCATACTTTTTGTTTTTATGTTTTTAGCCAGTGGTTGCCTTACCGTAAATGTGGACGGGCGTTGTTCTGATAAACAGCCGGAGCAGTGTACTAAGAAAGAAGTTAAGGTAGAAACCAGGAAAGAAGTTAAAGAAGGCCCGGGTATAGTGAAGAAGGCCGACAATTGGGTAAGAGAAAATCTCTGGTAATACTTGAGAATAAATTAATATTTAATTAGTTTTTGGGTTGGTTATAAAAAGCCGGGGAAAACCCGGTTTTTTATTTACTGAATATAAGCAGAGATTAGTACCTATCTAAAAAAGAGGCAAGGCGTGAGGCCGTCTTCCTATTTCCTCCAACTCCTCACTCTTGCCCAACAGAAGGTTAGTCAACTTTAGTTGCTAATTTCTCCTCCTACTTAAGTATACACTGTTTTGGCATTAATTTACAAGGGGGGTGAGTATCAAATAATTCCCCGGATTCAGTAAATCTCTCTGCCCCCGATTACTAAATTGCTTGTAATTTTAGGATTTATGATAGAATAACTCATTAATAGGTTTATTGCCCTGTCGTCTAATCGGTAGGACTTCAGATTCTGGATCTGACTACCATGGTTCGAGTCCATGCGGGGCAACCACACAAATCTCTCAAATTTCACATAGAGAGATAAAGATTGCCTTGGTTAGTAACACTAATCAGGGCATTTTTTATGTGTCGATGTGTCAAAGAGTTAGGGAAAAAATAGGGACTGTCCCCGCAGGGGACTGTCCCTATTTTTCCTGAAGCAATCTTTTCCAAGCAAATAAACCGAGTAAATCTCATCCGCCTATCTCTTTATCTCTGAATCGCGGTTTAGTTTACACCGTCTAGTTTATGGCTTTATTGCTGATATTCTTCGTCTAATTAGTTTTGACAAATACCGCATTTCTTATATAATATAAACAGATTCGAATAGCTTATTCCTCTCATAGTGGAGAAGATATTGATAAAATTTGTTTTAAAGAAGCTAGTTTGTTCTCTCCTAATCGCAGCATTTCTTTTTACCCAATCAACTATATCCCTAGCCCAAACAACAAATTTTAATCATTCTAAGTCAGAGTCACTTGAATCCAACGAATCGACTGAATCAAAACCTGCCGAAGGTAAGATTATACCGAAGGATCAGGCAATGGATGCTGAGCTTGCCTTTTATTCAGGAGATTTTGCTAAAGCTAGTTCTTTGTTCGCTGCTTTTACAAAAACGAAAGACAAGGATTTTGCTCTTTGGAATAATCAACTAGGTTCAATCTATCTTGCAGTAGGAAATTATAAACAGGCTTTGAATTCATTTTTAGATGCCTATTATCTTATGAATAATGTTTCTGCTTTTAGCCGTCTGGAATCCCGGGCTGTTTCTTTGATTGGGGAAGAAAGAGAAAAAGCATATAAAGGCGATCCTTACGAAAAGGTCTATAATTCTTTATATGTAGCCTTGCTATTAGAACGAGAGTATGATTACGATAATGCTCTCGCTGCTGTTAAAACCGGAATATTGTGCGATTCGGATGTAGAAGGCGGGCTTTATAAGAGTGATGTAACTCTGCTTTATTTATTGGCAGCGAGATTTGAGGCACTACGTAATAATCAGTCAAGGAGTGATGAATATTTTCAAAAAGCACAAGAGGCCTATTTATTATCCCACCCATTAAATAGAGGGGTTGTTTCTGACGAGCAAAGCAAGCTAAACCTTTTGAGTCAAAAACAGAAAGAATTAGCTAAATTGACGCATAAAGAAACTCCATCAAAAAAAGATAAAAATGCAGAAGAAGGATCGGTAGCGCCAAAAGGACCAGTTACTAAATTTTCCACAAAAACAAAAGCGGATGAATCAGAGGGCGTTCCCAAGAAGTCAAAAAAAGTGCTTGCGCTTGAAGCAGACATTAAAGATCTTGAAACAGCTATTGCAACATTGACCGGAGTCCGTACGGATAAAGGTAAAGAAATTACTAAGGATATCCTAAAGCAGGTAGTTGATAAAAACAATAATGTCATATTTGTTATTGAGTTAGGGCGAGGGCCAGTTAAATACCCTATTGGTCAATATGGGCATATTTCTATTTTTACATCCAAACCGTATAAAGCGAATAGCGTTATACTTTTGGTAGATAAGAAGGATAATTTCGACGGAAATAAAATGCTATGTAATAATGATGTTCTTTATCAGGCGTCAACTCGTGGTGGTCGGTTAATGGATGGAATTCTTAAAGGTAAGGCTCAATTCAAACAGACAACAGCTCAAATTTCAAATCAGTTATCACAGTTGTCTCAACAAATGTCTAATCAGGCCAATCAATTACAATCGCAAGCTGCTATGTCTGGAACATATAGTTCTGCTGGTGCGGGAGCTTCGTATGCAGCCGCAGGACTAGCAGTTATTTCTTTGGCGTTTGCTATTGGAAGTGCAATGGCTAATCCCGCAGCCGATGTTCGGCACTGGAGTTTGTTACCAGCTGAAGTAAGATTAATTCCTATGAAGTTACCGGTAGGTTCACACCATATTCAGCTTCAAGTTTTGGATGCCAGTAATAATATAATTCCAGAATTAAGTAAAGAATTTAATGTAGATATTCAAGAAGGTGACAACATTATTATAAGAAGGATTATAGAATGAATTTTAAAAAGAAACAATTTACATTTGGAATAATTATAATAATTTCATCTATTTTTGCATCCGGTTGTGCAAGCCCATATTTGTTATTAAAACAAAAACCTACTTTAGCATTGCAGCCAAATGAGGGGGCAGTCCTTTTTTCTAGTAAATTTAATAACAGGGGTCGCCCAGATCAAAAGAATACCTTTTGGGTTACGAACTTATCTTTGCAAGAGATTAATCAATACAAGTCGTATGGTGAGAAGCGGATATTTTTGATTCCGTACCCAAAAGTGAATTATATTCAGCAGGATGATTTATTTTTGTTTTCTTTAAAATTGCCCAGAGGAATCTATAAGTTAACGTCTTTTGACGGCATGTTCCGCACTTTCTTTGGCACGCAGTATTCTGCAGCAGTTAATAAGATATTTGATGTAGTACCTGGGAAAATTAGCTATGCTGGAAGAGTTGAAACTGATTTCTTTTTATCAGGTGGCCAACAGACCCACGAAACTAAAATAGTAGATAAATACGATGAAGATCAGGGGCGCTTTAAAAATGGTTACCCTGCGTTGCAAAATCGAACCATTGTTAAGGACCTAATATATTAAAGGAGAGAAAAGATGAAATATTTATCATGTTTTTTGTTAATAGTATTAACGTTTACGTTGTCATCTTGCGCTACAACGCCGGTTTCGCACACTCAGGTTATTATGCCTGATGATGACGATGGTATGGGAGGAACGGGGGTCGAGTCGGAGGACGTTCGCATAGTAGGGAGAAAAATGGCGATATCTATTTTAGAGGTACCTGAAATTATGAATGCACAAGGAATACCTCGCGTCGCGCTTTTGCCTGTAAAAAACTCGACGAGATTTGTTATTAATAAAGATATTTTGACGCAAAAAATCCGGATTGAATTGAATAAGAATGCGACGGGAAAAGTAAGATTCCTCGCGCGTGATCGCATGGACGATATTCTTGCTGAGCGTAAAGCAAAGCGTGAAGAATTGTTTACATCTAGTAAGGAGGGAGATCTTTTGGGCGTTGATTTTTATCTCACGGGTGAGTTGACGGGTATTTCGAAAGGCTCAGGAGGCAGTCGTTCAGATTATGTTCTTATGCTTTTTCAGCTTATTGATTCAGAGACAAGCGATATTATCTGGGAAGATTCATATGAATTTAAGAAGGTCGGCACCGCCGGTGTTTTATATCAGTAATCTAAAAAGAAGAGGAGCGCTATGATAAAACAAATTTTAATATTAATCGGAATTGTTTTCATATTTCAGGGTTGTGCCGCAGGGCCTTATAAGCCGGTACGCTATGATGTGAAGCAGGATTTAGAACGGCAATCTAATGTAGTCATTCTCGATAAGGCGCTTGACAATCAATTTGGGAGTAGGCGAGTAACGATTGTCGGAGAAAAGTCCGATTTTACGGAAGATGGACGGATCAAGGTTTTGTGTGAAATTAGAAACATGAAGAAAGATTTGTTAAGGCTTCAAGTCCAAACGGTTTTTAAAGATGAGGCTGATTTTTCGATTGAACAGGATACGCCATGGGAACTTGTTTTGATTCCGGGTTTTGCTACAAAAACGTATTCAACAACGGCATTAAATGTAAAAGCAAAGAAATACACAATTCGTATCCGTGAGGCAAAATAAAAAAGGTGGTGTCTATGAGAGCATATCGATTGATTCTTTGTAGTTTTCTTTTATTATGGGCTACTTCAGCCTGGGCTGAACCTTCAGTTGAAAACAACGGAAAGTTTGTATATGAACAGAAGTTTGTTGGGCAAGTTAAGGAAAAACCTGTTCGCGTAAAAGTAATTGTTTCTAGGTTTGAAACTTCCCTAGAGGTCGTCGGCAGTTTGTTCAATCCGGTAAAGGCTGAACAAAAAGAGAAAAGCGACACAAAGGATATCAATGTAAAGATTGAGGATGCCCGTGGGATTTTAGAAGCAGAAATGAAGAAGGAAGAAAAATATTCCGACGCAGACCTTTTGGTCGGTCTTATGACGGATAAGCTGCGGCGGAGCGGTTTTTTCGATGTCGTAGAGCGTCAGGGTATTAATGAGATTGCACGAGAGATAAATTTCGAGAATAGTGATTGGGCGAAAAAGGATAATGTCAATAAGTTGGGGAATATCTCTGGGGCTCAATATCTTGTCTCTGGGAAGTTGTTGATGAATAAAGATGGGCACAGGGTTGGTTCTTCACGCTATACGCTAGCGTTAAGGTTGTGTAATATCAATACAGGTGAGATTTTATCATCTTCTACGGGACAGTATGATACTGTGGACGGCGCGGTTGAAGAAAGTGTCCAGAAACTGACGGAAGAAATTCATAGTTTGCCTTGGACGTGCCGTATAGCGAAGGTTGAGCCTACGGTTATTTTTTTTAATGCAGGTTTCTTGGATAATTTAAAAAAAGGAGACGTGTTTTCTGTTGTTAGAATCGGAGATAGTATCATAGACCCTGTTACGGGGTCTGTTCTCGGATTCGCAAAAGAAGAGGTGGCGAAGATTCGAGTTGAAGAGATTTTAGAAAATAGTTTATCGAAGGCTAAGATTATTAGTCAAAAAGGTGAAATTAAAGTAGGAGATATCGTTTCAGCAAAGGCGCCTAATCAAAAGACTGATGAGCGAAAAAAATGGTATGAAATTTTCGGAAATAAATCAAGCAAGAAGATAGACACGACTTCTCAGATTAAATTAGATGATGGCGCTGCAAGCAAGATGAGCAATACGGATTCACTAGCGAGTGATATTGCTTCCCGATTTTCTAAGTCCATTGTGCTTATTATTGCGGGATCGTCTCAGGGAAGCGGATTTATCATAGCAGCTGATGGGTATATTTTAACAAATTCACATGTTGTAGGCGGTCAAAAGACAGTTACTGTCAAATTAATAGAGGAAAATAAGGTGTATTCAAATGTTGAGGTCGTGAAAGATAACCCTATAAGAGATATGGCGTTGCTTAAAATAAAGGAAGCAGATACTTTTGTTCCTGTTGTTCTTGGTGATTCTGATCAAGTTCGAGTTGGTGAGCGAGTTGTCGTTATTGGTAATCCGAAAGGATTAGAGAATACTGTTGCTGACGGCCTTGTTAGCGCAATTCGAGAAGTAAACGGTACAAAGATGTTACAGATATCAGCTCCTATCACGCA
>JAHIKK010000003.1 GCA_018897555.1 Candidatus Omnitrophota bacterium
ATTAAGGCGGTTTCGGATTTAGATATATCCCAGGAAGATAAACAAAATATCCTGGGTGGAAATTTAGAAAAGCTATTTGTTCTTTAACAGTTTTGCGGGTCCCCGCCACTAAATCGTTGGCGGGCAGGCTGTCTTGGGTATTTTCTAGCGCTGACGCGCGTCGAAAACACCCAAGCCACCCGCAAAATAGACAAATTAATAGACTCTCAAAGCTAGTAAAAAATAGAAACGGTCCCATTATTAGACCAAAGATATTTTTATGTTAACCTAGTAGTATGTGATTAACATATGTTAGCCAATGTAAGATGAGTTAACAAGAGGAGATACGATGCAACGTAAGCAGAATGAATATGTTACGATACCTGAACTGGCGAAGCTGCTTGGCTTAAGTAGGGTTACTGTTTTCAAAAAGGTAAAGAAAGGCGAGATTAAGGCTATAAAATTAGGGAAAACCTATGGAATCTCCCGAAAGAGCTTGGGATGTTTATTGGGAGAAGTTTTGGGCGAGGATGAAAAGAAAGAAATTGACCGTGCAGTAAAAAGAACTGTTAGCGAATACGGCCAAACATTGAAGCTTTTGGGTAAAGATTAATGAAGAAGCTCACGGTTAAAGAAGTTGAATATATTGCTTTTAAGTTAGCGCAGGAGTTGTTATCTTTTAAGGAGCCGATACCCGATTTTGCTACGCGTTATCCCAATATTTTGGAGAGTTGTCTGGCGACGCCATTCCAATCTTTTGGCGGAAAGTCAGGTTACCCCTCATTTATTGATAAGGCGGGTATTCTGTTTTATCTATTGATTAAAAATCATCCTTTTCAAAACGGCAATAAAAGAATTGCTATGACAACGCTGTTTGTATTTTTGCATAAAAATAAAAAATGGCTCAAAGCTGACACGCAGGAATTCTATAATTTTACAATGTGGATAGCCCAAAGCTCGGCAAAATATAAAGAAGAAACAATAAAAGCAATTCAGAAGTTTTTAAAAGCAAGCATAGTTGAGTTAATAATGTAAGCGAATTAATTAACTATTAAAAGGGAGAATAAAAGATGCAGATGCAGAAAAATGTTCATTTAACCGGAAGAGACTTAACGGAGATGGTCCAGTTGAGGACTCAGGATGTAGGTAAATACGCGATTGTGCCTGGGCCGCGCGACCGTTTGGATGTATTAATGAAAAAAATTGAGAATCCGGTGCGTAATTTTTCATTTATGGAATATACCATGTATACCGGTACGTATGAAGGGATCAAGGTTACCGGAATTAACGGCGGAAGATTTTCCACGGATACTTCGATTACTACGGAGGTAATGTGCAATGCCGGGATACAAAATATTATCCGTATTGGCACTTGCGGCGCACTTAATGAAAATATTAAAGTCGGCGATTTATTTGTAGTCGATGAGGTTATTCGCGGCGACGGGGTAACTCCTTATTATGTGGATAAGGATTTTAAAACGGTAAGTGACAAAAAGATTTCTGATCTTTTATTTGAGATTGCCAAAGGCATGGGTTTAAATGTGCATCGCGGAAAGGCCTGGACCACGGATGCGCTTTTGCGCGAAACCCGCGAAATTGTGGAGGCCAAGCGTAAAGAAGGCGCCCGGGCAGTGGATATGGTATCTTCAACCCTGTTAACTATTTGTCAGACATATAATATTAAGGCCGGATCAATATTAGCCGTAAGTGACAACGTGATTACCGGCGAGATGGGTTTTATGAATCCGCTTTATTATTTGGCAGAGAGCAATTTAATTAAAATTGCATTGGAATTAGTAAAAAAATTAGAAGGAAAATAAATTCGTCATCCTGAGGGCCAAAGGCCCGAAGGATCTAGATTCTTCGTCATTCCGCCGTTGGCGGGACTCCTCAGAATGACGGTAATTTGGGCAATAAATAACTATGAAATTTTCTCCATTATTTTGGCCGATACAATTAAAAGGTAACGTTATTTATATTTTGGATGAGACCCAGCTTCCTCAAAAGCTCGTCTACATAAAGGCGAAGAATTATCTTCAGGCTTGTAAGGCAATAAAAGAGATGAAAACCCGCGCTGTGGGGCAGGTGCTCTTGGTAATGTATACTTTTATTTTAAGTAAGCGGCAAGACAAGAACCTGGCTAAAGTTGCTGAGGCCATTAATGCCACGCGGCCGACCCTATCTTTTAAATTTTTAACGGATATGGTTTTAGGAATGGAAAAATCAGGCGCGCCTTTAGAGAAAAGTATCTTAGGGTTTTTAGAGATGCTTAAAGCCAAGCGTATCGAACAAGCCAGGGTAATGGCTAAATTACTTAAAGATGGCGATGTAATCCTTACACACTGCAATATCAGCGGCTTAATGCCTTTAATTGCCCAGTTTGCCAAAGAGCAGGGCAAAAAAATAAGTTTCTATGTTACGGAGACGCGGCCGTATTTACAGGGTTCCCGGCTTACTGCCTGGGAAATTATGCGCGCGGGTTTTGAGGTAACCATCATCACCGATAATATGGTGGCGTATTTATTATCGTTAGGTAAAGTAACTAAAATTATTGTCGGGGCGGATCACTTAACCTTAAACGGGGACATCGCCAATAAGATCGGTACTTATCAGATCGCGGTAGTTGCCAAATATTTCAAGATTCCTTTTTACGTAATCTGCCCGCCGGCATCGAAATTAAAAAGCGGAAAAGAAATTAAAATTGAAATCCGTCCGGGTAATGAATTAAAGATTTATCAGGGGCTGCATTTAGCGCCAAAAGAGGTTAAAGCGTATTATCCGGCTTTTGATGTTACGCCGAATAAGCTTATTACTAAGCACATTTATTTAGGGGTGTAAATTAGAGGTGTAGATATGTCTGAGAGAGGATTAAAGCTGGAGATAATTAAAGTAGGCAGGCGGCTTTATACTGCCGGCCTGGCCGTAGCCAAATCCGGAAATTTAAGCTGCCGCCTGGATGACGAGAGTATCCTCATTACTGCCAGCGGAGCAGCTTTAGGCCAGTTAAAAGAAAGCGATATCGTTAAGGTTAATTTAGCCGGCGGTAAATCCGGGGCAGGGCCAAACCCCAGTTCTGAACTGCCTTTGCACAGTTTAGTCTATAAAAATTTTACGGCTCAGGCGGTGATTCATTGCCACCCTCCTTTAATTAACGGATATTTTGCGGTTGCCAAGAGACTCAAGGCGATAAGTTTTGAAACTAAATTTTATCTCGGGGATATTCCGGTAATTCCTCAGGAAACACCTACGGTGACGGCTCCGGCGCCGGTGATTGCCGCTTTGAAAACAAATAATCTGGTTATTCTCAAGAATCACGGGATAGTGGCGATTGCCGATAAGTTCCAAGAGGCCCTTAGCCTTACCGAGGCATTAGAGGAGGCAGTTAAAAGTGCTGCCGTTGCTCGCCTGTTTGATAAAAGCATTCTGGATAATTTAGACCTGGCTTTAAAAGAGGATTTAAAGCGCAATGATCCGGCCTATACCATGTTTAGCCGTCAACATATTCAGGCAATCGTGGATTTAGTTAATCAGGATGAATTTATCGCGCAAAAAGGCAAAGAGTTGGATCTTACGGTAAAATTAGCGATTAAGCTTGATGATAGCGGAGAGGTTTTTAAATTTAATTTTGAAAAAGGGAAAATCATAAAATTAGATTCGGATAGCGATGCCCCTTTTGTTATTTCCGCGCCGGCGCCAGTCTGGGAGCAGGTATTTTTAGGCAAGCTGGATTCATTTGTGGCCGTTACTCAAGGCAAGATGAAATTAAGCGGCCAATTGGGCCAGCTCTCTAAATGGTATGTTCCATTTAACCGGCTTTTTGCTTTATTTAAAGAGGTGAAGATTAAATGAATTTAAAATGCCCGCTTTATATAAACGGACAATTTATCGAAACCCCGGAAAAACAGAATATTGTTAATCCTTCCACCGGCAAAGTAATTGCCGAGGCTTCAATGGCTTCGATAAAAGAGGCAGAGTTGGCTTTATCCGCTGCCCGGGAGGCTTTTGACTATGGGCCGTGGCCGCAATTTTCTTTGTTTGAACGCAAAGAATTTATCTCTAAGCTTGCTCAGGGTATTTTGGATAATGCCGGGATGCTCGCGGCATTAGAAACGCAGAATACCGGTAAGCCGATTAAAGAGACTACTTTTATGGATATCCCTTCCAGCGCCAAAACATTTGAATTTATGGCGAATAATTTTATTGATTATTTGGATAATGAAGAGATTAACGTATCTGCGGAGACAAAAGCAGAGTTAATCCGCGAGCCGATGGGGGTGGTAGTTTTAATCATTCCCTGGAATTATCCGCTTTTAATTGCCTGTTGGAAATTGGCTTCCGCCCTGGCTGCAGGCAATACGGTTATTCTGAAACCCTCCAGCCTTACTCCGCTTACGGCTTTGGAGCTGGCAAAAATTATCCATAATGCCGGTTTTCCCGCCGGAGTGGTCAATATAATTAATGGCAGCGGCGCAAAAATAGGCGAGACACTTTGTGCGGATAAGCGCGTAGACATGATTTCTTTCACCGGAAGCAATGAAACAGGCAAACAGATCTTGCAGTATTCTTCGAAAAATGTGAAGAAGATGATTATGGAGTTAGGTGGTAAATCTGCCAGCCTGATATTTAATGATGTGGATTTAGAGGTTGCGGTGAACAGCTCTTTGGCCTCTATTTTTCTAAATCAGGGCCAGATGTGCACAGCGATGTCCAGGATTTTTGTGCAAGAGGAGATTTACGATAATTTTCTGGCCAGTTTTGCCGAAAAGGCTAAACGCATAAAATTAGGTTTAGCCGATAATCCTGAAACCCAGATGGGCCCTTTGATTAGCGACGCGCAGCGTAAAAGAGTAATTGCCTATATTGACAAGGCTAGAGCTGAAGGAGGGCGGGTAGTTTGCGGCGGGAAAATACCGGAAAACGCGGAATTGATCAATGGTTATTTTTTTGAGCCCACAGTATTAGTAGATGTGAGCACGCATTCGCACATATTTAAAGAAGAGGTTTTTGGCCCGGTAGTTTTGATGCATAAATTTTCCGGATCGGATGAGGCGGCAAGTTTAGCCAACAGCGTGGATTTTGGTTTGGCTTGTTGCATCTGGAGTAAGGATCTACTTCTAGCGCAGGAGTTAGCCGGTAAGATAAATGCCGGTACGATTTGGATTAATACTTATGGTATGTTTTACAATGAGCTTCCTTATGGCGGATTCAAGCAGAGCGGTTTTGGCAAGGAGTTGGGGCGTGAAGGTTTTCTAGAGTATACCCGTTTTAAGAATGTAATCGTAGATCAGTCGCCCGACGGCAAACCGCTGGTTAATTACTGGTATGGGTTTTAATGAATGTCGTTAATGTTTTAGAAGAGTGCGCCAAAATTTACGCGCATAAATCGGCGATTATCTTCCGTCAGGAGCAGCTTTCCTTTGTCCAGTTAAGAGATAAAGTTTTTGCTCTTAGCCAGGCCTTGCTTAAGCTGGGGGTAAAGCCCGGCGACAGGGTTGCAATTTATCTTCCCAACTGGCCGGAATATGTTTTAAGCTATTTAGCTATTTGGTCCATCGGCGCCTGCAGCGTGCCTTTGGATTTTATGCTTACGGAAGATGAGATACTTTCCTGCCTGGGCCACTCCGAGGCCAAAATCCTGATTACCAAACACAAGGCCAATATTTCATTTGCGCAGCTTAAGGCAAAATTACCTTCATTGAAGAATATTATTTCCTGCCAATCAGAAGATCAGGAAAATTTAAGTTTTGAAAAACTTCTGGCAGAGGGGAGGAGTTGTGCTCCCGAGGTAAAGATTGATGAAAGGGATTGCGCCATAATTTTTTATACCTCCGGCACTACCGGTAAGCCTAAAGGTGTTTTAATCAGTTATGCCCAGCTGGATGCGCCGCCAAAATCCATGGCTTTTTTTGTAAATTCGGATTTGGGCCCCGGCGACACCGCGTTGTGTGCTTTGCCATTTTCGCATTTAGGGGGATTGATTTATATCCAGAATACGATTACCTTTGGGCTGACCCTGGTGTTGATGGAGCGGTTTATGCCGCTGGATTTCTTAAGGAACATACAGAATTATAAAGTTAATTTTTTCTGGATTGTCCCCTCGATGTATTACGCGCTTTTGCAATTGAAAGAGTTTGAAACATTTGATTTATCCAGTTTGCGTTGGATTGTGACTTTTGGCGCGTCGAATTCACCGGAGGCTTTACGCCGGTTCCAGCAATTCTGCCCGCAGGCCTGCTTGTTAAATGGCTGGGGCTTAACTGAGACCAATGCTCCGACGGTAGTTTTACCGATGGGTTCAAAGAATATCGAAAGCGTGGGCCGTCCGGCGCCCTGGATTCTGGTTAAGATATTTTCAGATAGCGGCCAAGAGCTGCCCTCTGGCCAGATAGGTGAAGTAGCAGTAAAAAGCTGGGTAGTAACACAGGGATATTTTAAGGATGAGCTGTTGACCCAAGCCACTATCCGTCAAGGCTTCTTTTATACCGGAGACCTGGGGAGGTTTGACGCAGAAGGCTTTCTTTATATCGTGGGTAGGAAAAAAGAGATGATTAAAGTTAGCGGAGAGATTGTTTTTGAGCCGGAGGTAGAGGCGAGTTTACAAAAACATCCGGATGTTGCCGAGGCAGCCGTAATCGGGATCGCGGATAAATTAAGAGGAGAGGTGCCCAAAGCCTTTGTGGTCGTCAAAGAAGGAAAAAGTATTTCCACGGAAGAGTTGCGTTATTTCCTGCGCCAGCATTTGGCGCATTTTAAGATTCCGCATTGCTTTGAGTTTTGCCCCGCACTTCCTAAGAATCGCGCTGGTAAGATTGACAAAGAAAAACTCAGGGAAAATCCAGGGGACGGTTCTGTTTTTCGTCGCTTGATTTGATTGAAAAACAGAACCGTCCCCCTGTTTTAAAGAGCAGCTTAGAAAGCAGGTTTCATATTGATGCAAGACATTAAAGAATTAAGCTTAAAAGAGCTGGAAGATAAATTACTCTGTTGGGGTAGCCCTAAATATTATGCCCGGCCGATATACAATTGGATTTATCAGAAAGGCGCTTATGAGTTTAGCCAGATGAGCAACTTGCCCGGCCCTTTAAGGAAAACCTTAACGGATGAATTTAGTATTTTAAACTTAAGATTGGCGGATTTACAGGAGTCTGCCGACGGAACAACTAAATTTCTTTTGGAGTTAACGGATAAGAATCTGGTGGAAGCAGTAAATATTCCCGCGCTCAAGCGTTCCACCGGATGTATCTCCTCGCAGGTGGGTTGTAAATTTGGCTGCAATTTTTGCGCCAGCGCTTTAGGAGGGTTTAAGCGCAATTTAACAACCGGTGAAATTTTAGAGGAGGTACTTTATTTAAAGAATAATCTAAAAGCAGGCCAGCTGACGCATATTGTATTTATGGGCACAGGTGAGCCGTTGGATAATTATGAAAACGTGCTGGGCGCAATCCGCCTGATTAATTCACCGCTGGCTTTTAATATCGGAGCCAGGAGGATTACTGTTTCTACCTGCGGGATTATTCCGGGAATAGAGAGGCTTGCTCTTGAGGATTTGCAGATAGAACTTTCCATATCTTTGCATGCCGCTGATGATAAAACCCGCAGCCAGCTTATGCCGGTAAATAAGAAGTATCCTCTGGAAGCTTTAATCAAATGCTGCCAGGAATATATTGCCAAAACTAACCGCCAGATTACTTTTGAGTATGTTTTAATTAAAGGGGTTAACGCGGACTTAACGGCAGCGCAAAGTTTAGTCAGGCTGCTTAAGGATTTAAGATTAGCTAAAGTTAATTTAATTCCGGCAAATTCCATACCGGAATCAAGGATCAACCCCGCGGATAGCGCGCAGGTGTTTTCTTTTAAAGAATATTTATTTAAAGCCGGCCTGAATGTGACATTAAGGCGCCCGCGCGGGCAAGATATCGATGCTGCCTGCGGACAATTGAGGTTAAGGCATGAGCAGGATTAATTTAGTTATTACTGAAAAACCCATTTTTCAATCTGCTGTCATTCTGAGGAACCCCGCCTTTGGCGGGGCGACGAAGAATCTCTTGAGATCCTTCGTCGCTTTGCTCCTCAGGATGACGAAAAGAGGTTTTTTAGTAATTATTTTGAGTATTTTTTTATCTGGCTGCGTGAAGCAGGAGATTAGAAATCTTAATGCTCAAGGCGCAAATATTGTTTGCTTCGGGGACAGCATCACTTTTGGTTACGGAGCCAACCCGGGAGAGGATTATCCTACAGCCTTAGGCAAGCTTGTAAGATTGCCGGTGATTAATTCCGGGGTAGACGGAGATACTACCTTTGCCGCTTTAGAGCGCTTAGAAAATGATGTTTTAGCTAAAAACCCGCGTTTAGTTATCGTGGAATTTTGCGGGAATGATTTCCTTAAAAAAATTCCTAAGGAGGATACGGTTAAAAATTTAGCTGTGATTATTGAGCGCATTCAGGAAAAGGGCGCAATGGTGGCTTTGGTGGATATTAGCGCAGGGATGCTCTTTTGGGAATATGGAGTAGCTTTCAGGAAGTTAGCTGCCGAGAAAAGGGCAATATTTATTCCTGTAATTTTAAATAGGATTATTACTAACCCGGCGATGAAAAGCGATTTTTTCCATCCTAATGCCCGCGGTTATCAGGTTATTGCCAAGCGTATCTACCGGGCAATCGCCGCTTATATTAAAGATAAATAATAGGTCCAGTTAGAAATTTAATGCTGGAGGAGGGAGTTGAACCCTCACGGAGTTGCCCCCATCGGTTTTTGAGACCGACGTGTATGCCATTCCACCACTCCAGCAAAGATTTTTAAGTTGACGTCGTCTATTTTATATTCTAAAATAGCAAAGGTCAATAGATAAATTTTGGGGCTGTAGCTCAGCTGGGAGAGCACTTCCATGGCATGGAAGGGGTCGAGAGTTCGAGCCTCTCCAGCTCCACCATTAGATAAAGGGCGGCTTACAGCCGCCCTTTATTACTGTTTCGCCGATTGACTGTAATTCAAACTGAAGCGTTGCGTTGTAATAGACTATTCTACAAATCCCCATGTAATTTTTCTTTAAAGTCGGTTTTCCTTTAGTACGCATATCAGGTATTGAATTTAGGCATTTTGATTTAGGTATTTTGGTAATCTTTGACCAATAATTTTTTAGTTTTTGGAAGTTTTGATCCCAGCGGTAACCAATACTAAAGCGTAACTTATTTTCATCAATTTCGTAGTATCTTCTTAAAGCGTTAATGAAGAATGATATTATCTTTGGATCGGAGTTTCCTAAATAAAGATATCTTGAACTTGGATATTTCGCGCCTTCACAAAGATAAAGTAGGCCGCAGATGAGTTTGCCGAGTTTCGGATTTTCAAGGGAGATATTTTCAAAATGTTTTACAGAATTTCGGATACTTTCTTTCCATTGTTGAATTTTTCGGCGGTTCGCGGCAACAGCTAAAGGCCTGCCGATTTTACCGGAATCTATTATTTTTTGCTTTATGCGTTTTTTCTGTTTGTTGCTAAGTTTAATATCTTTAACCCATCCGCAAAGGGTATTTTTAGAAATGTGCATTTTTAAGTCAATTTCTCCCAAGGACCAGCCTTTACTTCTAAGATGTCTTGCTCGTAGCTTTGCGTTCTTTGGGTATATTCTCATTTTCTATGCCTCCCTATAATAATAGACGTAAAATTTGTATTTTTCTAACAAAGGTTTCTATAGATTTTTTTAGACATTTATAGTATAATTTAATTTATGAGTAATAAATATACATATACATATATACTAATACAATAATATAAGAAGTCAAATAAAATGTTAGCGCAAAACATCAGGAAGCTTAGGCTACGGAATCGTTTATCGCAAGAAGGGCTTTCCCGTTTAGCCAATATTTCAACGGCAACTCTTGTAAAAATTGAAGCGGGTGTAGCGAAAGAACCCACGATTACTACGATTACTAAAATTGCTGATGCTTTAGAGGTTTCTATTGATTTGTTAGTGGGTAGGATGAAGAGAAAGGGATAGTTTTTTGTTATGATTCTCGGCGTGCATGTTTCCGGAGCAGGGAAGATTTACCAGGCGTTGGATATCGCTCACGATTTGAAGTGCGATACCATGCAAATATTCAGCCGCTCCCCGCAGTCCTGGCGTAACGGCGCTCAGATTGCTCCCGAAGATATTAAGGAATTTATTACCCGGCGCAAGAAATATAAAATCAACCCGGTTTTTCTTCATATATCTTACCTGATTAATTTAGCTTCTCCTGATGCGCGCCTCTACCACGGCTCTATTCAGGCTTATATCGAGGATATCCAGGAGGCGGATAAGTTAGGGGCGGATTATATTGTTACGCATATGGGCAGCCATAAGGAAACTTCCGAAGATGCCGGGATCAAGCGGTTGATTGAGGCGCTAAATAAAATAATCGAAAAGACCCAAGATTCTAAGGTCGGGATATTATTGGAGAATACTTCCGGCAGCGGATCCTGGCTGGGCTATAGATTCTATCATCAGCATAAAATTATCAAAGGTATAAAAGAAAAATCCCGCGTAGGTTTGTGCTTGGATACCGCCCATGCTTATTTGGCCGGTTACAATCTATCGACCAAAGCCGGACTGGATAAAATGATCGATGAGATTGATGAGATGGCCGGAACAAAATTAATTAAGCTCATCCACCTTAACGATGCCGCCGGAGAATTAGGCTGCCACCATGACCGGCACGACCATATCGGCCAGGGCCACATTGGCCTGGCGGGGATGAAAAGAATTATCAATCATCCTAAATTAAAGAATATCCCGATGATTTTAGAGACACCTAAAAGCACCGCAGACAGCGATAAGGAAAATTTAGCATTAGTGAGAAAATTAAACCGAAATTAAATTATTAACAGTAGTAGGGGAGGTTTAAACCTTCCCTACTGAGAGATGTATAATTTTATAGCAATAAAATAAAATGCATTACGATTTTAAAAAGATCGAAGAGAAATGGCAGAAAAAATGGCAAAAAACCCGGGCCTTCCGTGCGCAAGCCGACCCTAAGCGTAAAAAATACTATCTGTTGGAAATGTTCCCCTATCCCAGCGGTAAAATCCATATGGGCCATGTGCGTAATTACACTATCGGCGATGTCGCCAGCCGTTTTAAAACCTTAGAAGGTTATAACGTAATGCACCCGATGGGCTTTGATGCCTTTGGCCAGCCGGCAGAGAATGCGGCAATCAAGAATAAAACTAAGCCCGCTGACTGGACGCGTAAATGTATTCAGGAGATGGAAACAGAATTAAAAAAGATGGGTTTTTCCTATGACTGGGAAAGGGAGGTTTCTACCTGCCAAAGCGATTATTATAAATGGAACCAGTGGATCTTTTTAAAAATGTTCCAACGCGGACTGGCCTATAGAAAGGCTTCGCAAGTTAACTGGTGCCCAAGCTGCGCCACAACTTTAGCGAATGAAGAAGTAATCGAAGGCGAATGTTGGCGCTGCCATGCAAAAGTAGAGCAGAAGGAGCTGGAGCAATGGTATTTAAAGATTACCGAATATAAAGAAAGACTGCTGGAGGATTTAAACCAGCTTAAAGATTGGCCGGGGCGGGTTGTGGCGATGCAGAATAACTGGATCGGCAAAAGCAGCGGCGTAGATATTTATTTTCGCCTGGAAAATAGTGATAAATTGATCTCTGTTTTTACTACCCGGGTGGATACTATTTTTGGGGCAACTTACATTGTTCTGGCCCCGGAGCACCCTTTAGTTTTAGGTTTGATTAAAGGCAAACCACAGGAAAAAGAGGCTTTAGGGTTCATTAAAAAGGTTGCCGCAGAAAGTAAGGTAGTGCGCGCCGCATCCGATGTTAAAAAAGAAGGGGTTTTTACCGGAAGCTTTGTAATTAATCCGGTAAATAATGAAAAGGTTCCGGTTTGGATTGCCGATTATGTTTTGATGGAGTATGGGACAGGCGCAATTATGGCGGTGCCCACGCATGATCAAAGGGATTTTTTGTTTGCTAAAGAACATAGTTTGCCCATGCGGACTGTAATCCGGAGGACGGAAGACAGGGGGCAGAGGGCAGAGGATTTAGCAGAAGCTTATGAAGGCGATGGTATTCAGGTAAATTCCGGAGAATTTGATGGGTTGAACAATCAGGAAGCAAAAACAAAGATTGCCCAATGGATGGAGGATAAAGGTATTGGTAAAATTCAGACACATTTTCGCTTACGTGATTGGCTGATTTCCCGCCAGCGTTATTGGGGCACTCCCATACCGATGATTTATTGTCCGGCTTGCGGTATTGTCCCGGTTCCGGATAAAGATTTACCCGTAGAACTGCCTTCTGATGCGCCTTTTACCGGAGAAGGCGGAAGCCCTTTAAGCAAGGTTAAGAAATTTGTAGAAGTAAATTGTCCTAAGTGTAAAGTAAAGGCCAGGCGGGAAACCGATACTATGGCTACCTTCTTTGACTCCTCCTGGTATTTCTTAAGGTTCTGCTCGCCTAAATTTAATGCGGCTCCGTTTGATGTAAAGGAAGCTAAATACTGGATGACTGTTGATCAGTATATCGGCGGGATTGAACACGCGATCCTGCATTTATTATATTCCCGCTTTTTTACTAAATTTTTCCAGGATTTAAAAATGATTGATTTTAGTGAGCCATTCACTAAACTGCTTACCCAGGGGATGGTTTTAAAGGACGGCGAAGTTATGTCTAAGTCCAGGGGTAATATTGTTGACCCGGATTCCATGATCAAAAATTATGGCGCGGATGCCCTGCGCTTGTTTATTTTGTTTGCCGCTCCGCCGGAGACAGAGCTGGAGTGGGAGGAACGCGGGTTAGAAGGCGCGTATAAATTTTTAAACCGTGTCTGGCGGATTCAGGAAAATTTTCCCGCCAAATTCTCTGAGGAGCAGGCGGGATCCCGCCCTGCTGCAGAAAAATCCAGGCGGGAAAAGGATAATCTTGCGTTACTTAAAGCTTTACACAAAACAATAAAAAAAGTAGGCACGGATTTTAGTGAATTTAAGTTTAACACGGCCATTGCCAGCCTGATGGAATTAACCAATGTTATTTATCAGTTAGGCGCGGATAAACAGGTATTTTCCAGCCTGGTGATTATGCTCAGCCCGATTGTTCCGCATTTTGCCGAGGAACTTTGGCAGATTCTAGGAAACAAGGAGAGTATTTTTAAAGCTTCTTGGCCAAAATTTTACCCTGAGCTATTGGTTGAGGAAAATGTGGAATTGGTAATTCAGGTTAATGGTAAAGTGCGCAGCAAAATCGAAGTTCTCCGTGATATATCCGAAGATAAGCTTAAGGAATTAGTGTTTAAAGATGAGAAATTGATTCCCTGGCTGGAAGGCAAAACCCCGAAGAAATTCATCATTGTCCCGCAGAAGCTTGTCAATATTGTTATAAAATAAAGGGACCGTTTCTATTTTTTAAGAATAATCGCGAAGAAAAAATAGAAACGGTCCCTTTATTTTATGTTTCCCAGAACGTCTTTAATGTCAAAAAGTAATCTTTGGTAATCAATGGGTTTTTCGACATAGACGGTGATCCCGCTTTTAGCGGCAATATGTTTATCGATTTCTTCGTGTTTTAGGGAGGCGGCGATAATCGGGGTATCCGCAAATTCAGGCAGGGCCTTGATATCCTGGGCAACTTTAAATCCGCTTTCATCCGGCAGGACCAGATCCAGGAGCACGCAATCCGGTTTTTCCGCTTTTAGTTTTTCTATACCCTCTTTAGCACTGTAGGCAACGACTACGGTATAACCTGCCTTAAGCAATTCTTCCTTACTCTTTTTGGCGATATTATAGTCATCATCAATCACCAGAATTTTCTTGGGCATAAATTAAGTATACACTAAAACATTATAAAAAACTAGGGGACGGTTCTATTTTTCTTAAGTTAAGCCGGAGAAAAATAGAACCGTCCCCTTTATTTATTTGGTTAGATGCGGCTAATATTTACGTCTATTGAAGCAGGGAGGGTTAAAGAGCTATGTTTAATTTTACACCTGAAGAAAGAAAAGTTACTTTGTTCCTTTTGGGTTTAGCGCTTTGCGGCTTAATTTTAAATAACTTAATCAAGGTTAACTGCCGGATTGCCGGGGTGGTTTATCCACAAATGCAATTAGCCAGGTTAAATCTTAACAAAGTAACTTTGACAGAGCTGATCGAGGCTAAGTGTGTTCCGGTGAAATTAGCCCAACGCATCATCGAATATCGGAATTTGCGCAAAGAGTTCGGCAGTTTAGAAGAGTTGAAAGAAGTCAAAGGTGTCGGTGACCAACGCTATGGTAAATTAAAAGAGTTATTCTTTGTGGAATGAAAAGGCCGCTGGTAATCTTAGCCGTATTTTATGTCCTGGGAATTATTTTGGCGGGTTTAATCCGCCTGGATTTTTGGCTGATGATGGGAGTGGCAATTGTAGTTTTTGTCTTCGTCAGTTTAAAGGTAAGAGAAAAACATTTATTTCTGGTTCTGGTATTGTTTTTAGCGCTGCTTGCCGGAGGCCTGAACCTGAAAAATGCCTACAGATTACCCGGATGCCATATTCGTAACTTTGTTGCTTATAAAGATAACGCAGTTTATTGCCTGAATGGATTTATTGCTAGCCAGCCGGAATTCAAAAATAATCACCTTTGGTTTATTTTGCGGGTACGCCAAATCCAAACAGATAAATTAAGGTACAAATGTTGCGGAGAGGTATTGGTCAAAATGGATTTCAAGCAGGTATTAAATTATGGGGAGGATTTAACGCTTATTGGTAGTTTAGGCCGGCCGCAAGTTTTTAGCCGCAGCCGGGGTGGTTATCGGGATTTTCTGGCGCGCCAAGGTATTTATCTGATCATGCCGATTCAAAATAACCGTCAAATTATCCGGCAGGATAAATTCAGCGGCGGGCAATTAACCCGGGGTTGTCTTTGGCTGCGCTTTTATTTGGAACAAATTATCAGACGGCACCTCCCGGCATTACCGGCGAGTATACTTTCGGCTATGGTTTTAGGGCAAAAACAGGGTATTCCCCGGCTGGTCAGTGATTCCATGATTAAAGCCGGCACCGTGCATATTTTGGTAGTCAGCGGTTTTAACGTAGGTATCGTGGCTTTTATGATTAATCTATTGCTTAAAATTCTGCGCTTTCCGCGTAAGGGGCGCATTATCCTGACAGCAATTTGTTTGCTTATCTATTGCTTAATCACCGGAGCAACTAACCCGGTTATTCGCGCTACGGTTATGGGCTTGGTTTTTTTGGCGGCGCATCTTTTAAAAAGGGAAGCGGATATCTATAATTCTCTGGTGAGCGCGGCATTATTTATCCTGGTGATTAATCCCCGGCAGCTTTCCGATGTTGGTTTCCAACTCTCTTTTATTAGTGTGCTGGCAATCGTATATTTCTATCCTAAGTTAAAAGCCCTGGTTCACTTGGAGTCCTGCAAAATTAAAATATTAAAATTTATCATTGAAGGCTGTTTAGTTTCGTTTTCTGCCTGGCTGGGTACGCTGGTAATTATTGCTTTAAATTTCCGTATTATTGCCCCGGTAACTGTTTTGGCTAATATTTTGATTGTTCCGCTGGCTACGCTTATTACTTTATGCGGGTTTATCCTGGTTTTGTCCGGCCTGATTTATCCGGATTTAGCCAATCTTTTTAGCCTGCCGACCATGGCATTGATTACCCTGCTTTTAAATATAAATGCCGCCTTGATCAAGCTGCCCGGTGCCTATATTTATTTCTAAGAGCTCTAATATAGTAGGGGAGGTTTAAACCTCCCCTACTATTGAAGGTTAGCTTTAATCTAAGATAGATTGTGCTCAATTTACCTTTGACAAAGCCGTCCGGCTGTGGTAAATTGAAAACGTTGAAAAAATAACTTTTTGACGTTTTCATCCTGAGGAGTCCGGCAAAGGTTTTAGTTGCTGACGACGAAGGATCCCAACATTATGAAACGCATAATCTTAAGTTTGCTAATAATTTCCTTTTTCGCTATTCAACCGGCGCACGCTTACTGGATTTGGACCCCTAAGAGCGGGAAGTGGGTTAATCCCAAAAACCTGCCTAAGGATAATCCCAAGGAGCAGTTTGTATACGCCAAGTCTTTTTTTGAGAATAATAAATATGAGGAGGCCAAGCGGGAATTCCGTAAGCTGCTTAAGGCTTATCCTAAGAGCGCCGAGGCTGCCGAAAGCCAGTATTATCTGGGTTTAGCCGAGGAACAACAGGGTAAATTATATGAAGCATTTCAGGCTTATCAAATGGTTATCGATAAATACCCTTTTAGTGAGCGCATTCAGGAGATTATTGAAAAGGAGTATAAAATTGCCGAAAGGTTTATGTCCGGGGAAAAACGTAAAGCATTGGGTATAGATTTACCGGTGGATAATCCGGCGATTGAGATATTTGGTAAGGTAGTAGAAAATTCTACCTACGGGCCCTTGGCCTCCAAAGCGCAGTATAAATTAGGCCTGGTTTTAAAAGGATTAATGCGTTATTACGAAGCAGAGGAGGAGTTTAATAAGGTGGTTTCCCGTTACCCGGATAGTGAGTGGTCAGCGGCAGCCAAATTCCAGATTGCTTCCTGCCGGGCAAGTTTATCCAAAGGTTTTGCTTATGACCAGGGTTCAGCCCAGGAGGCTAAAGAGAAGTTCCAGGAGTTTGTCAAGGAGCATCCTGATGCCGTGCTTTCTTTGGATGCGGAAAAAAATATCAGCCAAATCCGGGAGAAAGAGGCAGAGGCAAGCTACAATACCGCACTTTTTTATGAAAAACAAAAAGCTTTTGATTCAGCCAAAATTTATTATAATACTATAGTCAATGATTATGCGCAGAGCCCTTGGGCAGCGCAGGCCGCGGCCAGATTACAGCTAATGGAGCAGAAAAATGAAAAGAAGAATTAAATTTTCTTTATTCCTGATTACCGTATTTTGCCTCTTTACCACTGTTTTAACCGGCTGTGGTTATACTACCCGCTCCATGATTTCCGGGAAATACAAAACAATTTACATCGCTCCTTTCCTGAATAAAGTAGATATAACTCAGGAAGCTTATTCCGCTAATAAATACCGTATTTACCGGCCGATGCTGGAAACGGATATTACCAAAAAGGTAATTAACCGGTATCTTTTTGACGGGAATCTCAAGCCCGCAAAAGAGGCGGCTGCGGATTTAGTATTGAAGGGGGAGTTGCTGGAGTACCGTAAGGATCCTTTAAGCTATGATACTAATGGTGAAAATGTTGCCGAATACCGCATCAATATTAACGTGAATTTAAGCCTCTGGGATACTAAAGAGAATAAACTGGTTTGGCAGGAGAATAATTTTAACGGCAACTATTCTTTCTTCACCAATTTTGCCGCTGCAAATACGGTTAAAGTATCCGAAGATACCGCAGTAATCAATGCTGTGGAGGATTTGGCCCGCCGCATTGTCGAGCGTACAGTTGAACAATGGTAATATGGTTTATTTACTTATCGGCCAGGATATCGCGGCCAAAGAAATTCAGCTTAAGAAAATAAAGCAGGAATCCCTTTCCCCGGAGCTGCAAGATTTCAATCTGGATACCTTATACGCCAAAGAAATAACTTTAAAAGATATCCAAGAGCGCCTTCTGGCCATTCCGCTAAAAAGCA
>JAHIKK010000024.1 GCA_018897555.1 Candidatus Omnitrophota bacterium
GGACACCTCCTGATTATGAGCTGGTGCCTATGCTAACACCAACTCTTCTTTGTGTCCACTTTTTCGGGGGAAGATCAATTTTCTTCCTACAATAATTGACGCAAAAGGAGGTAAAATCTAACAGGAATTATTTAGCGGATGACACGTAGGATTCTAAAAGATAGATTCTTCAGCCGCTTCGCGGCTTCAGAATGACGCCAGACGAGATCCTTCGCTAGCGCTCAGGATGACGTATGCTGTTTGATTACACTAATGAACTGATCGGCGTAGGTTTTTAGTTTGTGGTCGCCTACTCCGAAGACCTCGGAGAAGGTTTCTCGAGTAGTGGGCTTGCGGGAGGCCATGTCTTTTAGGGACTTGTCGCCGAAGATGATGTAGGCGGGAACACTGTGTTTGTGGGCTAATTCGGATCTTTTGTTGCGAAGCAATTCGAATAATTCCTCGTCTACGCCGGCGAAATCTTGGGCTTTTTTGGCTTTTTGGCGGGCGGCGATGGCTTTCTTCTTTTCGGCAACCAGCGGCTTGGCTAATATGGGAGTGATCCGGCCGTTTAAAAGTTGTTGGCCGAGGTCGGTCATGGCAAGAGTATCATACTCGCCCTGACGCTCCAGGAAACCCTGGCCGATGAGCTGTTCAATAAGATATCGGATAAAAACCAGGGTTTGACCGGACATGGCGGCGAAATTAGAATTATGCTGATGGCCCCATCTGGTGATCTGGTCGGTGAGGTTTCCTTTTAAAACATTGGCCAGGTATCCGGCGCCAAAACCCTGGTCATCGCCGTATCTGATGGTGTCAACGCAATTGAGAATTTTTTGGCCGAGCTCAAGAGGATCATCGACCATATCCACTTCGCCCAGGCAATAATCGCAGGCCTGACAAGTTGACTGCTGGTATTGCTGGCCGAAGTAATTGACAAAAACTTTGTGCCGGCATTGGGGCTGGGTGCAAAAATTATACATAATCCTTAATTTATCCAACATGACCTGGCGGTTGGCGGACTGTTTGGAGAAAAATTCCCAGACCCGGAAATCGCCCCCTCCGTAAAACATGTAGCAGTATGAAGGCAAGCTGTCCCTGCCGGCGCGTCCGGTTTCCTGGTGGTAATGCTCAATGCTCTTGGGCATGGCGGCGTGGATCACGAAACGGATATCCGAACGGTCGATGCCCATGCCGAAAGCTACGGTGGCGACGATAATATTTACTTCTTCGCGGATAAAACGCTCCTGATTCGCATGGCGCTCTTCGTCGGTCAGGCCGGCGTGGTAAGGTAGATTCTTGTATCCGAGCTTATTCAACTTTTGAGAGATATCATCCACATCTTTGCGGCGCAGGCAATAAATGATCCCGGCCTCCTTTGAATGCTTCTTTAAAACCTCGGTGAGCTGAGGAATAATACTCTGCCGGGGCATAACCCGGTAAGCCAGGTTGGGGCGGTCAACTGAGGCGATGTTGATTTTGGGGTGAACAAATCTAAGCTGAGCGAGAATATCTTCCTGGACTTCTTTGGTGGCGGTGGCAGTAAAGGCGTGGATATTTATTCCCGGAAAATTATCTTTGATGGTGCCAAGCTGGCGGTATTCATCCCGGAAATCATGCCCCCAGTGGCTGATGCAATGGGCTTCATCGATGACAAAAAATGACAAAACGGCTGATCTTAATAACTCCATGGTCTCTTCGGTTTGCAGGCGTTCAGGTGAAATATACAAAAGTTTAACCTGGTTGTCGCGAATGTGTTTGATCACCTCGCGCTGTTGCTTTACGGCTTGGCTAGAGTTAAGGCATTCAGCGAGAATGCCCATATCTTTAAGGCCATCAACCTGGTCTTTCATTAAGGAAATTAGCGGCGAAATAACCACCGCCATGCCTTCTTTAAGCAAAGCCGGAAGCTGAAAACAGAGTGATTTGCCGCCGCCGGTGGGCAGGATGGTTAAAGTTTCCCGCTCATCGAGAATAGCCAGAATAGTATCTTCCTGCCAAGGGCGGAACTGAGTGTAACCCCAGTAACGTTTAAGGCAAGCGAACATTTCGTTAGAGATGTAGTTGGTTTGAGGCATGGAGAAGGTAATTTATGTATGTAAAGCTTTCATGACAATTTCCGGATCAGCTTCTACTATCTTGAGCAAGACCAATGCTGGGCCCTCTGGTATTCTTCTACCCTGCTCCCAATTCTGCAAGGTATCAATGCTGACCCCGATCATATGGGCAAATTTAACTTGAGATGCATGCAGCTTCAGACGGATATTTCTTACCATTACCGGATTAAACTTGAAAACTCTAGAGGGTTTCCGCTTACCAGCATGGATCTCTCTAGCCTGATCGATACTCGTTAATAAATCTTTAAAATCCTTGTTTCTCATAATAACCCATCCTTTACGTACTCTTTCAATTATTTCCATCTTTTCCTTACAGTTAGAGTATACGTCAATGGCGTATATTTGTCAAGTTTTATCTTAAACGCCAATTTGGCTTTCTACCATAACAGACGTAAGAGATAGCAAAATCTAACAAATTAAAATAGGGACAGTCCCCCTGCGGGGACAGTCCCTTTTTTAGACACGCCAATTACTTATTTTTTCTTTTTATCTTTACCCAGAATGTCCTTTAGCTCCACCATGAATTGGCCCACGTCTTTAAACTGCCGGTAGACTGAGGCAAAGCGCACATAGGCTACATCGTCAATTAATTTTAATTTCTCCATCACCAGCTCACCGATACGGCTGGCTAAAACTTCCCGGTCGCTTTTTTTCTGGATAGAATGCTCAACCTGGGTAACCACACCATCCATCTTCTCCACGCTCACCGGCCTCTTCTCACAAGCCCGGATAATCCCGGCGAGAACTTTTTTACGGTCCCAAGCCTCCCGGCGGCCGTCCTTCTTAATCACCAGTAATGAAACCTCTTCCACGTATTCATAGGTGGTAAACCGCTTGCCGCACTTTAAACACTCTCTTCTGCGCCTAACCGCTGACTCTTCAGCCGTAGCGCGGGAATCCACTACCTTATCTTCTTTACATCCGCAAGACGGGCATCTCATATTTTCCTTATTTTAATTTTTGCCTGCTTTAAAAATTCCATGGCCATTTTATCCGGATAACCTTGGGCAATAACAATCTCTTTTATCCCGGCATTAATCAGCATTTTAGCGCAAATCACACAAGGCTGATTAGTGGCGTATAATGTGGCACCCTTAACGCTGATGCCGTGCAAAGATGACTGAATCAGCGCGTTCTGCTCGGCATGCAAAGCGCGGCATAATTCATGACGCTCTCCCGAAGGGATTTTTAATTTTAAGCGCAGGCAACCAACCTCTATGCAGTGTTTTAAACCGCTGGGAGCGCCGTTATAACCGGTAGCCAAAATTCTTTTCTCCCTGACTAAAACCGCCCCTACGCTGCGGCGCAGACAGGTTGACCTCTTGGCCACTAACCCCGCCATCTCTAAAAAATATTCATCCCAACTCGGCCGCTTATGTACAGGTACTTTCTTTTTCATTTTATTTTAATAACTCCGTATATAATGGAAATTTCTTGGTTAAAGCAATTACCTCTTTTTTTACTTGAGCTAATTTTTCCGGGCTGCCCGGATTTTCCAGCGCATCATTAATAAACCCGGCAATTTGAACCATCTGGGCCTCTTTCATTTTGCGCGTGCTGACTGCCGCAGTTCCTAGGCGGATACCGCTGGTAACGGTCGGGCTCTTTAAATCAAACGGAATAAGATTCTTATTCACGGTAATATTAACTTCGCCTAGAATTCTTGAGGCATCCGCTCCGGTGACATTCTTGGCATTTAAATCTACCAACATTAAATGCGTATCCGTACCCCCGGAAACAATGCGGAAACCTTTTTTCTCCAGGGCTGCGGCTAACTCTACGGCATTTTTCATTAACTGCTGCTGATACTGTTTAAATTCCGCGGTCATTGCCTCGCCAAAGGCTACGGCTTTAGCGGCAATCACATGCATTAATGGCCCGCCCTGAATTCCGGGAAAAATCTGGCTATCAATTTTTTTGGCAAACTCTTTTTTACACAGAATAAACCCGCCGCGGGGCCCGCGTAAAGTTTTATGCGTCGTGGAAGTAACAAACTCCGCGTATGGCACCGGCGATGGATGCAAGCCGGCGGCGATTAATCCGGCGATATGCGCCATATCCACGAATAAATATGCTCCAACACTATCGGCGATCTGGCGGAATTTTTTAAAATCAATTGTCCGGGGGTATGCCGAAGCCCCGGCCAAAATCATTTTAGGTTTATGCAATTTAGCCAATTCCTGAATTACATCATAATCTAAAGCCTCAGTTTTCTTATCCACGCCATAGCCGACCATCTTAAAAAATCTTCCAGAAAAATTATGCGGATGGCCATGGGTAAGATGCCCGCCGGCAGCTAAATCCATCGCCAACACCGTATCACCCGGATTTATCGCCGCAAAATAAACCGCCATGTTCGCCTGCGAACCGGAATGCGCCTGAACATTAACATGCTCTGCGCCGAATATTGCTTTGGCCCGCTCAATCGCCAGGCTCTCCACAATATCTACATATTCGCAACCGCCATACCAACGTTTGCCCGGATATCCTTCGGCATATTTATTGGTTAACACTGAGCCCTGCGCCTCTAAAACCGCTAAAGACGCGAAATTCTCCGAGGCAATCAGCTCTAAATTATCATTCTGACGGGCTATTTCTTTTTGAATCGCGGCATAAATCTCCGGGTCTACCTGTTCTAAATGTTTCACTTTGCATTACTCCTTATCTAGTTAGATAACACCCGCGCAATTCCAATTAGCGCGGGGTGTTTATTTTCTTATCGATCTGGTTAATTAATTTTATTCTCCTTAGATGCCTGCCCCCTAAAAACTTGGTATTTAGCCAAGCCCAAACCATCCGTTTGGCTAAATCCGCTTTGACAAATCCTGAACCTAAAACCAAAATATTACTGTCATTATGCTCACGGCTAAGCTTAGTGATCTTTAGATTATCGCAAAGTGCGGCGCGCACCCCCGGAAGCCTATTGGCCACAATGGAATTTCCCACTCCGCTTTTACAGATAAGTATGCCGCGCTTAAACTTTCCGCTGGAGATATTTTTAGCTACTTCATAAGCATACACCGGATAATCGCAGCGCTGCTTAGAATAGGTGCCTAAATCTTTTACATGAATTGCTTTTTTTTCCAGATAGGCCTTTAATTTTTCTTTTAAAACGAATCCGGCATGGTCTGAGCCAATCAATAACCTGGTCATAATATTTTACTTATCCTTTCTACAGCGTCCTTAATCGTTAAAAAAGTGTCCTGGTAAAACTCTAAAGATCCACCGGCAGGATCAGGAATGTTCAAGTTACTATCGCTTATTCTAGCAAATTCCTTTAATAAAAAAAGCCTATTTTTTGCCTCCGGAGCCAGCTGCAAAATCCTATCTTCATGCACCTTTTCCATAACCAAAATAATATCTGACCGATCCACTAATTCCTGGGTTACTCTTTGCGCGCGGTGCTCTGACACATCTATACCCTCTTGAGCCAATACCCCCCGCGTTTCTTCACTGGCACCCATACCGGCTAAAGCCATCACTCCGGCGGAACTTACTTCTATATCCGTTCTCCCCTGTTTTTGTAAAAGTTTCTTTAAATACGCCTCCGCCATCACCGAGCGGCAAGAATTTCCCGTGCAAACAAAAAGCACGGCCTTGGATTTTACTGCCGCCATTATCTCTTGATCTTTGATCGCTCCGCTTCTAACTATTTGCGGCGGTTCAACCGTCAAATCCACAATCGTAGATTCCACTCCCAATTTTGCTGCGCCGGCATCAATAGCCAAATCTACCAGTCCATCTAAATCTTTAATCGCCTGCGCAAAATTAACCGGCGCCGGCGCGTCTGTTGTATTCGCAGAAGGACAAGCCAGGGGAACTGCCGACTGAGTGATAATCGCCAGAGCAATGAGATTATCCGGCATACGTAAACCCACTTTACCCTGGCTGGCGGATTTTAATATCAAGGTCAACGGGCCCGGCCAGAATTTATGCATCAATTTATAAGCGGCTACCGGAACCTGGCGCGCCAACTCCTGCACCTGGTGTTCCTGCGCGATCAAAATAGAAAAAGGTTTATCCTTTGGCCGATTTTTTATTTGATAAAGCCTCTCCACTGCCTTGGTATTCAAAGTATTCGCCGCAATCCCGTAAACCGTCTCCGTAGGAATAATTACTAATCCGCCGTCAGTTAAGATTTTGGCTGCCTGGTGGATAGACTCCTCCTGGGGAGACGCAGGATTAATTTTAATGACCTTGGTTAAACTCATAATTTAATTTTAGTCTTGATAATTTTAAGGCGCATCTTTTTTTTATAATTAATCAGCTTAGCGCTGATTTTAGCATCACTAACGCTAAGTATCGCTAAAGCAAAAAGCGCGGCATTCTTGGCCCCTGCTTTTCCAATAGCCATGCAAGCCACGGGAATTCCCGGAGGCATCTGCACGGTTGATAAAAGAGAGTCCAGGCCTTTTAAGTTTTTAGTTTCAATGGGTATCCCGATCACCGGCAAAGTGGTATGCGCAGCCACTACTCCGGCTAAGGCCGCGGACATCCCGGCGGCAGCAATAAAAACCTTGATTCCTTTTTTAGGCGCCTCCTGGACATATTGGGCTACCTCCTGCGGAGTCCGATGCGCGGATAAAACTTTCAAATCAAAATCCACTTTAAATTCCTTTAATACCTTAACCGCTTCATTCACTGTTTCTAAATCCGACTGGCTTCCCATAAGAATGCTGATTGCTTTAGCCATATATCACCCTCCAGGTTAAAAGTGCTACATTAGTAGGGGAGGTTTAAACCTCCCCTACTAAATATTATCATCAGCTACCCTCTATCGCCCTTCTACCTATATCTTTCCTATAATGCATCCCCTCAAAACTTATCTTACCCACCACCTGGTAAGTTTTATCTATCGCTTCTTTAATGGTTGAGCCTAATCCGGTTACCCCTAGAACTCTGCCGCCGCTGGTTAAAATTTTATCCTTGATCTTTTTAGTGCCGGCGTGAAAAACAACCACATCCGCAAGTTTGGCTGCCGAATCTAAGCCGCTGATTTCTTGGCCTTGAGAATAATTTCCCGGATAACCTCCGGCAGAGCAAACTACACAGACACAAACGCGGCTGTCCCATTTTAAAGCGCCAATTTTAGAGAGCTTTCCTACGCTGGCTGCCAGCATCACTTCTACTAAATCAGACTTTAACCGAGGCAAGATAGCCTGCGTCTCCGGGTCGCCAAAACGCACATTGAACTCTAAAGCTTGCGGCCCCTCTTTAGTCAACATTATACCGGCATATAATACCCCCCGGTAATCTATCCCTTCTTTAGCTAAGCCATCAATAGTGCGATAAATTATTTTATCCAGCACTTCTTTTAAAATATCCGCCGTAACGATTGGCGCCGGTGAATACGCGCCCATGCCTCCGGTATTCGCGCCCTGATCATGGTCAAATATTCTTTTGTGATCCTGAGCGCTGGCCAAAGCCACCACTTCTTTAGAATCCGTAATTACCAGAATTGAAGCCTCCTGTCCCATCAGGCACTCTTCAATAATTATCTTTTTGCCGGCATCACCAAAAACTTTATCCTGCATCATCGAGGTTACGGCATCCTTGGCTTCATCCACGGTTTTAGCCACGACCACCCCTTTACCCGCGGCTAGTCCGTCAGCTTTAACTACGCAAGGAGCGCCATTTACCTCAATATATTTTTTTGCCTCATCCGGGCTATCAAAAACTTTAAACTTAGCAGTAGGCACTTTGTATTTAGCCATCAGCTCTTTGGAAAAAACTTTACTCGCCTCTAAATTCGCAGCTTGCTTATTTGGCCCGAAAATTTTTAACTTTGCTTTAGTAAATTCATCAACTATACCTAAAGCCAGAGCTTTCTCCGGGCCCACCACCGTCAGATCAATTTTTTCTTTTCTGGCAAATTCCAGCAGCCCGGAAATGTCATCAGCCTGAACATCGATACATTCGGCAATTTGCGCTATCCCGCCGTTACCCGGAGCGCAAAATAGCTTAGCGCATAATTTAGATTGGGCAATCTTCCAAACTAAAGCATGCTCCCGGCCGCCTGAGCCAATGACTAAAATCCGCATTTATTTTTCCTCTTTTGGCGTTGCTTCCAGTATATCCGCAGACTTAAGCGTCACGGCAAAAATATCCGAAAAAGGACGGTCATCTATCCAGCTATCCATAATCAGAATATCTTTTACCGGTTCTTCTAACCGGGGATTAATAAAACTAATGTGGAACATATTGCAATTTTTGCGTACCGGATTCTCGCCTAAAGACTCAATCCTTGCTCCATGCTTGCTCCAAGCGCCATGACCAATACGAAACCAATCCCAGAAAACCGGAACGGAAAGCTCTTGATAAACACCATCCGCATAAACAAAAATAACACTAAGCGTGGCGTAAAAATATTTGTCTCCGTATAAACGCATTAACCCATCGTGCTCATAACTATTGCTGTAATTGCCTCCGGCTAAAAGATGCACTTGCTCAACTTTCATTCCGCCGCGGATGGGCAAAGAAAACATATTATTGCCTTCCAGGTTAAGCCTTCCGTAATCCGCCCAGTTATCTACTCCCCGCACCAGAAAATTGACCCCTGCGTATTTCAAATATTTATGCGCGAACTTATTGGGCCCGGCGCCGGCCAAGCTAAAATTATCCCGGTTATTTTTGGTAAGAAAATAGTGGTCCCCTTGTTTTTCCCAATTAAGCGCCCAAGACAAAGTAAAAGAAAACAAAATCATTACTGCGGTAAGAAAAATTTTCTTTAGCCAGTTTTTCATCATCTAAATCTTACCCACATACTCAAATCAAAAAGTGATTTTATCAAAAACGACCTTAAGAACATAATTACAAGAATTACGATGATCGGTGAAATATCAATCCCAAATCGGAAATTCAAAGGCATGCGGTTTCTGATCGGCTCTAAAATCGGCTCGGTAACCTTATAAAGAAACTGCACAATAGCGTTATTTGGATCAGGATTTACCCAGCTGATCAGTGCCCGGATAATTATTAACCAGTATAATATCGTAAACAGGATATCCAAAATATGCGCAACTGCGGATATAAAATTAGCCAGGATAAACATTATCAAGTAAGCCCCGGGATATTAAACCCGGTGACATCCTTCATTTTCTGCGCCGCCACTTCCTGCGAACGCTTAATTGCCCGGTTAAAGGAATCTTTTAAGGAACTGCTCAAGCGCGCCTTTTCTGATTCTCCGAGGTTATCTTTAATCACCACCTCTTTTACCTCCTGCGTGCCGTTCATCGTAATTTTTACCAAGCCATCAGAGCTTTGGATATCAAAATTTGTATTCTCTAATACGCGCTTGACCTCCTGCATCTTCTTCTGCATTTCAAATAACCCCTTCATCTTGTCAAACATAAGCATCCTTTCTTAATTTTGATAGCGATATAAAAACCAACGATACCAATACTATCAATCAAAACATCGCTGATAGCACAACTTCTACCCAAAACAAAATATTGATGGATCTCATCAGATATAGCATAGAGAAGCGAAAAAACAGCCGGATACATAAAAAGGCGGAAAACATTCATCTTGAACGAGCCGCTGAATGCCCGATACAAAAGAAAGGTGAAAACAAAATATTCAGTAATATGCGCTATTTTTCTTAAGAGAAAATCATATTCCAGGCCTGTTTTTAAATCCGGGATACTCGAAAAGAAAAAAATAACCCCCGCCCAAACCACCACCGGCCCCCACAACTTAATCAATTTCACCAGATTACTCCTCTACTGACTTTGAACTCTATTTTGACTTTATTTTACCGTATACGGTGAAATGCGGACAGTTTTGCCGTTTTTCCATACCGCGAGCGAACGGCCTGTTTTCTTATGCTGTTCCACAACTCCCCGCACCGCTTTTTTTAATGCCACTTCCGCTTTATCCTGCAAAGTCATTCTTTTCTTCATTGATTACCTCACAGTCTTATAGATCTGCGCGAATACTTCTTCATTAACCACTTCCCTATGGCCATTACGCCTTTTTGCGATCAATATAGGTTTCGCCTTTGAATTATCAAATAACATCCAAAAATCAAGTAACGGCTCGTACAAAGTAAAAAAGTTATTGATACCACGGGCAAACCGCCTCCGGACATCTTCGGCTGGAACATGATGGCCGCCTTCTTGAACCCTGTCTTTAATCCGGGCTATTGCCAATTCTGGGCTGGGAACCCAAAGAAAAAAAAGATGTAACGCGTAACCTTTTGACTTAAACTCAGTTAATAAATTTGCGTAAGATTTACCGGATAAAGTTGTCTCAAAAGAAAAATCAACACCACGGTTTGCGTATTCATTTATTTGCTGAAGCACTATCTTCCCAGCCTTAATGGCGGCGGCGCGCGAATCAAACGGAGCTAGCCCTTGAGCAATAAGGTCAGCATTCACAAAATTCGAACACTTCGCATAGTCAGGTAAAAACGTCTTCGCAAAAGTCGTTTTACCCGACCCGTTCGGTCCCGCAATAATATAAACAGCCTTATTTTTCACCAGATTACTCCTTTATCATTACCAGAAACATCTTGAAACGGTCTACAGCCCTTAAAGAATGCGGCTTATTTGCCGGCATAATAATGGTTTCGCCTGTTTTTAGCGAATGCTGCTTCCCAGCGATACTAATTTCTACCTGGCCATCAAAAATATAAACCAACGCGTCAAACGGCGCAGTATGTTCGCTTAACCCCTGCCCCTTATCAAAAGCAAAAAGCGTTACCGAGCCTTTTCCCTTCTTAATAATTTCCTTACTAACAACAGAGCCATCTTGATAATCTACCAAACTATTCAAGCTCCCCACTTCTCCAATAATATTCATCACTTATTCCTTACGCGGGTCCTGTCTTGGGTATTTTTTTGCGCTGACGCGCTTCAAAAACACCCAAGCCACCCGCTATAAATAACTCTAACCCTATTTCCCGATTAGCTTTGAAACAGTTTCCAATTTACAAATCTATGGCCCAAAATTCTTCTTTGGTTCTTTTTTCTTCTTATCTTTCTCTTTTTTCTCTTGAGAAGGTTGAATATTTACTGCACCTTGTTGATTACTTTGGAATTGAAAGACTAATCGCTCGCCAGTTTCTCTGTTAACTAAGGGAACGTTAAACAATTGTCCACTTGATAGTGGAGCTACAAACATAACCCCACTAATTGAACGATTAGATCCTATGGTAGTATCTGCTATTTCATTTGTTATATAATCGTTTTTCATTCTACTATTAATTGTTGGACAATTTATCATTTCCGCAATAAACATAGGTATAAATATAATCCAAGTAAAAGGACACAAGGCAAGAAAACCGTATCCCAGCAATCTACTCATTGTGCTACGAGCGCACTTCTTTGCTACCTCTTCAGCAGGCAGATAACTACTATCGGTATCTGACTTTCTGAATCCATAAGCAGCATTACTCTTGTTATCTATGGCAATAAATACTGGGGTTACCTTCCTTTTTGCCATCTCGCAATCAAAGGTAGAATCTGCCTGAGAGTAGCTAAGAAACTCTACTGCTACAGATACGTCTTTTTGCGTTATTGGAGCAGGATGATCATTTATGTAGGGACTTGGTAATCTTCCAAACCTATAAGAAGCACAACCGGAACAAAAAGCAAGAAATGGAACAATTATTGAAATACACAAAATCTTTCTGAATACTATCACACTTCCTCCCACTTTTTTAAAATAGAAATAGACAAACTATATAATTAAAAAACTTCATTTTCAAAAATCGGCCTCGCCACCCACTACTAATTTATATTTACATTTACAGATGGCGTTACTGGTTGACCTTCCCCTCTTTAGTGGACTAATTGTTAAGATAGAGCGAAACTTTTTTCATACTCAAAAGGGCTCTTGTAACCCAGCGTTGAGTGCGCTCTCTTGCGATTATAGTAAATTTCAATATATTCAAAGACAGCCTGCTTA
>JAHIKK010000025.1 GCA_018897555.1 Candidatus Omnitrophota bacterium
CCGATGTGGTTGCCCGATGTGGTTGCCCGATGTGGTTGCCCGATGTGGTTGCCCGATGTGGTTGCCCGATGTGGTTGCCCGATTCTCAGGTTGCCCCGATCACCGTCCCCCTTTATTTTAAAATCTCCTCCGCAGCTTTAAGCACATCCTCAACAGTCGTGGCTTTAAGACAAGCAAAGTCTTTCTGGCAATTGTGCGCCAGGCAGGTAGTGCAACCCACGGTTTTATACAAAACCCTGTTCTTTTCTCCTAATGGGCCCCAGCGCTGCGGGCTCAGCCCGGCTTGACTGCGCCCAAAAATCGCAATCACCGGTACACCTAAGGCTGAAGCCATATGTATCGGCCCGGAATCCGTAGAAATAAACAACCGGCATCTTCTTAATAAACTGGCTAACTGGCTAACGGAAGTCTTTCCCGCCAAGTTCAGCGCTTTTACGCGCATATTTTTAATCATCTCCTGCGCCTTGTGCATATCTTTCGGCCCGGAAACAACAATAACCTTAAAACCATACTTCTGGGCAAGACTATCCGCAACTTGGGCAAATCTTTCCGCGGGCCAAATCTTAGAAGGACAGCTTGCCGCCGGATGAATTACCAAGAGCTGATCGCTATCCTTGATTTGCTCTTGGCTGAATAAAACATCCACCCATTTTTCAGATTCTTGCTTGATCGGCATAAATAAGGTTTTATCGACAGGCGCAATTCCCAAGTATCTTATTAAATCCAAAGCATACTCTGATTCATGTTTTTGCCCGTACTGTTTAGTATGTTTAATCCTAGCGGTAAGCAGAAATCCAAATTTACGATCATAGCCTAAGCGTTTAGGTATCCCGGCCAGAAAGGTTAGTAAATGCAGGCGGATAGTCGGATGTAAAACTATCGCCAAATCAAATTTCTTTTGCCTCAAGAGCCAGGCGAACTTAAGCGCAGCCAGCCAGCCTTTATTTTTTGCGTCTTTATCAAAAATTATTACTTCATCTAAATCCGGATTACCCTCGAGCACATCTTTGGTATAAGGAGAAACCAGCATGCAGATATAGCTTTGGGGGAATTTCTGCCTTAAAGCTTTAATCACCGGCGTAGATAAAAGCACATCCCCCAAGCGGTCAGTCCGCGTAATAAGAATCCGATGATATAAAATACCGGGGACGGCTCTCTTTTTATCCTCTATACTCTCTCTATCTGCAAGTATCAATTTAACCTGAGTGAGCACATCGGCCGGCTTAATAGAAGTTAAACATTTTAAACTGCCAAAACGGCACTGGGCTTTTTCACAGGGCCGGCAAAAAATATCTTTCTTGACTACGGCGCTTCTTTCTGACCATGGCCCATATTTTTTTTCATCAGTAGGCCCGAAGATGGCCACCACCGGCACATGCAAATAGCTGGCTAGGTGCATGACCGCGCTATCATTAGTAATTAAAAGCTGCGAACTTTTAAGTAATTGCGCCAATTGGCTAAGATTAGTTTTAGCGCAAAGATTAATGATCTTTTGATCGCCAACAGTTTGAAGATAATTACATACCGGCTGATCCAGCGAATCACCGACCAGGACAATCTGGTGGCCGGCTTCAACCAACTGAGAGCAAAGCTGGCTGAAATTTTGTTTATCCCAGCATTTAACCCGGCTTCTGGAACCGGGCGCAATCACAATTAATTTAGCGCCATTGGCTAAATTCAGCCCGCTTAAAATGCCCCGGATATAATCAACATCCTGGGAAGTAATATTTAATGACTGATATTGTTTATTTTTCTTGGAATATTCGGAAAGATTAGCCCAAAAAAGATGTTTTTCTTTCATGTGCTTAATCCTGGAGGGAATCCGGCGCAAGGGGCTAAAAAACAGGCTTTTTTTTCTAACGGGCAGAAGGGCGCCAAAAAAACTGTTGCGTAAATCCACCACCATATCAAAGTTTTCCTTGCTTAAAGCAAAAAACAATTTTAGCTTATCGATTAACTTGGCATGCTTATCAAAAATAATTACATCTTTGACTGCGGGGTTATTAATAAAGATTTCCTTCGGGCGCGGAGGCACCAGGCAGGTAATCGCCGCATCCGGATATTTTTGGCGCAAGAAATCCAGGACAGGTAGAGTTAAAATACAGTCACCGATATTGCTTAAGGTTATAAAAAGAATTTTCATCTGCGGGTTATCTTCTTAGCTTGCGCTAAAACATCATCCGGAGTAACTGCCTGCATACAACGATTATCCGGGCAATTCACTTTATAGCAGGGTATCCGGCAGCCGATATCTTTTTGCAGGATAACCACATTCGTAGACGGATACGGCCCGGTAATCCTTTGAGCTGTCGGGCCGAAAATGGCAATTATTTTTTTAGCCCCTACGGCATTAGCAATGTGCAGCGGCCCGGTATCGGAACTGATAAACAATTCAACTTTCTTGGCTAATACCCCTAACTGCTTGATGTTAAAAACCCCGCAGGCAATTAATGGCTGCTCCTTCATCGCATCTTTAATTTGACTAGCCAGCAATAAATCCGAGATACTGCCGGTAATAATTACTTTGGCGCCGGTTTGGCTGATTAATTTATCCGCCAGTTGCGCCCAATAATCCGGCGGCCAGCGTTTAGGCATCCAGTTGCCTCCGGGATTAATGGCGACTATAAAATCGCGGGTTTTGAGTAAATTTTTTTTGAAGAAATTATCAACGTGCGCTTCATCATCCGGGGTAAATGAAAAATCTAAATACCTATCCTCAACCCGCAGGCCCGCCTTTTCAATCACATTCAAATAATAATCTATGCGGTGCAAAGAGTCTTTTTTAGGAGGAGTTATCTTTTTAGTCAAAAGAAATGCGCGCTTCTTAGTGCAGTGGCCAATCCTTTGTTTAATTCCGGCGAGCCGGCAGATCAGCGCGCGGCTAAATGATTGGTGCAGTAAAAACACCGTATCAAACTTTTTTTTCTTAAGCAGGCTGACAAAATTAAGTTTTTCCAGCACCCCTTTATGCCTATCCTTGTCGTCAAAAATGATCACCTCATCCAAATAAGGATTGCCTTTTAATATGGGGTAACAGCGGCTGGGAATTACGCAGGCAATATAACTATCCGGATAATTTCTGCGGACATTCCTAATGGTGGCGCTGGAGAATAGAACATCCCCTAACCAGTTGACATTAAAAATAAGGATGCGTTTGGCCTGGAATTTTTCGCTCATTTATACTGCCGCCTCTTTGATAAATTGCTGATAAACAATTTCGGTTTTATCCACCATTTTTTCTTTAGAAAAATTAGCGATAATAAATTTACGGGCCTGAGCGCCTAAATCGCCCCGTAGCCGGGAATCCTTAAGCAAAGCAATAATTGCCTGCGCCAGAGCCGGCGCATCCGCCGGCGCAACTAACAAACCATTTACCTTATCCTGAATCAAAGTTTTGATTCCGCCTACGGCTGAACCCACTACGGCAATTCCCTGCGCCATCGCCTCCATCAACGCTAACCCTAAACCCTCCTGCAATGAAGGCATAACAAAAATATCCATTGCCGCCAGCAGGTCTTTAGTATTTTTAGCTTCCGGGATAAATACGACATTCCCCCCTAACCCTAAATCCCGGGTTTCTTTAATCAAGGCGTCTTTAGCCTTGCCCTTACCGATAATTAGCAGCCTGGCGCTAGGAAAGTTTTTTATGACTTCCTGCATCGCCTGAAGAAGATAGGTGTGGCCTTTAACATCAGATAAACGGGCAATAATCCCCACTAAAAAATCAGCCTGCCCACCCCACTCCCGGCGCATACTCTCCCTTGCCAAAAAATCCCCGAAATTTTTAGTATCGATGCCATTATTGATTACGCTGATCTTAAATTCATCCAGCTTAAAATCGATAATTAAATGCTCCTTTACCTCCCGGCTGATCGCAATTACTTTTTGGCCCCAGCAACCAAAAATCCGGCGTGAAAATTTAGGCTTAAAAAAACCATGGCAGGTAAAAATATGCGGCTTAGCTAAAACCCGCCCTAATAAATCACCCAAAACTTGCGTCGTACGGCTATGTGAATGAATTAAATCAATATTAAATTCCCGGATAACTTTTCGCAGCTTCCAAAAGCTAAAAAATATCTTCGGGCTAATCTCGCTCTTGGTGGCCAGGGGCGATGGAATAAGCGTTATTCCTGCCTGGATAAATTTATCCTCTAATTCTCCGCCGCTGGAAGCCAGATAAACCTGATGGCCTTTTTGTTTTAACCCACTAGCCAGGGTAAACAGGTAGCTACAGATGCCCCCCACATTAAGATGATTAGCAATAAGGAGTATTTTCATTTTAATTCGCTCATTTTAATAACTTCATTACCGCCTCAAACACTTCCGCGGGGCTGATTTGCACCATACAGCTCTTCTTACGGCATTTAGTTTTATAACAAGGGCTGCAACGCAGCTGTTTATTAATCAGGATATAATTTTTCCCGGGCGGCAGATGCCGGCGCGCATCCGTCGGGCCGAATAAGGCAATAAACGGGGTGCCGACTGCCGAAGCAATGTGCAAAGGCGAAGAATCCGCGGAAATAAAAACCTGGCATTTTTTAATTAATACGGCTAATTCGTTGATATTAGTTTTACCGCAGGCATTGATAACTTTGGTATTTTTTAAAGAATTGATCAGCATATTCGCCAGAGCCTGATCCTCCTGCGTTCCGGTAATAATTACGCGGATGTCTTTTAACCCCAGCTCCTCGCATAGGCAGATCAAATATTCCAACGGCCAAAGTTTAGTGCTCCATCTTTTAGATGCGCTGATATTAATTCCCACCACCTTCTGCGCCTGGCTTAGCCACTGGGCATTAAAGAGTTCATCCACCGCTTTTTGATCTTCGCTGGACGGCCACAGCTCCAATGCATTATTCAGCAGGTCAATTCCCAGCATTTTTAAGACCCTAAATTGGTGGGTTACCGGATCTTGCGGAAATTTCTGGTCAGAAATGGTATGATTAAGCAGGAAAGAAAATTTCTTATTATTATAACCATAACGGTGAATACAGCCGCTAAGGTAAGCTAAGATGTGGCTGCAGCGGCTGTTCTGCAGGTCAATAACCAGGTCAAAATTATTTTTCCTTAAACTACGGCCGATTCCCCATAAACCCGCCAGGCCTTTATCTTTGTTTTTTAAATCGCAGACCAACAACTCATCAATATGCGGGCTTCTTAAAAGAATATCCTTAGATTCCTCACTGATAAGAAAACTTATTTTGTAATTACCCTGCGCCCCGGATGTCCCTGACGGGAATTTTTCCCGGATGGCCCTGAGCGCAGCCGTAGAGAGAATAACATCCCCTAAAGAGCTAAGCTTGATCACCAGGATCTTAAAATTATTTAAGACTTCGCGGTAGACATCCAAAGTATTTTTTACCATCAACTCCACATTGTATTTTTCTTTAACCTTAATATAAGCATTTTCCGCCAGCTCCCTGGCAAATTGCGTATCCTTAAAGATACGCATGACGGCCTCCGCCATGCTGTTAGCATCCGCCGGAGGCACCAGAAGGCCATTTTTGCCGTCATCGATAATATCAATCACCCCTCCGACTTTAGTCGCTACCACCGGAACACCCGCGGCTTGCGCCTCAATCACCACCCTGCCAAATGCCTCATGAGTAGTCGTCGCTAAAACCAATAGATCCAGATGCGCTAATATTCCCGGAATATCCCGCTGCGTACCCAGAAACTCCGTGCAATGCCAGAGCCCAAGCCTGCGCACTAAAATCTGCAGTTCTTCCTTATATGCCTCCTTAGAAGCCGGGGCGTCTCCGACAATCCAAATCTTCAGGCGCGGCACTAACCTGGAAATACGCGCCATAGCTTTGATGAAATGCAGGTGCCCCTTTAAAGGAGTAATCCTGCCGATAATTCCGATATTAAAATCCTCTTTTCTTTTGGTTTTAGGATCCAGGTATTTAAATCTTTCCAGGTCTACGCTGCGCGGCACAAGCTTAATGCGTTCATGCGGCACAGAGAAATCTTCGATCATGTGCCTGGCAATCACATTGCTTAAAACAATCACTCTTTTTGCCCAACCCATAACCACGCTGAAAAAATGTTTTTTATAATAACCGTGGCAGGTGGTGACAAATACTGCCCGGCTCCGGCGGCAGGCAAAATAAGCAATCCAGGCCGGTACCCGGGAACGGGCATGCACGATATCAATCTCTTCCTTATTGATTATTTCCACCAGCTTAGGAATTAATTTAAACATCGAAATAGCGGACTTTTTATTTACAGGCAAACTGTAATGTTTAGCGCCGCCTGCCTCCAGCTCTTTGACTAGGGCTCCGCCGGCAGAGACAACCACGGATTTATGCCCCAGGCGCACCAGATACTTAGAAAGATCCAGTGTGCCGGTCTCTACTCCTCCGACATTAAGTTCAGGTAATATCTGCAGTATTTTCATAGTATTTTATCTAACGCCGCGCTTACCCTTAAGTTATCCTCAGGGAAATTCACCTCAGGATGATTCTGCCATATTTCTTTAATAAAACCAGCCAAATCTTCAGTTTGTTTTACATATATGTATTTTTTATTTTGATAATTTTTTAGGAAACGTTGATGTTTGGCGCTAAGCTTACCGGAGTTAAAAACTATAACATATTTTTTCGCACAGACCGCCTCAGAGATCATGGAAATACTTTCCGGAGAGGTAACGATTATATTACTTAATCCCAGTATCCCGCCTACGACATCCGGATTATTATTCTGGCGCGCGATAACTAAAAGTTTGCACCGCGCGTAATTGCTGAATTCATTTTTAATCACTTCCTCTACTTCGCCGGTACTGCGGCGGGAAGTAGAAATCAGGATATCCGCATTTAGCCCTTCAGCGGATTTTTTAATTTCTTTGGCCAAAGCTAATATTTGCTCTGAGCCTAGAAAAAACCTCTTACTATTGCCGCCAATTAATACTCCGATGCAAGGATGAATTAGCGGGCTCTTTATTAACCCGGATTGTTCTAATCCCTTAGTCTTTTGGCTTAAATAATCCGCATCAATTAAATTAAGCGCCCCCTCGGTAATCACCAGATTACTTCCGGAAACCGGCTGATCATGCCGGGGAATGATCGCTAAATTAAATTTCTTTAAACTTAAATTGGCCGGACGCATCAACACCACGGATTTAGCCTGATTTTCTTTAGCCAAAAGATAATTTACCGCGCTAATTGCTCCTCCGGCGGAAATAATAATATCCGGTTTAAAACTCATTAAACTCCGCCAGCTTTCCGAGGTTAAAGCATAACGTAAATAACGCAAGGAGCCACCCTGCCCTCGGTACTTGCCGCTAAATCCAGCCACCCAGCTCAATATCAATCCGGATAAAGGCCGGCGAAATTTTACCTCCCCAACAAACAAATGAGTTTTTATACCCCGGTCAGCTAACTTCCGGCTAATTAATTTAGCTGCCCCTTCAGACTGGCGCAAATGCCCGGTCTTACTATCAGTAATAATTAGAACCTCTCGTTCTTTACCATACTTATATATTTTATAAGTCCAGAGATACTCATGCGGATATTGACGAATATATTTTTCATAGATACTAATTAACCTTTGCAGATTCAGGCGCAGATCGTTTTGGGGATCTGCGCTCCGGGTTACCGTAAAAACCTGATCCAGGATTACTTTGGTGTAGGGCCCCCTGACCCGCGTATAAAAAACCGGAATTATCGCGCAGTCATATTTTAAAGCTAATCTCACTGCCCCCGTAGACATGGAAGCTTCTTTGCCAAAAAAATTAACCAACTGGCCATTTTTCCCCCCTTGATCTGTAGTCATGCCAATTGACTGATTACTCTTGAGCACCTCGACCAGCTGACGGATCCCGGTGTCTTTATGAATAATTTTTGCCCCCTGTTTAAGCCGGTAAGCATTAAGCAAAGCGTTTAACCTGGGGAAACCCTGATCGCGCACAAATAAAATAAACGGAAAACCTAAATTCGCGCAAATAATATTGGAAAGTTCCCAGTTACCTTCATGGACGATAAGAAAAATTACCCCCTTACCCCGGTTAAAAGCCTCCTGAATACAATCCTTATTTTCAATATGGATGTATTTTTGCAGATATCGCTTATTTACCCGCGGAAGAAAAGAAATCTCCATCAGATTCTGGCCAAAGGCCTGATAAGCCCGGCGCGTAATCCTGGCGCTAGAAGCACAATCCAGATTATCGGAAACAGTCTTTCTAATATTGGCGTAGGCAACCGCCCGGTGCCGCCGGTCAAATAAATAAATCAGATCCCCCAGCCTCCTGCCTAAAAAAAGGCTGAAATTTAAGGGTAGGAAAAATGTGAAAAAACTTACTACCCTAAAGAGAATACAGCTTAAGTAATCTGCGATTAAATTCTGCTTCATTTTTAGTTATGCTTAGTTTTATCTCCAGCACCAATATCTCTGGACCCTGAACCCCTAACTCCCTGATTTTAACCGCATCCTTCTGCGTGGTAATAATCGCCTCCAGATTATTTTCCTTAGCCTCTTTAACAATACGCAAAATATCTGCCTGCGCATAATCATAATGATCCGCAAATCTATAAGACTTAACCACCTTGGCTCCCAACCCGCGAACACAATTTTCAAAACCATCAGGATTGCCGATACCGGAGAATATCGCCACCGGCTTACCCTGAAGAAATTCCAGGCCGAGGATCTCATCCGCTTGCTCAAGCCGGCTAACCCCCTTAGGCTCATGCCTGGATTCTACGATCAAGGCCCGGGAATTTATGCGCTTTAATTTAGCCGTCAAACCACTCAGATCCTGTCCGGAACAAACTTGAGTCAACACAAAAATATCCGCGCGTTTTAAGGCAGATAAGGGCTCACGCAAAAAACCTGCCGGAAGCATACGGTAATTACCAAAAGGATTTCCGGCATCAATCGCCACTATTTCTAAATCTTTAAATACCTTCCACTGCTGCAGGCCATCATCAAGTATTAATGTATCGGACGCATAATCCCGGATTGCCTTTTGCCCTGCCTTGATCCTGTTTTTATCCACGACTACCCGCACCAACGGAAGTTTCTTCTGCAGCATCGCCGGCTCATCACCCAGGCCTTGGGCGCCGGGGCGCTTGGAATCCCGTTTATAGCCCCGGCTTAACACCGCGATTTTATTGCCAGCCGAACTTAATTTAACGCTTAAATACTCTACCAAAGTAGTCTTGCCTGTACCCCCCAAAGTAATATTTCCCACACTAATTACTTTAGCGCTAAAACGCCGCGGCCTTATTCTACAGAAACCCGCCAGAATAACTACAGCCAAACCATAAACCAAAGAAAGGATAAACAAACCACCCCTTAAAAACACCCCTTGGGGGCCTTTTATTTTACCCGTAACTAAATCATACAAATATTCTCTGGTTAAAAACATAATTTTAACTTAGATTATCTTAAGCAACATTAAGGCTCCGATACAGATAAATAAAGAAGCGCCAACATAACGAATCATCTCCGGCCGGATAAATTTAGCCATAATTGACCCTAAAAAAACTGAAATTACGGTAACAATAATATAGGCTCCTACTGAACCCAACCAAACAGATAATGGTTTACCGGTTTTAGCGGCCATACCAATACCCACCAACTGAGTTTTGTCCGCTAATTCCGCGAAAAATACCGCTCCAAACGTAGCCACAAAAACCTTCCAATCCATCTTAACTTTCCTTTCTGTTATTCAGCTCTCACAAACAAATATGATATCATACCTGAACTCTCCAAGCAAATGATTTCAAAGGTAAAAACTTAAGAATGGCAATAGGATGGGTAATTTATTGCAGAATATTATTAACTTACGCGGGTCCCCGCCACAAAGCTTGGCGGGCAGGCTGTCTTGGGTATTTTCTAGCGCTGACGCGCTTCGAAAACACCCAAGCCACCCGCTAATCATATTATTGATTCAGAAGATTTACGGCTTTTGCTGGAGGCACAGAAGCACAGCATTGTAACTTTATCGCAATGCTGGGCTCTAAGTTTATAAGTTTTATGCGCTTATTGAACGGGCTAAACAAAAACGGTCTAAGATTATTCGCGGGGTTTTTGCTCTGCTTCCAGTTTTATCTGGCGCTGCCAGATGAAAAAGAATCCTGCGCCTAAAATACTAAGGAATATAATAATGAATAAAATAATCTTCCAGGTAAACTTGGCTAATCCTTTAGGTGCGACTTCTGACAAGAGGGTCTTGGCCGCCACCAAATCAGCCTTGGCGGAATTAAGCAGACTCAAGCTATTGCGATAATTAGAAATTTTATACTCCGGCCCGACAGATGACAGATCCTGCACAGCCTCTATCTCTTTTAATTTCTTAGCTATCCCGTCATAGAGCAGCTTGGCGTGGTCAAAATAATTCGTTTCTTTAAAATCATCCAGGATTGTTTTAGCCTCCTGGCGGATCAGCGCGATCTGGGAGGCGTCGATTACCCAGATGTCCCTTAACTCTACTTCTTTCTCCAAAACTTCTTTGGACTTAAGCTGGTATTCTCCATAAACATAATAACTGCCCTGCTGGGTATCGTAAATAACTTCCAAATCGTCTTTATAAATGACATCTTCAGGCTTGACCTCCAGCGGTAGATAGGATTTAATCGTAACTGTCTTCTCTGAATCAGAGGGATTTACAGCTTTAAGACACAGAGTAATTCCAGCCTGGGCGGGTTGGCATAATAACAAACCAAAAACAAAAAATAGGAAAGCAAGCTTCAGCATAACATTTACTTAAATTCAAACCAGCTCTGCACCACAGGTTTCTTATTCGAGTCTTCAAGCAACTTTCTATTAAGCTCCATGGCCGCTTTTAACTCTTGAGATTTATTCTTAATGTAAGTTATATCATTATTTTTATCTTTGGAAACTTCATAAAGTTTTTCAAGGTTAAGCCCTTTTGTCCCGCCGATATCCTTTATCTGCTTGCTCATATCCTCCAGCTGCTTAAAAGCGCTGGCCAAATCATTAACCGCGCTCTTGGCATCTCCGAGTTTGCCGGCAACATCTGTACTAATCTTAGTCAATAGTTTATCCATATCACTAAACTGCGCGCTAATTGTCTCGCCAACATTCCTTAACTTGTTTAAACCGGAGGTTGAACCTAAAACCGCGGAAACCTGCCCGGAAACATCCTCTAGATTAGATTGAGTTACCATCATCACCAACGCATCCACAGTACCATTGGTAGACTCGGAACAAATCACGGTAAAGAAGCCTAAGCCCCAGCTGGCTAAAAATGTAACATTATATTCATAAATACCTGTAGCACCGATCTCTGTCATGCGTTTATTTGAAAGAAGCAGGACATCCTTAGGACTGTAAATGTTTAAAAACGGAGCTAAGCCCGTAGCCGTGCGGTAACGTATGGTTATCTTTCCGCCCTGTTTAATCGAAGTTTCGCTGTTAAGAATCCCCGAGGTTATATGCGGCTTAACCTTGGTAGTAATGGTATCAGTTATCGCTGTTTGTGCTGTGGTTATCTGCGCGGGTATGGTAGTGCTTGTAGTAGTTAAAATCTGCCCTGCTTGAGTACTTACTTCCGCAACCTTTGCCTGAGTAGCCGCAGCCGTAGACTCTATTTTCGACGTTAGTTGTGACCTAGTAAGAGCCCCTTCAGATGAAACCGAGGCCGCAATTTGCCCGGCCAGAGTATTTAAAGTTGACATTACAGAAATAGTAAAATCATTCGCCGCGGAATACGTTACATTCGTTGATAAATCAACTCCGCCGTAAAGAATAGTCATTTTGGCAAAATAATTCCTCCCCCGGACAAAACCCTTTGCGGCTACAGCATTATCAATATTAAAATAATAATTGCCGTTTGCATCGGGCACAGCCAATGAAGCGGTATATTTAGGATTAACCGCGTCGGAACTATCGAAGATCTTCAAAGTGCCGGTTTTTAGGGTATTTATGTCATCGCTGGTAATCTGCTTACCTCTTTTCTCAAGCCGCACCAAACCAGTTATCCGGTCATTAGCTTCATCGTAGACAAAGTTACTTAATACTTTGTAATCCGCCAGAGATTCAGCAGTGGACATAAGAAACACGGTCCAACTAATATTATTGTCGTAGGCGCCATCAACCGCATCCGCAGAGACATCCGCAGTCTTATTAACCGTGCTCTCTACGTAGGCGGTTTTATTAAAATTAAAACTATATTTTCCGTAAGGCAAATTAAACGAAAATGGGCTATTACCGATTATCGGGTTGGTAAGGCCGGTGATTAATTGTCCGGTGTTTGAATCAATAATCTTAAGCGTAAGTTCGGTCAATGGGCTGCCATTTACCGAATCAAATGCTTTTATTGTAATCGCATATTTTTCTATTACGGTTACATTATCAGAAGCGCCGCTGGCTGTAACTCCGGCAGCAGTAGCATTTAAGGTAACTGTCCCCGGATAAGCCGCGCAATACACCGCAAGATTATCAAAGGCCGCTATACCGGATACCGTTGCAACTTGAGCAGTTGCTCCCACGCTCAAAGTGCCTCCAGTAGGCACAACCGTTACATTAATCGCGCTGGGAGCAATATTTCCATAAGTATCAACTACACTCACTTTAAACGAAGACCACGGAGCATTAGCTACAACTGTAGCCACTGGTTGAGTATTCCAAGAAAGTTTACTTGCCGCGCCACCGGTAACTACCACGCCTAAGGCATTTGCATCTAGAGTGGTAATTACAGCATCTGAGGTCTTAACTTTAACTGCCGCGCTTTCAGCTTTGTATAACTTCATCGTTATAGTCGAAGTGTTCTGCCCTGAGGTAAAACTCACCAGCGTAATATTTCCAAATGCTATGTCTACCGCCGAATAGTTTGTGCAGGTAGGATTATAAGTGGTGCCTGCGCTTGTCGCGGAATTGGCGCCGCTAAAGATTATCTCTTTTACACCGCTGTAGTCGGTGTCTAGGTTATTGTTGATATCTGTTGCTTTAGTAGTTACAGTACTGCTTGCTCCGGCAGCCACAATAGCGCTGTCTCCGCTAACCATAAATTTAGTGGCTGTAACATCAACAACCAAAGAACTGGTTATTGCGCTAGCAGCAGCAAATGCTGAACCAGGAGAATCTACTGTAAGATTAGTAGCAGGGTTAACGCTAAAAGCAATGGCCTTTCCGTCTGCTCCCGCGGGCAAAGTTTGATTAAGGTAAACGCTTAAAGTGTAAGTCTTGCTTTGCCCATCAGGCACAGAAGAAATTATGCTTGTGCCGGTTCCAAAAGTTAAAGCGTCATTGGTGATTGTGCCCATTATCGAAGTGGTGCCGTCGGATATGGCGGCTCCGGCAATATAACTCTGCCAGCCGCCGGTGGTATCCGTGGCAGTGTTTCTGGCAATTATAATCTGTTTAAGCTTTGTCGCATATCCATCTGAACCGGCATCAGTAACCTTAAAATCAAAAACCTGCAACTTCGCCGCATCAGTATAAATTAAGGAAGATATGCTGGTTGGTTTGACTAACGGGCCTGTTGCGATGGTAGTATCCGCGCCAGCCTTAAAGGTTATCTGATAAGAATAAATATCCGGCGCAAGATTTCCCACTGAATGCGCCTTTAAATATACGCTTTCCGGATAACTATATTTTATTCCGCTAAAAGTTGCCACGCCGTTTACTATAACCACTGCCAGAGAATCACCGCCCAATGTTCCGTTGGTAACTGGAGTATAAGTTCCGCTGGTAAGCGAAGGAAGCAAGCTAACCTGGTCAGAAACTGAGGTAACCGCATTACCGTACTGATCAGCTACATTAACTTTTGGCTGCGCAGGTAAAGCAACATTGGTAAAAGGATTTGTAGAGGGTTGTTGAGAAAACCAGAGTTTGCCCATCGCTGCTGCCTGCATAGTAATTGAATTAGAAGCAATATTTGCTCCCGTTAAATCAGCGGCGCCTGCCGTAATCGTCGTAGATTGAGCGCGATACAAAGTAGCGCTCAAAGCCGCTGAGGCGCCGTTGGTAAAACTAACCGGGTTAGCCGGCCAAAGATCAGTTGCGGAGCCATCAGGGGCATTAGTTAAGCCGCTTAAAACATAGCTGATAGTTTTACTTCCCGTGTAGGACGCGCCTCCGTCTGCTCCGTCACATAAATTATTATATAAATCCACGGCATTTAATGCCCCTAAACTAATAGAAGTGCCAACTGTAGATCCATTAACAGTTCCGGAAAATTTCAAGTGGTCTGCCGTATTATGCTTAACCACAAACCCCAAGGCCTGGGCGCCAGAGGTAGTCACCGGCAGAGCGCTTGACTTAATCAACACACTCTCTGCCTTATATAATTTTAAAGTAGCGGTAGCTACACCATTGGTAAAAGTAAGCAAAGTATCCGCGCCAAAATTTATATCATTACCAAGATTATTTGAAGCGGTTGGCGAATTACTTGAAGGCACAAGTGATACATTAGCTCCAGAAAATACTATTGCCATATCACTACTTAAATTTGTCTTTACGTTACCATATGCATCATAAGCAGTAATCGTAATCAGCCGGGAACCACCTGCAGTCAATGTAGTTGTTGCCCCGGTAACTGCAAAGTGGTCAAGGCCGGCGGCAAGAATATTTATAGACGCGGAAGAAGAGCTCACGTTCAAACTATCACCTGCGCTGCGCGCTGCAGTAATAGTTGGAATCCCTATAGCAGTATCTTTGTAATAAAAAGCTGCGCTGCTTGCATCTACGGCAACCGTTATACTGGTAATGCTCGTGGCGCCTCCACTATCGCTATAAAAACTCCCTGTAGCAGCGTTGCTGGTAAGAAGGAATGAAGTAGCGGTTACGGCATTTGTAAGATTATCATAAGAATCCTTGATTATTGCGGAAAACGCCGTAGAAACTACTCCTGCGTTGCTTGAGCCTGGGCCGCTTAAGACTACCTTATAAGGAGTTCCAGCTAAACCAGTAGCTGTAAAATTAACCGAGGTTAATCCGGCATAACTTACCGTCACCACATAATCACCGGTTTTATTTCCCAAAGTAAACACAGTTTGTGCCTGGCCATTTGCATCAGTAGCAGCTGAAGTAACTGACAATGCCTGGCCGGTTGCTCCGCTAGGAACAGAAGAAATTGCAAAAGTTACAGTTTCATTCGGAATAGCCACATTACCCGCGCCAACAAGTTTAACTACCAAGGGGGAAGTTAAAGCAAGGGCAACTGTTTTAGACTGGCTATCTCCGCTGACTTTATTTAGCGTTGAAGGCGTAACTGCTGTGCTAGTAAAGGTTATTGGCGAGCCGGTAAGCCCGGTAGATGTCGCAGTTACCTGATATTGGCCTGCAGTATTACCTAAAGTAAGAACAGTTTGTGCCTGGCCATTTGCACTAGTAGTAGCTGAAGTAACCGACAATACCTGGCCTGTTGCTCCGGAAGGAACAGAAGAAATTGCAAAAGTTACGCTTGCACCGGAAACCACGTTTCCATAAGTATCTTTAACGCTTGCTACAAAAGGATTGGCTAAAGCAACCGAGACCTTTCCACTTTGGCTATCTCCACTGGCAAGGCTCATGCTCGCAGCGCTGGCAGCAGGCGCGGTTACGGTTACTGCCAAAGGAAATACCGCATAACTCTGCCCTACTTCGGAAACGGAAAGCGAAGCGGTTTCTGCCTTATAAGCGGTCAATGTGGCTGCGTTTGCCGCAGATACACCGCCGGGAGAAATCGGAAAATTAACGGTTGTATTATAACCAAGGGCAACGCCTTCCACTGCAGGTTGATAACTGCCTATATTAGCTAACCCGGAAAATATAAACGTATGATTATTGATGTAATCCTTATCAATATTTTTATTAGCGTCTGTTCCTCTAATGGTCAGCTCTATCGGCGAACCGGGAGCAACACTAATCGAGGAATTCCCGGTAGCCTGCTCTACAATCTCCAGGTAAGAAGCAACTACGGTGATTGCGCCGGTTACCGTAGTCACCTTATTGGTATTCGCGCTCATTTGCGAAGAAAGCCCCGTATCGGTTCCTATGCCTGCTTCATTTATGCTGAATGTATAAGTTTGTCCTTCTGTCGCAGCCAGTTTTCCGGGTTTCATATAAATATAAACTGTAAGCTCGACAGCCGTATTATCGGTTATCGAATACAAATCCGCAGTTGAGTTACTATTCGGGGTAATACCAAAGGTAATTGTAGAATTGGTAATTGCCGACCCTGTGGCTGTGGCCACCTGAGTTGCTCCCTGATATAATCCCGCCCAGGCAATATCAGTAGAGGCATTATTGCCGGTGCCTCCTACGGTTACCTGAATTCTATCGATCTGCGTCGGAACCGAATCTGTGCCTGTATCTTTAACCTTAAAGCTTAATCCCGCGAATTTATTTGCCAATGCGCTGTTGGTAGGAATAAGGTTAAAATTAGTGACCGGCGAAGTAGCTGCCTCCACCGTAGAGTCGCCGGCAGTAGAAAAAGTAATCCCTGTGGAAAATACCGGCTGAAGAGTTCCGGCCTGAGCATAAAGATAGATTACTCCGGTAGTATTATACTTTACACCGCTGAAATTCGCCTGTCCTGTTATTGCTGAAAGAGGATTACTGACAGCCGCTAATATCCCCGGAGCAGCAGCATAAGCTGAATTAGATGTTGAAGCATAAAGCGTTATCGGGTCCGTATCCGTTGTCTGGTTACCGTAAGCATCCTCTATAGCCACTATTGGCTGGCTAGCCAAAACATTATTTATTGTAGCAGTAGAAGGCGGCTGTTGTTTAAAAGCCAATTTTGTCTTTGTGCCGGGGTTAACTGTGGTTGTTCCGGTGGCGGTAGACGGCGTCATTATGTCGCCGCTAACATAAGTTGCGGTAATTGTCGGTGTGCCGGTTTTGGTATCTTTATAATAGAACGTTTTAGAGTTTGTGCCTGCGGCTATAGTTGTGCTGGTAATCGGCAACGTGCCTGCTGCGTCGCTGTAAAAAGTCACTGTGCCGGTTGAATTAGAGGTAAGACTAAAGACGGTGTTAGCAACTACATTACTGGTATTGCCATAAGTATCCTTGCTAATTAAGGTAAATGCGGTTGAAACTACGCCGGCAGCTACCGAAGCCGGACCGCTGAGCGCAGCTTTGGATGCAGTAGTAGCGGTAAAAGTTATCGGAAGAGATGTGCCGGTCATCGTAGTATATGTCTGATCAGTGGCAGTAACCGAGACATTCTCTACCTCAGTATCGGTTAAAGTAACTGTTGCCGCACCACCGCTAAAAGGAGAGATTATACCCAAAGTAGCAGAAAGGGGCACGCTGCCCGACTCCGATTTAGTTACGCTTACGCTCGTTGCCGGAGCGTAAGTGGCAATTATAGTACCGGTCGCATCTTTGGCGGTAATGGTTACGGTCGTTGCCACGCCCACGCCTGCATTATAAGTGGGATGCGTTACTAAAAAATAGTCCGTGTTAGCGCTACTTAGAAGAATATCGCCAGAGGCAAATGAGAAGTATCCATCATAACTGCCTCCGGCAAAAAGAACACCTGCGCTTGAAATAATTTGGATTGTTTTATTATCTTTTATATAGCTTGCGCCTGTATTATAAATATCCAATCCTAAATAATCTGGCGATGCGGCGGCGGTAAAGCTGGTAAAAGAAAGCCCTCCGACAGTAATATATTCGCCGGCGAGAAAATTAGCGGTAACGTTTAAGACTAATATTTGGCCCAAGCCCTCATAACTTACCACAGTGCTTACTTTAGCCGAAGCAGTGCCGCTAATGGTAGCAGTAGTTTTAGTGGTATCCCAAACCATACCAAAGACCGAGGGAATTCTTATCCTTAAACCGTTAAGCGCAGTAATGGCTCCGCCGGTTGAGTCGGTTATGGTTATGCTGGAGATAGCCGTGGATGCCTGGCCAACCACAAAACTCTGATTAGCAGCCGAAGAAATGGTTACATCAGGCCCGCCAAGGTTAAAGTCAACAGAGACGTTTGCGCCATAGCCGTCGTAACTGCCGCCGGTGAATCCAATATCAGCAAAGGCAACACATATACTCGAGAAGAACAATACAATAGCCATCACTAGCTTAATTGGCATATTCAACTTCATCATCCACCTCTTTAGTTAATTGACTAATAAGTTTTTCACCAGATAACGGATCCCGCTTTTTTTCTTAACTAATCCATTAAAGATACTTTTACGTAAGGTTACGGTGTTAGCGTATTTGCTGTGCGCTGCCCAGCAGCGGACAGAATCTTTCACCGCGGTTTTTGTCATTTTGCCATTCGCAAATAAACATTCAAATTTATTAAGCCGTTTTTTAAAACGCTTCACGTTATCCGAAGCAAGCCGGCGGTCCTCAGAGAACAGCCTGAAGCCCAAAAACTTTATGCCCTTAGACGTAGAATAAATTTGCGATTTCTCTTCATGCAACCGAAGCTTTAGACTGCCGTCCAGAAATTTTCTTGTCCTTTCTTTAACCTCAACCAACCTCATTTTCTCATTACTAAAAATTAAAAAATCATCCATATAGCGCAGGTAATACTTTATCCGCAAATCAAATTTTATAAAATAATCCAGTTCATTTAAGTAAAGATTGGCAAAAAATTGGCTAGTAAGGTTACCAATAGGCAGGCCCTTTTCGCTGTCATTGTAAGGAGTTGAATCAATAATTTCATCCAAAAGCCAAAGCAAATCTTTATCTTTAATCCTCATTCTTAAAATTCCCTTAAGGACAGAGCGGTTGATGGAAGGAAAATATTGTTTTATGTCACCATGAAAACAAAACCTATTTGCCCGCAAAAACCCCTGAGCCCTGTTCAAGGCCTTATGCGTCCCCTTATCTTTTCTGCAAGCGTAGGAATCGTAAATAAAGGTCTTATCGATTATGGGCTCAATAACATCGTGCACAGCATGATGCACAACCCTGTCTCTAAATGGCGCCGCGGCTATATTACGTTTTTTCGGGTCATAAATTGTAAATAAACGATACTTTCCATGACGATAGGTTTTTGCAAGTAATTCTTTGTATAGACGGTCAGTCTCTTCCTCAAGAGAAAAATTAAAATCCGCTGTTGTATCCTTGTATCTTCTGCCTCTCGAAGCCATATAGGCCGAATGATAAAGATTTTCTTTTGCCATTATCTTGGGATAAATATCGTTTATTTTTTTCATCGTTTTTCTTTCCAGGAAACAGAAGAGAGGCGGCAGATTTCTCTGTCCTCTCCTCTGTCTTCCCTGTCTGCGATAAAGGGAGAAGTATTAACGCAGCGCCCGCCATAATTGTTGTTCCGGCTCGAATTCGTGTTCGCCGCGTTGTTGCGGTCAGAGGTGCGAGCGTTCGTCGCATCATTGTTCCAATTACCGCCGCGGATCCCGGCGCCCATTACGATGCTACTCCTTTTTAAAAAACCGGACTTCCCACAGAAAACGACTTTACGCCCTCCATAGAAAGTTGTTACACTCTTTTCTGAAAAATTCTCAGAAGGATATAGCATCTGGACTTCCCCTTTCCCAGAAACCGCTCCTGATATCCTTAAACATCAGGATACTGGCTCCTGGCAATTTAATGACTTATACCACCCTCCCACCATTCTGCCGATTTCTAAAACTGATTGACAGAAGAAATCATACGCGTTTATATTAATGTACTTCATATCCTTGGCAATTCTCATCATGTAACGCAAAACATCAAGCTTTAGATTCACCTTCACCAGAATTTCCTTCCTTCTCTTGGAATAAACAGCTTCAATTAGCATTTCCAGAATGTCCAAAAGAATTATTTCTATTCTATCCGCCAAAAGAAACCGCTGGTCCTTAGGAAAATTGCTTATTTTAGGCAACATCCAAAGAATCAAACTGTAATGTCTTTCGACCACAGGTGTTATCTTCTTCATGATTTCGGATAGCCGGTTTGCCGATTCACAGCCCGCTAAAGTTTTTTAGACCTAACTACTTCCGACACCTCGCGCCGTATCTGACCCTTTCCATCTTGCACCTGATTACAAATCGCTACTGAAAAATCCTTACGCAATAGTTTACCCACATATTTATCCAATCCGCTTTTGGGAAACCCGCATACCTCAATAGGATTAGAAACTTCACCGCTTACCATCAATTTAAGCCCAGCTATATCTGCAATTTTTCTCGCATCTTCAAACATGACTTTGTAAAAAATCCCCACCTGATAAAATAATATTTCCTCAGGATAATTCTCTTTCAATCTTTTATATTCTTCTGCTTGCTTATCCATTTTCCTCCAATCTTTGACATCAAAGATATCAAAAAAACAAAAACCCAAAGAGCAATTTAAGGGGAAGTCCTAACGCAGCGCCCGCCAAAATTGAAGTTCCGGCTCGAACCCGTGCCCGCCGCGTAGTAGCGGTCAGAGGTGCGAGCGAACGTCGCAACATTGTACCAATTACCGCCGCGGAGCCCGGCGCCCACTGCATCTGTTACAGGCCAATTAGTAACATTGGCATTTCCAGTCCCATCTAACGCACCATTTCCATGTAATCCTGTAAAAGCCCTGCCTGTAGTATTACCTACGGTAACTGGCCTCTTCCATAAATTTCCGGAAAGATCCATTACACCATAATAGCCCGCTCCACTGGTTACCCTTGTGCTTGAACCAGTAGCAAATATACCGCATCTTAAAGGCCCCTGGCCCGCATCGCCGCCAGTAAACGTGGCAGAGCCATAATTACAATTTGCACCTACAGTAGTTATTGTTTCTGTGCCATCTTCTATGCCTGAAATAGCTATAGCTTGGGTTATCGTGGTATTTCCCCAGGCATATTCATTGGGCGTAGGAACAGAGACTCCTCTGGCTGTCTTTTCAAATTCCAACTCGGTCATTGGCCTTAGAGCCGCCCAGTCTGCGTAGGCGACTACATCTGCCCAGGAAAGATAATTGCACGCCCTGTCTGGCCTGGACGCAGAATAATTCGGATAAGTCCCTGAAATAGTATGACGATAAAGAGTTTGACCCGGATATCTTGTCGCGGCCTGGGTTGAGGTTAAGGTATTTAGAAAATCCGCGTACTGGCCTTGCGAGGTATCATATTTCATCATATAGAATGCCGCGTATCCTTTGGGAAAAACCGCGGGAATCGGGCCTAGCGCGTCTCCGATATTAACGCCTGAGACATAGTAGAGATTACCGGTTCCTGTACCCACGGTAATAGCAGCTTCAGAACTTATTAAATAAGCATTCGTGGTTGTAGGATAGGTATAGAATGGTGAGGTCTCAGTTCCACCCGAACCTACATAGAAAGCGCTGGTAGGAATATAGACCATCTCTATGGCAAATACCTTTACCCACACAGTGCTTGTGCTTATAACGCCATCCGCGCCATAATCCCAAACAAATTGGATAGAACTTGTAGAAACGCTTCCTGCACCATTAGCAGAACGCTGCAGAAAAGCGCCTTTTTTATCCGTGGGCACAACAATATCCAGAGCCGTACCTGAGCCCTGAGAAAAACCCGCAGGATTTGTGCCTGAGGTTTTAAGCGTAGCGTGATTCCAGCTTACTCCTGCGTTTGTGGAATATTTGACAAATACCCAGGCCGCATCATAATTAGTAGTCGTTCTCCAGGAGTTATCCCAGGAAATATTAAACTGTACCGTTGCCGTTACTTGGCCTAAGGATACATTGCCTAGAGAAACACTTGAAACCGCAAGATTATTCGCTTCTGCCTTATCTATCGGAAGGCAAAAAACAAAAGACAAAAAACAAATAGAAAATAAAAAATATTTACAACCCGGCCATCTAATTTTTTTCATCGTTACTTCCCTCCTTTTGATCTCTCGGAACTTATAAAGTAAAACTCCACGACTTTACGGACGTGGAGTTGCAGTAGATAACAAAAAAGCCCGAATTTCTAATGATTCTAGAAATTCGGGCTTACTCCTGTCAACCTGACTGACAGCTAAAAAATTTTTATTTAAAGAGGATACTTGCTTGCTTGCTTGCTTGCTTGCTTGCTTGCTTATCATACTATCCTCTCCATTAAAAAATCCCCAGCAGAACTTGCCGGGGATAATTCCCTAAAAAACTTCTTTTACTTCGGCAGTCTGCCTTTCCGCTTTCACGGAAGCACAACTTTGCGTCCTCCGATTACTCGGAGTTTGCCTTTTCGGTTCCATTCCTGCTTTCTCTATACATAAGTATAGCATAAATTTTATTCCTTTCAAGCTCAACGCATTTTTAGTACATTTTTATTTTAACAGTTCCTGACGTCAATTGCAATAAAAACTTTTACACACACTATTAAAAACTTAAGAATGACAAGGGGATAGGTAATTTACTGCAGAATATTAGCTCTTGATTTCCGGCTCTTGCTTCCGGCACGAAGCTAACCTAATACTTGAAATTCAATTTCCGGATTGCCTTTTAAAGTATTATGTGCCGGGCAATGCTTAATAAATTCCAATAGCGCTTTTTGCCTGCGCTCATCCAGAGCGGAATCTTTTAAATCTATCTGGACATTAATCAGCTTAAAAGAAAACGGCGGCTGGCTGCAAAGTTGGGCGGAAACATTTATCTTAAAATTTTTCAGGTCTAATTTGGAGCCTTCGGCATATTTACGAATATACACACCGATACAGCTGCCTAATCCGGCTAAAAGCGCATCCAGAGGCGTCAATCCCTTACCCTTTGCGTCGATAATGAATTCACTCTCGCCAACCTTAACCGTAAAAGCTAAATCCTGATTGTGAGTAACCTGGACCGCATACATGAGCGCCTCCTAATAAGCTTTTGCTTTAACCTGATTCTGCCAAAATTTAAAAAGCGTGATATTCTCCTTTGCTAACAATCCCGAAGTAATTTTAATTTTACTCTTAATTAATCTCCTTAACTCCAGATTGGAAACCTCCATTTCATTAAAACCAAAATTCCTGGCATCTTTTATCCCGCATCCGAAAACAATACGTGAAATCCTGGCCCAATGACAGGCAGAAAAACACATCGGGCAGGGTTCGCAAGTTGAATATAGAGTACAGGAGGACAGATCTATTGTTTTAAGCGCGCGGCAGGCAGAACTAATTGCCACCATCTCAGCATGCGCGGTGATATTGTTACTTTTCCAAACCAGGTTATGGCTGCAGGCAATCACCTTATTCTTCTTCACAATGCAAGCGCCAAAAGGAGTTTGTCCTTGGCTTATACCCTCTTGCGCCTTAGCCATCGCCAAACGCATAAATTTTAAATCTATATTTTGCATTAATTAACCAAATAATAATCCCAATATGCAGCTTAAAGAGGTCCCTAAATTTACGATAATCGTCAAGCCGCACATTTTTTCCAGCTTCTGCCTGTCTTTATACTCTCCTTTTAACATCCGGCCGGCTAATATCAGGGCCAGGATAAATACCGGAAAATAAAAAACTGCCGCTTGGCCCGGTAATCCTTTAGCCAAAGCTAAAAAGAACGTAGCCGCCCCGCAGGCCACTAGCAAAGCATAAAGAACCGCCCCCTTTTCTTTGCCTATACGCACCAGTATATTTTGCTTCAACCCCTGCTTATCCGCCGGATAATCCGGATATTCATTAATTAATATTATATTGGCTACGCTGCAAGCAATCGGCAGGCAAACCAAAGCCGGCAAAAGATCAAACCGCGAAGCCTGCAGGTAAAATCCGGCATTTACCGAAAGCCACCCAAAAGCATAAGCAATAAGGATCTCGCCAATTCCCCGGCTCACCCAACGCAAAGGCGGCTTAGAATAAAAGTAAGCACAGGTTATTCCTGAGGCGCCTAGCAATAAAGTCCACTTTCCGGTTTTAAAATAGAATTGCAGGATCAACCCGATAATGATCGCCAGAAAGAAAACTACCCGGATTAAAATTTTTACTTTTCTTGAGCCAATAATATTTTCTACCAGCACCTGGCTTCCGCCAGAAAAAAAGTTTTTCTCTAAAGTTACGCTCAAGCGGTCTTCCGCAAGATCATAAATTTCTCCGCTGTAATGCGCGATTAATTGCACCAGCAAAGCCCCGCATAATCCAAACCAAAAAACTCCCCAGCTGAATATTCCCAAAGAACGGCTCGCCAATAAAGCGCCCAAAACATACGGAGCGATCATCACGCTCAAAAAGGGAATCCGGGAAAGTAATAACCAGTATTTTAACCTTGCCATATTTTAGCTAACCTGTTTACGGCTGCTCCTGCGTAAAGCTTTGACCATGCGCTGGTAAGCTTCTTAAAGATCTCTACTTTTAAATGGCCGATTTTCTCTAACATTCAAACTCTAACGCGATATCTTCATTACCTTATACTTCAAAATCCCTGCCGGAATCTTAATTTCCACAACTTCATTCTCCCTATGCCCCAATAATCCTCCCCCTACCGGAGAACTTATTGAAATTTTATTTTGATTATAATCTGCCTCAAGTTCTGAGACCAGGGTATACTCCAGCTCCTCAAGTGTATCCATATCCTTTAACTTTACCGTCGCCCCGATTAAAACTTCATCTTTAGGAATATTCTTATCCAGTATGCGTACCCGCGCCAGCTTATCTTCCAGCTCAACAATTTGTTTTTCGTTATGGCCCTGCGCATCCTTGGCTGCGTCGTACTCCGCATTTTCACTAATATCTCCATGCGCGCGGGCTTCGCCGATAGCCTTAGAAATTGTGCGGCGCTTAACTGTTTTTAAACGCTCCAACTCATTGACCAACCTCTCATAACCTTCCTGAGTTAAATAAATATCACCGGACATATTGACTCTCCTTATCTACTTAGATAACACCCGCGCAATTCCAATTAGCGCGGGGTGTCTTGGCTTAATTGTTTAATAATCTGAATATTCTTAGGCGTTGCCCCGCGATTTTTGATAATTAACTCATAAGCGCGCTGGACCAGCCCCTTTGCCAAAAGATTATTGTTTAAGATTTCTTTAACTTTATGCACTAGCTCCCGGCTATCGCTAGCGACAAGCGCAGCTTGGTTCGCCAGGAATAGTTCACTAATATCCCGAAAGTTAAACATGTGCGGCCCGAAAATTATTGGTTTCATTAAGCTCGCCGGCTCAAGGATATTATGGCCGCCTCTTTTTACCATACTCCCGCCGACAAAAACAATATCCGCCGCAGAATAATAATTAACCAATTCTCCGATCGTATCCAAAATAAATACGGCTCGCTGAATACAGGTTGGACAGGCGCCGGAGATACCGGAAATAAGCACCGGCATAAAACCCTTATCCGCGGCTAATCTGGAAATCTTTTCACTGCGCTCAGGATGCCGCGGGGCAATCAGAAGTTTCAGATTGGGAAAAGCCAGCAAGAGCTCTGAATAAGCGGCAAAAATTAATTCTTCTTCGCCGGGATGCGTGCTGCCGCAAACTAATAATTTATCCGCCTGGCCCAACCCAAGTTTGGACCGATAGGTTAAAACATTTAACTCAAGAGGAGGATCCAGGTTAATATCAAATTTTACGTTTCCGGTAACCTGAATTCTTTGTTTATCCACGCCTAAACTTTCTAAACGCCAGGCATCAAGATCACTCTGCACGCAAAATTGTTTAACCATCCTTAAAATCGGCCGGATAAAAAATTTAATTAACTGATATCCGCCATAAGAACTATCCGAAATCCTGCCATTAACCGTAACTACCGGAACCTGCAGTTTATCCAGGCAGGTAATCAAATTCGGCCAGATCTCCGTCTCAGCAATAATAAACATGCAGGGATTAATCCTCTTTAAGACGTGCCTAACGATAAAACTAAAATCCAGGGGCAGATAAGTCAAAAAATCCCCTTCCTTAACTAAACCCTGGGCAATTTTATTTCCGGTAGCAGTAACAGTAGAAATAACCAACTTTTTACCGGGATAGGCCTGCCTTAACTGGCTGGCGAGCCCTTTAACGGCAATAGCTTCACCCACGCTCACAGCGTGAATCCAGATCGGCCTATCCAAATTTAGTTGAGCCGGTAGAAAACCCAAGCGCCTAAGAAATCCGGAGTTAAATTTTCCGCGGAGAAAATACAACGGAAAATATAAAACCGTAAAAATTAAAAATACTAAATCATAAATTATAGACATAACCCTTTCCACTATCTGCTACCTACTATCTAGGGACTATTTACGAGATACCACTTTCCGTCATCCTGAGGCGAAGCCGAAGGATCTCTTTTTAGATTCTTCGTCGCTAACGCTCCTCAGAATGACGGTATAAATTAAATTTCAAACAGTCTCCTCTGCTAACTACTGCCTTCTTAAGCATGCGGATGCGCCTTATCATAAACACTCTTTAACTTATCCGTGGTCAAATGCGTATAAATCTGCGTGGAAGATAAATTCGCATGGCCTAAAAGCTCCTGCACTGTACGCAGGTCTGCTCCCCGGTTTAAAAGATGCGTGGCAAATGAATGCCGGAAAGTATGCGCGGAAACTCCCGGCTTAATTCCGGAGGCCTTAAGGTATTTTGTTAACAAGAAACGTACCCCGCGAGCGCTGATGCGCCGATGATGATTATTCAAAAATAAGGCATCCGCTTGCTTTTTTCTTTTTTCCAAATACTTCCTCACCGCCGCCAGCGCGGTTTCTCCGATGGGCACGATCCTTTCCTTTTTCCCCTTGCCTCTTATTTTAAGAATACCGCTGATAAAATCAATGTCCTCTAAGTTTAATCCGACTAATTCCGAAATACGCAAACCGCTGGAATAAAATACTTCCAAAATCGCCCGGTCGCGTAGGCCCAAAAAATCTTCCTGGGTTTTGGCAAAAGCGGATTCAATAAGCCGATAAACCTCATCCTCGGTCATAAATGAAGGCAAATGTTTTTCTGATTTGGGGCTGGAAAGCAGAAGAATGGGATTAGTTTTAAGATACCCTTCGCGGCAGAGGAACCTAAAAAAACTGCGCAACGCCGAAAGCCGACGGCCCACCGTACGATTCCGGAAATTCTTTTCTTTTAAAACTGCCAAATATTTTCTTAAATCCAAATAATTAATTTTTTCCAGTTCCGTCCCGGCAATAAATTTATTAAACCCCTGAAGGTCTAATCTATAATTGATGACCGTATGGGGAGAATAGTTCTTCTCAATTTCCAGATAGCGCACAAACTTTTCAATATATTTTTCCATATTCTACTTGTTCTTATTTAAATTGTTCCTTTACCTGCCGACAATTAAAGACATTACTTTGTTAAAAAGTATTTTTATTTCAGATTATTTTCAAAAACTGTCTTTATATAACTTTTGTAAATACATAACTTACGTCATTTCAATGCGTTGCGTCAAAATTCTGCTTGATTTTTTCTTCTAACTTCTGCTATTCTATAGGTATATGAACA
>JAHIKK010000026.1 GCA_018897555.1 Candidatus Omnitrophota bacterium
TATCTTTAAAATTAGAATAAAGTTTAGTTGTTGTTAAAAGTTGTTGTTAAAAGCTTGACAGAGGTTATTTTTTGGTTTAATATAAATCGAAACCATTTCGATTTAGGATTGATATGAAGATAGAGCTTTATTTACAACAACTTAAAGAGCAGGGATTTAAGATAACTCCCAAAAGGAAAGCAATTATAGAGCTTTTTTCAAAGAAGAAGAGTTACTTAAGTCCTCAGGAAGTACTAGAGAAACTGACGAATAACTTTCCCGGAATCTCGGTTTCGACCGTTTACCGGATTTTGGAAGAACTGCAGGATGCGGGCATTCTGGTAAAGATTGGACATGAAGACAGGCAATTGTATTATTCCCTCTGTCGCATGCCGGATCAACATCACCATCATTTCATCTGCAGGAAATGCAGGCGCGTAGAAGAAGTTGATCTGTGTAATTTCAAAGAATTTGAGCGTTTTATATCAAAGAACTTGGACTGTAAAGTAGAAAATCATTCTGTCCAGATAGGGGGACTTTGTTCCCGGTGTAAATAAAATATGAAGAGAGATATCAGGATAGGACGAATTTTAGGTATTGCATTATTTGTGAGTGGAGTGGTTTTTTATCTTTTGCTTTCTACAGCCCACCCTTTATTGCATAACCACCATGCAGATGGTAAGCATCATCAAAATTGCCCGTCTTGTAACTTCGTAGCTGTTGCTTCATTTGCTACTGTACCATATACGTTAGTTGTTGTTGCTTTTATTCTGTTTGTAGCTTATTTACTTTATCGGAGACTTCAACAGCCCTATAGAAAATTATTTGATAAAAGTTATTTTGTCCGGGGCCCTCCTCCTATACTTTCTCCTCAATAAAAGGACTTTTGAATAGGAGTATTTATTTCTTCTAAGGTTTAGATATAAGGAGGTTGGGTCGTTATGAAAATTTTATCAATTATACTTTTTATGTTGATATTCCTTGCGCAGGGAGTATTAATTTATGCAGAAGAATTGGGTAAAACCACATTTAATTTAGGAGAAGTTCTTGTAACCGCAGAAGAAGAGATAGGAGAAGGCAAAAGCAAGATAGAGGGCAAGACTCTCAAGGCCCACAAGATTGTGGATTTAGCAGAAATACTTTTTGATGAAATGATAGAGGCTTCGATGATCCGTAAAAGCGGCTATGGGAATGAGGTGGGCTTGAGAGGTTTTACAAAAAGTAACCTGCGTTTTACTCAGGACGATACGCTTATCGAAGGCTCATGCGGAAGTCGCAAAGATCCACCGCTTTCTCATATTAATCTTTTAACAATACAAAAAATCGAAGTAGGAGAGGGGCCTTATGATGTGAGTGTGCCGGGCGCTTTGGGCGGCAATATCAACGTTATCACAAAAGATACCCAAAAAGGTTTTCATGGTGAATTGCTTTCAAAGTTTGGTTCTTTTGAATACTTAAGCCAAGGTGGCTTTGTCACAGGGGGAAGCGATACCCTGCAGGGATTATTCGGTTATAACTATTCCAAGTCCGGGCAATATAAAGACGGGGCAGGAAATAAGTTGAGCAGTTTCAATCCTGCCTATAATGATGACGGAAAAAATATGGACGCTTTTGAAAAGCACGATTTTTGGGGTAAGGCTACCATTAAACCGGCCGAAAACCAGAAACTCACTTTTTCATCATCATTCGGGCAGGCCAACGATATTATGACGCCTCGTGTGGGTATGGATACCGAGAAGGAGAAAACCTATCTTAACAAGGTTGAATATACCATAGATGACCTTAGCTCGATTTCAGAGCAGTTAAAATTGGCTGCGTATTATAACAGGATCGAGCATTATCCTTATGACAAGTATAGAACAGGCGGTGTTAATAGCAAAAGGATAGAGGCTATCTCATCTATTACAGGCGCTCAGATTGAGAACAAAGCCACAAGCGGCACAGCGCTGTTTACCTACGGGACTGATTTTTATTATCGCAACTGGTACGGCGATATTTTAAACAGAGATACAGGCGCGATTTTAAACGATGAGTTATTCCCTGATGTTGATGAACTTGATTTCGGGGCATATATCAAAGCGGAGCGCGATATCGGTAAGTTATCAATGACAGCCGGATTGCGGGCCGATGTTTTTCGCACAGAAGCGCAGGAGGATTTGAAATTCAGTAAAGCTATGACTGATGAAAACAAGCAGACTGATGTTTTCCCCAGCGCCAATCTCTTTTTAAAGTATTTCTTACAAGAAGATACGAATATTTTTGGCGGAGTTGGGTTAACTACCAGAACACCTACGGCAGTTGAGAGATATGTGCAAGAAGGTGCCACCACATATTATGGCAACCCTGACCTCAAACCGTCGCGTAATCTTGAAACAGATCTTGGCTTTGAGACAAAGATTCTGGAACGCTTGAAAATTAAAACAAAAGGTTTTTACAGCTATTTAAGCGATTTCATTTATCAGGAGCAGAAAACAAGCGGCGTCAGGACATACACTAATATTGATGCCTATCTCTTTGGGGGAGATATAACCGCTGATTTTGATTTAGGGCATGGTTTTGCCGTGGAAGGCGGACTGGCCTACCAAAGGGGAAGAAAGCTTGACCAACCCGAAAACAACAACGACAAAGACCTCGCTGAAATCTGCCCGCTTAAAACAAAACTCGCCTTGAATTACGACAAGAATGGTTTCTTCGCGATATATGAGTGGGTGCATTCCGAGAGGAGTAAAGATATTGACCATGATGCCGGAGAGACGCCCCTCAAAGGATGGGATGTGTTTAACTTTAGGGCGGGATACCAATTTGATGAGAAGGAAGGGAGTTTATCATTCATAAATGGATTCAGCTTAAACTTTGGCATCGATAATATGTTTGATAAAAAATACGCTGTTGCGAATTCCTATGAATACGACCCGACTGATCCGGGTGGGGCGAACGTAAAAATAGTCAATGAACCGGGACGGTTTATCTATACCAGCCTTTCTTATTCTTTTTAAGCAGGATAAGGAGGCAAGCTTAGTTTTTTTGAGATAGTTAAAAGGAGGTAGGGGTATGTTTGAATTTCTTATGAAGGGTGGTTTTTTGATGTGGCCGATTTTATTGTGTTCGGTGATTTCGGTTACCATTATCCTGGAACGGTTATATAAGCTGCATCGAGCCAGAATAAAAATTCCAAATATATTGTCAAGGGTGAAGAATTTTCTAAAAGAAGGCAAGGCTGATGAAGCCTTAAAATTATGTGAAAGCGTTAACGATCCGGTTGCTCATATTTTAGCTATTGTAATCCGCATCCGTAAAAGAAGCATAGAAGAACAGGAAAAAATGATTTCCCGCGCTGGTTCCAGGATTATCCGGCAATTGGAGAAAAATTTAAGCGGTTTAGCCATTATAGGCAATATTACTCCCTTATTAGGGTTATTGGGTACCGTGACCGGGATGATTAAGGCCTTTATAAAAATACAGGAATTAGGCGGCAGAGTAGATGCCTCAGTTTTAGCCGGAGGCATTTGGGAGGCATTGATTACTACGGCGGCAGGGTTATCTGTGGCCATTCCAACCTTGGTTGCCTATCATTACTTTGAAAGTAAAGTAGACAATATAGGTGCCCGGATGAAAGATGGAGCAGGAGAGCTTTTGGAAATCGAACATGCCTGATAAAAAAGAGGATGATAGTTATGGAATTTGAAGGAAGGAAAAGAGTAGATACCCGTTTAAACATTGCCCCTTTGATAGATGTTGTGTTTTTACTTTTGATATTCTTTATGCTTTCAGCCCATTTTGTTACCCAGCCGGGGATAAAGCTCACCTTGCCAACTGCCAGTACAGCAAAGCTTCACCCCGAGGAAGATGTTATTATATCCATTACGAATGATAATGATCTGTATCTGAACGAAGAAAAGGTCAATTTGGACAATCTTCTAGAGAAACTGCGTGTAAAATTAAATAAATCACAGAAGAAAACCGTAATTATTAAAGCTGATGAAAAGATAGATTTAGGCCTGGCTGTCAAGGTTATGGATATTGCAAAACAGGCAGAAGCAGAAGGGCTGGTTATTTCAACTAAGGCAGAGGAAGATGCAAAGCAATAGAGCAATTAAAACCGCATTTTTGATTTCTTTAATGGGGCACTGCCTAGTTTTGGGTATGCCTGGAGTAAATATGGCATCGCATCAAGATAGTCCGCCGGAAGATGTAGTAGTCAAAGTAGAGATAGAAAAACCTCCTCTTTTGCCGAAGATAGATGTGATGGGGGAAGAGAAGAAGCTAAAGGAAATAGTAAAGGAAGAAGAATTACCCGA
>JAHIKK010000027.1 GCA_018897555.1 Candidatus Omnitrophota bacterium
ACCTGCCTCTTATCAAAGAACAAAACTATCGCTGAAACCTTAAAAATCAAATCCCAGAGGCTTATCCAACGCCTTGAAAATTAACAAAGTCCTGATTTAAAAAACGATCAGCCTCTTCTATTTTTGATTACCCGGCGCAGCAGTTTATCGGTTTCCCTGCGCTTAACAGTTTCCCGTTTATCGTAGAGTTTTTTACCTTTACAAAGCCCGAGCTCTATTTTCGCGAAACCCCGGGCATTAAAATAAATCTTTAACGGAATTAAGGTCAGGCCTTTTTGGGTAAGCTTGCCGTTTATTCTTTCCAGCTGCTGCTTATGCAGCAGGAGTTTACGATGCCTGTCCGGATCAACGTTTAAATAGCTGGCTTGCGCGTAATGGCTGATATGCGCGTTATATAAAAAAATCTCACCTTCTTCAAAGCGGGCGAAACTATCATTTAAATTAATCTTGGCGGCGCGTAAAGATTTTACTTCCGAGCCTTTTAATTCAATACCGCACTCTAAAGACTCCAGGACTTCATAATCCCTGTACGCTTTACGGTTAGTGGCGATAATATTGCTCATTTTAGCATAACCAGGAATAAATATAAACTTAAAAATAAGGGTATGGTCAACAAACCGATGATGTGGCTAAAAAATACCCCCTGGCTGATTAAAGCGTCCTGCTTGTTAAAACGGCGGATAATCACGCTTAAAGAGGTTGCCGAAGGCATGGCCAGCTGCATTACAATCAGAAAACCCAATAAATGCGGCAACGCAAGTTTCAAAACGATCACTATGCCTAATATCGGTAGAATAATTAATTTCCCTAACAAAAATATAAAAGTTGTCTTCCTATCGATATTCTTCAGCTGCACTAAAGCGACATTGCCTCCGACTACTAACATCGCTAAAGGCAAAGTACAATTACCCACCATGGATAAAGGTTTAAATAAAACATCCGGGATAAACTTATTTAAACCCAGCGCGATCAACACCAGGCTAGTTAAGTTGGCGATTACCGGCGGGCTAAAAACACTCCGCAATTTGAATTTGACTTGTTTTTCATAAGTAAGCAGATAAATACCTAATGACCAGGCCACCAGGTCAAAACCCAGCAGGAACAAGAAAATAAAAATAAATATATCATTAGCCTGCTGGCCCGTAAATATCGCCGCGGCCATCGCTAAAGGAAGATACCCTGAATTTTGAAAAGCCACTAAACTTAAAAACTGCAGCTTATGAGTTTTTAGCCCTGACAATTTAAGGAGCAGCCATCCTACGCTTAAACCCGTAACTGTAATCGCCAGGCTAATTAACGGAAAAATCCACCAGTCCGGATAAAGGTTAAAGCGGAAGTTCTTAAGCATCTGGGCGAAAATTAAAGCCGGGAAGATTATCTGAATCACCAGACGGCTTAAAGCATCCAGCCCTTCATGAGAAAGGATGTTTTTCTTAACGAGAAGATAGCCCAAACCACCCAGAAGAAATATCTGGGCCATGGCCAGGCCGGTAATTTTGAATTGCTCTAAAAACATTGCCCCTCCTCACCTGCTTAAGAATGCAGGCTTTTTCGTAAATTATTATTATAACAGCAAAAAAACCTTGCTGCAATTCATTTATAAAAAAGGGACCGTTTCTATTTTTCTCGAGTCTAATGCTAGAAAAATAGAAACGGTCCCTTTTTTAACTGGTTGACAGGATAAAGAGGCTAATATATACTTAAGATTAATTTTCGCGGGGGTGGCGGAATGGCAGACGCGCACGTCTCAGAAGCGTGTGGGGCAACCCTTGAGGGTTCAACTCCCTCCTCCCGCACTTAAAAATTTAATGGTAAGTTCTCCCGCCAGACTGATACATATTCAGGCGGGATCCCGTTTCTGAAAGGTTTAATCTATAGAAACGGGAAAGTCTCTTCCTCCGCACTTATTTGCCTTTAAGCTCCATGGGTTTATTCTTCTTCCACTCCCGGTAACACTCTCGATAGGCTTTAAAAGAAGGTTTGCGGGAATAATCCCAGCGCACTAAACCAAAATAATCTACGCCATTATCCCAATGTTTTCGGGTATCCCGGAAGAAAGCCCAAAAGATCTTCTCAACATGCGCATCTTTCAATAATTCCGTATACGCTTGTTTTAACCATGCTGCTTGCTGACTCTCAGTAGGATTCTTGCCCATCCACCAGTTATCTACGGCTAACCCCATTTTTACCCCCGGGCAGCCAATCTCGGTAATCCAAATTTTCTTGTCCTGATCTCCGTTACGCTGCATAATTTTATACGCCAGTTTCGGATAACTTGCCACTGCCTTAATCCCGCCGGTATGCTGCGGCGTCTCGAAGAAATGGATATTTAATATATCAAAATAATCTTTGGCGCCATGATCATACAAGTGGTTAATACTAGAAATGCCATTGGCAATCCCGCCGTTTAAAATCCTACACTCCGGGTCAATTTGCTTGGCTTTGGTATAAACTTCTTTTAACAAGACACAGTAGGATTTCAACCCATCTTGCTCTTGCCAGTAAGTAGCAGAATCCGGCTCATTCCAAAGCTCCCAGTATTTAACTGCGGACTTATAACGCTCGATAACTTTACCTGCATAATTCACAAATAGCTTATTCTCCTTAGGCGGACAATTCCATTTCCCGCAGGCCGACGCCCAATCAGCACTATACTGTAAAACACCTAAGATCTGCATGCCTTTGCTTTTGAGCAGCTCAACAATACAGTCATGTTTGGCAAAATCAAAGCTGCCCTCTTGCGGCTCAATATCTCCCCATAAAAAATCCACCCTGACCCAACCCACCCCCGCCTCTGGCATTAAGGAAACAGCTTTTTCTAAATCACGATTACAGGAATATTTATAACTGTTCCAAGAATGATTCCAGTGTAAAAACTCCAATACTCCAAAAGGATTTTTGAGATTGATTGCATTTAAATAAGCCAGATCTTTATCCATATTTTCTCTCCGCAGTATTTCCCCTGCCTGAAGAGCAGGAATTACTAACAAAAATAAGGTGAGTAAACAAATTATTCTATTCACCCCGTTAGAGGCAGGTTGCCGAAGGCAACCGTCGGACGCCTCTGGCGTCCTGCCTCTAACGGGGTTCATGGGGTTTTTGTTCAATATTAATGTAATCGCTAAAATTAATTTCTTCATTCAGCTCCTGTTTAACTACCCTGATCCGGTCCGGCACATACGGGTGGCTCTTAAAATATGAACGCTCCTGAAGCGGCATTCTGCGGTTTATATCCTGCAGTTTGGTTAAAAAAGTAATCATACCATGCGGGTTATAACCTGCCAATTTAGCGTAGCGGGTCCCCAATTGATCCGCAAGCAACTCACTCTCCCGGCTGTAACCAAGAAGAAATTGAGTAAAAGCAGCATCGGCGGCAGGGCCAACACCTCCTGTACCGGGAGCAACGGCCACTAATAATCTTAATATAGAATAACTTTGCATTGCCTGGAGTTTTTTGATACTGTGCCGGGCGACAATATGGCCTACTTCGTGCGCTAAAACACAGGCCAACTCATCATCACTAGAAACTTTATCCAATAATCCGCTGTTGACATAGACATAACCTCCGGGCAGAGAAACGGCATTTACCGTATCATCATCCAAAACCTGGAAATAGTAATCGATCTCTTTTCTGTCGCTTACCGCGGCTATTTTCTTACCGATATCCTCTACGCGTTTTTTCTGTAAAGGGTCACTGGAAAATTTTAATTCCTTTTCCACCTGGCGGTTAATTGACTGGCCGATCTGCACTTCTTGATCCGTACTATAATAATATTTCTCCTCCTGCTTGGTCGCCAGGTTATATTCGGTAGAACAGCCGGCGAGCACCCAGACAAAACAAATTAAAGAAAACACGCCCAGTTTCTGAAAAATACGATAGAGTTTTCGCAAAGGCAAGCCGACGACATTATAGAAACAGCCATCTATCCTCCTGATAAAAAATGCCCCCTTGCCCTGAATATCAAAACTCCCCGCTTTATCCAACGGAGAAACCTGTTTAAAATAGTTATTAATCTCTCTATCGCTTAAGCGATCCATATAAACTTTTGTTTTTTCATAATCCAGGGCAATTCTTTCTTTGCGCTTATCTTTTTTTATAACTGCCAGGCCGGTATAAAGCCATTGCGGCTTACGGGATAGCTGCTTAAGCATCCGACGGGCATCTGGTATATTTTTCGGTTTACCGAATATCTTGCCATCCTGCACACAGATAGTATCGGCAGCAATAATGATCCCCTCGGTTAAGCTGACAGCTACATCTACGGCCTTGTTCCGAGCGTTGGTTTGCACAAGCTGAACGTAGGATAAATTACCACGGCTGGTTTGCTCTTTAATTTTAGAAGGAAGGATTTTAAACTTCAGGCCAAATTTCTCCAACAACTTCTTCCTGGCCTTAGATTTAGAAGCTAAGTATATTTTCATATAATCCAATTAGTTAGCGGGTGGCTTGGACCCGCTAACCTGATGCTGCGCTCTCTCCAGCCAAATAACCCGTCGAGAAAGCCGCCTGAAGATTAAACCCGCCCGTATCCGCATCTACATCAATCATCTCCCCGCAAAAATATAAGCCCTTAATCAAGCGCGATTCCATGGTGCGCGGATTTATCTCTTTTAGGCTGACTCCTCCCCGGGTAACCATCCCCTCTTCCAGAGGCCGCGGGCCGGAAATCTCCATTCGAAAACCTTTAAGTAAAGAAATTATCTTTTGTCTTTGGTCCTGGGTAATCTGACTGCATTTTGTAAGCGGGCCGATTCCTGTGGCCTCCATAAAAACTTTAATTAAACGCAAGGGTAATAATTCTTTAAGCGTATTCTGAATAATTTTTTTAGAATTAGATTTAAACTCCCGAAGCAGGCGGCCGTCAAGTTGTTCGCTGGATAATGCCGGCTTTAAATCTATATCCACATAAACCTTGCTCTCCGGCCCCAGTAAATCAATGACCTTGCCGCTTAAAGTAATTACCAGCGGCCCGGATATCCCGGCCGCCGTAAAAATTAATTCCCCGATCTCGGAAATAACCTGCGTTTTGCCGTCGGAAAACTTCAGCCTGATATTCCGCAAAGTTAAACCTTCTAATTTTTTAGGATAATTTTGTTTTACATCCAAAGGAACTAAACCTGCCCGTAAAGGAACAATCGTATGAGCGAATTTTTTGGCGATATTTATTACCGATGCGTCTGAACCGGTAAAACTATAGCTTGCCCCTCCGCCGGCTAAAATTATCCGGTCAGCGGCAATATCCTTCCCGTTCTCTAAACGTACTCCCCGGGCTTTTGCGTCTTTAACCAGCAAATCCACTACCTTGCTTTTGTAAATAATCTCTACCTTAAGCTTTTCCAATTCTTTTTTTAATATATCCAGGACACTACAAGAGCGGTCACTTTGAGGAAACACGCGCATTTGACGCTCAACTTTTAATTTTAAACCACGCTCCTCGAAAAAAGAGATTAACTCTTGGGAAAAAAACTTTTTAAGAGCATCCCTTAAGAAGTCGCCGCTCTTAGAGAAACGTTTCAGGAAATACTGGAGATCTTCGGTATTAGTGAGATTACAGCGGCCTTTGCCGCTTAAGAGGAGTTTATTACCTAAAGTATTTTTTCTTTCAAGAAGGGTTACATCCTGGCCAAGAGTCGCTGCCCGGATTGCCGCCATCATTCCTGATGGGCCGCCGCCGACTACTACAATTTTTATTCTTTTCACCAGAGCACCTAAAGGCCAAAATCAGCGATCTTAAAAATTGAATCTAATTTTAGGCCTGCTTTGGCTAAATTTTCAGCAGCGCCCTGGTTACGGTCAACAATCACGATTGCTTTCTGGGCAATTACTCCGATTTTGTCCAAAGCCTGCTTGGCTTCCAGAATGGCTTTGCCGCTGGTAGCCACATCATCGATTAGAATCACGTGGTCACCCTTTTTTAACTCCGGGCCTTCTACCTGCCTCTGCGTCCCATGCTCTTTGGCTTGTTTACGCACAATAAATGTTTTAATCGGCTGTTTATGGATATAGCTTAATGCCGCCAGGGCTCCGACAATGGGATCGGCCCCTAAAGTCGGACCGCCGATCGCATCCAAAGCTTGGCCTTTGATCATCTCCAGGATTATTCCGGCAACCAGATATGCGCCTTCCGGACTTAAGGTAATGATGCGGCCATCAAGATAATAATTACTTTCCTTACCCGAAGAAAGGACAAACTTGCCTCTTTTTAAGGCCTCTTGGTTTAATAAATTGAATAACCTAACTTTTAATTCCGTAGAATCCAGTTTTTCCATTTTTTTATTTTACTATCGATAAAGCCGCCTGTCAACACCTTCGTATGCCAATTACTTTGACAAACCTAATTTTCATTGATATTATATCTTTATGTTGCGGGGGTTGCTTAAAGGCTTAAAGGATTTAATTTATCCAAACTGCT
>JAHIKK010000122.1 GCA_018897555.1 Candidatus Omnitrophota bacterium
TCACATTCAGCGGGGTTAAAATTTTAGATTGATTTCAATTAGATAAAAATGATATGGTTTATAAATAGAAAAAGCAAGGGGCAAATGTGGACCCGACCCCTTATTTTCCTGGTTTTACTTCTAATCTTCACAATCAATATTAAAATATTCTGATGTTTATTATAAATATTATCAATATATTGATTGAATTCATAATTTTCACTTAAATTTGTCTCAATATGCATGTTATTTAACTCAATATTAAAATAATAATTGTTGTGCAGAGATAATAGGAAAAACTTATGTCCGATCCTCGAAAACTCGCAAGTAAAAAGAAGACATATATCAGCAACTGGTTGAGTCAGGCAAAAACCATTGCGGATGCGGTCCCCAAAGTCCAACAGTTGTTGGAATTAGCATCATGGGAGACTTCAGCCTTGTCAGACGCACCAGATGAAATAATAACACCCCTGTCTGGCAATCTTAACAGTTCATTGTGTCAGGATTTGGAAATCGTGCAACGAGCCTTGCCTCAAATATCGGAGATAGACTTAAAACTTCTGAATTCTTCAGCAGGCAGCACGGCAGCCACAGCCGCATATGTTTATACAATCACAGATCAAGCTCGAGGGAGTGTTGTGGTGCCGATAAGCGAGTGGGGAAGCCGCCATAGTAACGAGTACTTAAAACTGCAGGATCGGTTGGAACGTGAGGGAGAAGTTCTAAATCTCCTAAGCAATCTGAAGCCAAGCTTGGGGGACGAGTTCAAACAAGCATCTAATTATGTAAAAAAATGCTTGGCAAATAATATCAGCCAGGTAAGTGCCGGTATCGCCATGCGAAACGTGCTGGAGCACTTTAAAGGTGAACTGTTCGAACTTGCCAGGAAGCACCCGCGGGAACAAAAGTTGAATTGGCCCGAGATTGCCGATCGGCTTGTAGATCGCGGAACACCACGTGATCGGTTTAAAGAGCAGGAAGAACGGTGGAACTACCTGCAACAAAGTCTGAGTAGATTAGCAAAGGGTCACATAACTATAGAAAAGTTGGAGCTAAAGAGCATATTCGCTGAACTCATAGATCATATCTACATCATATTGTCTCTCGTTCAAACAACTTAATTGGTATCGTAAGAGGCGGCTTTGGGTCTGCACAATCGGGTAAGGGGGAGTTTTTCTCTCCCCCTCCCCACAACACCACGGCATGCGGGTCCGCACCGGGCGTTTCACAAAGCTTATCGGGCCGTAGCCGGATAGTGAATATTCACCCAAAGTTCCTTAATGGAGATTACCCCCTGTTTCTTCAACCACTGATTCGTCATGCCGGCCTGTGTTGCTAAAGTCCGTGCCAGATGCCACGGGCCCTTCCGGCTCATTCCAACTGAGATGGCAGCTCTAAGTGAAACGCCGATACTTAAAAGGTTTCTCACCTTTGTCCGGCAAAAGCGCCATTGTTTCCAATAGCACATACGCACTCGTCTGCGCAGCCAGTGATCCAATTCAGGAATTGGTCGGTAATATTCCGATATTCCAAAATAGTTCATCCAGCCACGGATATACTGCGTAAGTTTCTTAAAGCGATAATCCATCGAGACGAACCAACTGCGACCTGTCAGACGCTTTACCTGCCTTATGAACTCCCGGAAGGCTTTATCAGACCACCGAATTCCGGTTCCCTTAAAGGTAAAACCAAGGAAGGTGATACGGTCAGTTGGAGACACACTGCTTTTGCCTGCGTTAACCTTGAGCTTGAGCCTGCGTTTAAGAAATCTTTGAACACTGTGCATCACACGTTCCCCGGCACGCTGACTTTTCACCAAAACGATGAAGTCATCGGCATACCGAACAAACCTGTGACCACGCTTTTCCAGCTCTTTATCAAGATCATCTAAAAGGATATTGGCAAGCAGGGGTGAAAGTGGGCCACCTTGTGGAACACCCATACGGGTATTTTGAAAACGGCCATTTATTTTAACCCCGGCACGTAAATATTTTCCAATAAGGCGCAATAACCGTTTGTCATGAACTTTTCGTGCCACTCGGTGCATAAGCACGTCATGGTTTACGGTATCGAAAAATTTCGACAAGTCCATATCCACGGCCATACGATAACCCTGCCGGATATATTCACGCACTTTAAGCACTGCATCATGGGCAGATCGCCCAGGCCTGAAACCATAACTAAAATCCGAAAATTCAGGATCAAAAATTGGTGTCAAAACCCTGGCAATCGCCTGCTGAATCAGTCTGTCTAAAACAATCGGAATACCTAAAGGCCGGGTTCCCCCAGTCGGCTTGGGTATCTCGACTCGCAAAACGGGTGAAGGCTCATAGGTGCCTTCCATTAAAGATTCACGGATGCCTCCCCATTTATCACGGATAATGTCAGGAAACTCCTTGATGGAAATATCATCAACTCCGGGAGCTCCCTTATTCGACTTGACCCGCTTCCATGCCAAATGCATGTTATCACGGGAAAGCACCAGTTCCAAAAGGTTACTATTTGGGTCGGGCGGTTCAATGACGTGCCCCATGTTCACTCCTCCGTTCGGATTCTTCATGTCATGAGAACTCATTAAGGCTCCTTCCCTGCTCTGTGTTCAGTCCTTCGGCGGGGTGAGTCCTCCGCACTCTTGTGCGGCTCGTTTCTCCTGCGCCTAATATGACCTCTGCTGACTCCTGCCCGATCACCCGATACGTTGCCGCATCAGACGCTGTCAGTATTCTGACCGCATGTCGGACAGACCTCCCCGGATAAGAGCGTGAACTTTCGCTACACAACCGCAGCATTTACCATATCTCCTGAACCCAGGGCTTCGTTATGTTGTGCTAACTCACCCGGAAACTTGGCCTTGTATGCTGTTTCTGTTCGTCGGCTCATAGCTTTGCACTCCAGCTTCCTTCAGACCCTTCCTCACGGAAACGCCCTTGCCTTCGGCTAATACTTTTGTTAA
>JAHIKK010000028.1 GCA_018897555.1 Candidatus Omnitrophota bacterium
AGAAATCTGGCCAAATCTGGCCACTTTCTTGATGTCAATAGTTTAAAATCAGTGGTATAATAAAGCGAAAATTGACCTTATCCCTAAAAAATGTACCATTTCCTGGTTGAGTATTTTAGGCTATACTGAGGCCGTAATCAGGAGGTGTACGGATGAAAAAACGGTTTACGGAAGAGCAAATTGCTTATGCCCTCAAGCGTCATGAGACCGGAATAGCGACAAAAGATATTTGTCGTGAGATGGGGGTATCGGAAGCATCATTTTACAAGTGGAAGCAAAAATATGCCGGTATGGGGATAACGGAATTACGTAAACTCAAAGCGCTGGAAGAAGAAAACCGACAGCTTAAAGAATTCCGGGGACATGACACTTAATTTTTTAATTGAGTATTGTGTCCCCGGAATTCGATAAAAAAACGTTTCGGATTTTTCACCTTATTTTAGTAAGCGCGAAGAGGTTATTATGTTAAAAAAAGAAATAAAAGCAGTTCACGATAAAGATCTTGAGGCCGTTTTAAAAAACCTTAACATTCTTGATGATGTTAGTCAGGGTGAGAGAAAATGTAAGTTCTGTGATTGCATTATCAATATGACTAACTTACAGGCTTTATTTCCTGAATCTGGTGACATTAAATTGGTTTGCGAAAAGGCTGAGTGTATTAAGAAAATGTATGAATATGTTGGAGAGAAGGGCATAGGTTAATAAATGGATCTATTAATAAAATATCTTGCAGCTTTTCTTGGCGGCGGTGGTTTGGTTTTGGTGCTTATATTCCTGAATCCTGAGAAGGCTGAAATATGGGCATCTAAATTTTGGAGACTCGTTAGATTTATTTGGAAAGGCGCTGAGAAGAAGTACATTGCGCATGATATTCAAGGACATGTAAATGATTTCAATAAAAAACTAGTTGGAGAAATTCATAATTATGAATCTACTGCCATAAAAATAAAATGGATAGAACAAGAGGAAACGGAATCAAGCTTTTTAAAAGACAATGCTTTAATTATACGATTGCGAAAGAGCGAAGATCAAAATAAAAACTTTGTATTAGCTACTATGACTTTTATATCACAGGTTGTTTTAAAAAAAGCTAAACGTTATATTTCACCAACTCAGAAAGAATCGATAGATCTATATGTAGCTAAAAAGTTTTTTGACAAAGAAAAGCCTGGAATCGTAGACCAATTTCTTGAAGATTTCTTAATACCAAAAACAGAAGGAAGCAAAAAAGTTTCAGAATATTTTGATAAATATAGTCTTATTGATAAAGTAGGTCTTTTTTTACCTGTTTTCATACAAGAACTTAATTATTTGGGTAATAAAGTTTTTGGTAAGAAGCGTGAGGATGTTATCGTTTCTGAAGTAAACGGTTTAATTGATTTTCTTAAAGATTATTCGGAAAGAGAACTAGGCCAGGAAAAGAGCTATATGTTTAACGGAAGATATTGTCGTTTTGGGGTAATGATTGTTGCCAAATCATGGAAAGTATTAGTAGGGAACATCAACCCTTATTTGAAATATGCTGAAAAATTATTAAAAGTAGGAATAGAGAATATTTATCTAATCGGTCCTTCTCGGAGGGCTAATTTTGATTTTATGAAAGTTATTTGTTCTCATGCAGAAAAAAAATTTAATGTTGAGTGCTTATTTGAGAAGATTTATATTGCTTATATAAAAGTAAAAGGCAAAAGAGAAAGAAGAGATAATCTTTTGTTTTTATTAAGAAGCAAGGATTTAAAGTATCACTATGATTCGGAAGACCAAAGCTCTATTTGATATTCTCTTCATAAAAATTGTGGAAGTTTTTTTACAAAGATAGTGCTAGATAGAGTATATCAACTATCACAGTTTAAAGGCTATTGACCGTATCCAATCAATAGCCTTTTTTCTACCTGTATACAGAGAGTCTTTCTGCCGCGCCGTATTTCTGGGCGTCCTCACGCGAGTTACCTCTATTTTTTAAATCAATACTTGACAATTAAACTATTTAATATTAAACTATTTAATATTGAGAGGAGATGTTTCTAATGAAGCCGCTTTGTCGTTTTGGGATTGAAGTAGGGAAGCATAATATTTTAGAAGGGGCAATTTACGGTCTTGCAGGGGCATATTCTTTGCTTGAAAAGACTATCGCTAATTATTTAAGGCCTTTTAAGCTCACACCTGCAAAGTTTAACGCCATGATGATTATCAAGCATCAGGGCAAAGATAAGGGTATAAGCCAGATAGAGATAGGCCGGAAGCTAATAGTAACCGCTTCAAACATGACCCACCTTATTGATAAACTTGAAAGCGAAGGATATATCGAACGTTTGAGCCAAAAAAGAGACAGAAGAGTAAACCTTATTCGGATAAACAAGGTAGGCTCAGAACTTCTCGATAAGGTTTGGCCTGGTTACTATAAAAGGATTTCTGAGGTATCTAATTTATTACCTAAAGATGAGCTGGGACGTCTTTCAGGGCTTTTGGTGAAGTGGTCAGGAGAACTAGAATCTAGTTTGGTTTCGAGTAAGTAATACTTATAGGTAATTATGAAAAGAAGTTTTGTGATTATTCCTTTGATCGTATCGGGTTTTCTAACGACACCAGATCACCAGAAGATTGCGTATCGTCACTATAAAGGCGAGCATGATAAAGTTGTTGTAATCGCGCATGGTTTTTATAACAGCAAGGATGCTGTTCTATTAAAACAGCTGGCAGACAGTTTGACCGATAAGTACGATGTTCTTATGTTTGATTTTAGAGGTCACGGCAAAAGCAGCGGTTTGTATACATGGACTAGTCGAGAAGAAAAAGATTTGAAAGCCGCCTTAGATTTTGTAGAGGGGAAATATAAAAAGGTGGGTATTATCGCGTTTTCGTTGGGAGCAAGTATAGCTATTAATACCTTATCACATGGCAGTAAGGCTGATTCGCTCATTTGCGTGAGCGCGGCATCGGATCCGAATAAGGTTGATTATCAGCTTTGGAAACTCAACTTGAAGGGCGATTTGGCTTATACCTTATTTACAGCGGAAGGATGGAAGGGAAGAGGTTTTCGGGCTGGGCCGTTCTGGCTTAAGAAAGAAAAGCCGATTGATAATGTGGCAAAATTAAATTTGCCAATCTTGTTTATTCATGGCGAAAAAGACTGGGTAATCAGGCCGTGGCATTCTCAAGTTTTATATGACAAAGTGCAATCTTCCAAAAAACTGTTGATTATCAAGAATGGGTCTCATGCAGAATACCTAATGAAAGATTTTCGTGAAGAATTTTTACCAGAAGTCAAAAGTTGGTTTGAATCGACACTTTAAAGCTATGGGTTCATAAGAAGGGGGTGACAAAGTGATAAAGTTTATCAGAGCGTATATTAAATCGATGCGACTTTATTATTCTTTTGTAACCGGCATGGCAGGATGGATTGGAGTAGCCTATTATGAATTGTTAGCTAAGGGCCACCTTGAAAAAACAATCGAGGTTCTCCCTAGCCAAGAGAAAAAGATAGTCATCTTATTTTTATTATTTATAGGTTGGGGAGTTAACCAGATAATTAATGATTATTTGGGGCTCAAAGAAGACAGGATTAATGCTCCGGATCGACCGATGGTTACCGGAGAGCTTGACGCTAAGAAGGCGCTTGCTCTTTCAATAGCTATACTTCTTTTTGGCGTTGCAGTTACTTGGTTTTATCTGGAGCCGATAGCGATTATTTATCTTGTAGCCGGAGTGTTACTTAATATCGTATATGAGCATGCGAAAGGGTATAGCATTTTAGGTAATGTTGTATTTGGGTTGATGATCACCATGGCTTCTTTCTATGGGTTTTATGCCTGCGGCCCAACTCAGGCGACCTTCCTAGTATCGCATCGCGCCTCTGCGTTGTTTCTTGTCTGGATTATTAATGCCTTGATGACGTTTTACACTTATTTTAAGGATTATAAAGGGGATAAGGCCGCAGGTAAACAAACCCTAGTCGTAAAATACGGATTACATAAAGCTCGGTTAATGGCACTTTTCGCTACTTTTTTACCAACCCTCGCTTTCATTATTTTAAAATCCACGAATCTGTTATGGGTGAAACCTAATAATACCTTTATTATGCTAGGTTGTATAACCGTGTTTTTACAGGCATGGACCGGGTGGCTTTATTATCGGAATCCCCAAGGCCCAAAAACATACGATTCGCTAAAAACAAATTTTCGCGCATGTGTTTGCGGAGAAGCAACAGTTATCGCTTTTTTTAATCCGGACCTCGCTTTATGGTTGTTTATAATGTCATATGTATTTGTGGGATTCTTGTTTGATTTACACGGAAATCCGAAATCATGAGTAAACTTTTCCAATCGGAAAAAGTAGGCAACCTAACCTTAATTAATAGAATAGTACGTTCCGCTACCTATGAAGGGATGTGCGATGCGCATGGCTTCCCGACCGATGAATACTTGGAGATGTATACTGCTTTAGCTAGAAACGAAATCGGGGCAATTATCACAGGTTTTGTTTATATATCTCCTTGTGGCAGGGCGATGCATCCGCGACAGGGTGGCATTGATGAAGATGCGAAGATTCCCGTATATAAGCGGATGACTGATCGGGTGCATTCGAATGGTGGGAAAATCATAATGCAAATTGCTCATTGTGGTCGGCAAACCATATCTAAAGCCACAGGTGAGCAAGTGAAAGGCGTATCCACAAGAAGATCGTTTTATTTCGACAGTACTCCCAGGCAGCTAACGGCTGAGGAAGCCTTATCTTTGGCGCAACGTTTTGCAGATGCTGTTTTGAGGTGTAAAAGGGCCGGTTTTGACGGCGTACAGCTACATGCGGCTCATGGTTATCTTGTCCATCAATTTATTTTACCGTCTATTAATAACCGGAAAGATATTCTTGGCATAGACAAAGAGCGCGGTATTGGCACATATTTTTTGGAAGTTGTTATTGATAAAATTAGAGAACAATGTGGGATTGAATTTCCATTATTGGTTAAAATAAGCTCCGGAGATGATTACGGCAATAATTTTACCCAAGAGCAGTTTGTGCAACTGATACGTTTTTTGGATAAGAAGAAAGTTGAAGCTATCGAAATAAGTTATGGCACCATGGATCATGCGTTAAGTATTTTTCGGGGCCGAACCGTTCCCTTGGATATAATCCTAAAATATACCCCTAAGTATAAGACAGGCGGCGCGATTGGCAGGTTTTTTAGAAAATGGTTTCTTTATCCCTTCGTGAAACCGAGTCTCAAAATGTTCACGCCTACGTATAATCTGTCTTTTGCGAAAATAGCCAAGCAACACACCAAAATTCCTATTATATGCGTTGGCGGTTTTAGGACAAAACAGGAAATGACTGACGCCATAGAAAGAAATGAAACCGATTTTGTGAGCCTGTGCAGGCCGTTTATTTGTGAGCCGGATTTTGTATCCAAATTAACGGCAAATCAGGAATACGCCTCAAAATGTACAGATTGCAATATCTGCGCAGTTATGTGCGATAGTGCTAATTCTACCAGGTGTTATCTTGGAATGATTGCGTAATCTAGGAGGATAAAGTGAGTCTAGAAGAAAGAGTGATAAAAACAATCGAGGAGAATCTCGAGAAGAAAGAGAAGGTAGGATTAAATACGGATTTGCGAAATGATCTTGGCTTAGATTCATTTGCCAGGGTCATAATAATTAATGCCTTAGAGGACGAGTTCGGTATTACGATTCCGGATTATGAATTCAAAAATATTAATACCGTAGCTGAGATCGTGAAAGGTTTAAGAGAGCATTTCCCTGATCTTAAGGAGTCTTAATGAGAAGAGTTAATTTTTATTCCGGTTTAGACATAGATTTGAGCCTTGCGCACAAGTATGATTTCAATCCTTATTATTGCAATATTGAGTCAAGCCTAAGTGATCCGATAATTATCGATGGTAAGGAATTCATAAATTTGGCTTCAAATAACTATCTTGGCCTTGCTGCTGATAAGCGAGTCGCTCAAGCTATAGCTCAGGCTGCGGAAAAGTATGGCGCTTCAATGTGCGGAACCCCGATAGCTACCGGATCCATGGTGCTTTTACAGCGGCTTGAGCAACGGTTGGCAAACTTTATAGGGTTGCAAGATTCGATTATTTTTCCTTCAGGTTATCAGGCAAATTGCGCTTTATTTTTATCGCTCGCACAATCTGAGGATTTAATTATTATCGATCATTATGCGCACGCTTCTCTTGTGCAGGGAGTGCGTCTGGCGGGATGTAAGGTAAAGCCGTTTTTGCATAATAACGTAAGTCATCTCAGGAAGATTCTTGAGAAATCGTCAGAATATAAGCGAGTTTTTGTGGTTACCGAATCGGTATTTTCTACCGAAGGAAGCATTGCGCCGTTTGATGAAATAGTTAATTTGTGCGCGGAATTCGATGCTTTGCCGGTTATCGATGATTCCCACGGTATCGGCGTCATCGGAAGGTCAGGCCGAGGTATTTTGGAAGAGAAAAATTTAGATAATTTTGACGGGATATATACCGCTTCTTTAGGCAAAGCATTGGCAAATACCGGTGGAATCATTAGCGGCAAGAAAGAGTTAATTGATTACTTGAAATACTCTTGTCCTGGTTTTATTTACTCAACAGCTTTACCGCCGCCTGTTCTTGCCGGCATCGAGGCTGTGCTTGATATTATTGATAAAGAGTTTCCGATTCTTAGCGAAAGAATGTGGCGCTATAAGCAAATGATAAGTAACTGCCTTATTGATAGCGGGTTTGAGCTAACAGAAGGGCAGGCGCCGATCACCTCTATATTAATAAAAGACTTGGAAGATTGTGCCCGTGTCGCAAAAATGATTCACACAAATAAGATTTTAGCGACACCGTTTGTGCCTCCTTCGGTGCCGCCTAATGAGAATAAAATTAGGTTAATTGCCGGAGCAAATTTATCAGAAAACACAATTAATAAGGCGTTAGACTTATTTCGGAAAATTGGTAAAGAAGTTAACCTGAAATGAAATATTTCTTAATTTTTAACCCAGGGGCTCGTAACGGACAGAGCGAAAAGCTTATATCTCGTATTCATGGTTTGCTTAATGATAGAAAAGTGAATTATGAATATGGCATTACTAAGTCATTGCAGGATGCCATTTTGTTGTCGCAAAAAGCTAATTCAGCGAATTATGACGCAGTAGTTGCAGTTGGGGGAGACGGTACAATTAATAAGGTGTTGAATGGTTTCTATGATGACAACGGATTACGAGCTTCTAAAGCGAGGTTCGGCGTTATTTATACCGGAACAAGTCCGGATTTCTGCAAAAGTTATCGTATCCCGTATGCGAATATCGATAGGTCGATAGATGTGCTCTTAGCAGGGAATACTACAAATATTCAAATAGGAAAGATAATATTTGCTTCAAAAATAAGCCAGGAATTAGACCGTAAGCCTGTGATAAGCGGATCCAATTTCATTACGCGCTATTTTTCTTGCTGCACTAATATCGGATTAGGCGCCGCAGTGGCCCGTTATGCAAATTCAGGCGTACGAAAGTTAGTAGGCGATAATTTGGGAACGTTCTCAGCTTTAATTAAAGCATTCGTGAGCTTTCACCCCGTGGAGTTATCAATATCGATTAATGGTCAAGAAGAGCGATTGTCTAGACTGTATAATCTTTCAATTGGCAAGACGTTTCATATTGCATCAGGCATTAAGGTCAAAAATAGGTTAGTAGAAGGGGATGATAGCTTTTATGCATTGATTGTACGGAATGTTGACTGGACAAAAGTGCCATATTGCTTGAAGAGTATTTATAGCGGGCAAGAGATACTGAATAGCGACATCGTTTGCCTTAAGTATGCCAAAAATATTGAAATATATGGTCATAACAGTGCTTTTGAGGTTGAGTTTGATGGTGATCCGCAAGGATTTTTGCCTTGCCGAATTGAAATGGCTAAAGATAAACTGGAGCTGATAAATGAAGCAGGTTAATGATGAGAAAAAGATGATCGAAATGATTACAGGTATGTTTCCGAAAAGCAAACAGCGCCTTAATAAGTGCTTTGAGTCTGATGCGGAAATTCTTGCCTTTGGGGATAAAAAGTTACTTTTTACGATTGATGAGTTCTCTTCTGAGGACATGTTTCGCGATAGCGATCCTTATTCTCTGGGGTGGAATGTAGCTGCAGGAGGAATAAGCGATATTTCCGCTTGCGCAGGCATCCCGTTATTCTACGGACATGCTATGGTGGTAAGTACCGCCTGGAATAAGGATTATATTAAAAAGTTTACCCAAGGGATTGCCGATGTGCTTAAGGAAATCGATACGGCCTTCATCGGAGGCGATTTTGGCAAAGCAAAAGACTGGCATTATACTGCGGCTGTTATAGGCAAGGCAGGGAATAAGTTGCTTAGTAGAAAAGGGGCTGCGGTTGGCGATGGAATATACCTTTCAGGAAAAATTGGTTTAGGCAATCTCGAAGCGGCCCTTAAGTTTTATTCACATGACAAGCGTTTAAAAATAGCTTCCAATATTTTTAAATGCAGATTTCCTTTGCGCCTTAAAGAGTCGGCTTTTGTTAGTGAATACGCGACATGTTGTACTGATACGAGTGACGGCGTATTTAACTCCTTGAATATTCTTTCCGAAATAAACGGTATCGGTTATGAAATAAAGGATTTACCGTATGTTGATATTGGATCTTTCGGTGCCGTAGTAATGTCTCTACCTAAAGAATTATTGCTTTTAGGCGAGGCCGGGGAATATGAGCTTCTTTTTACGGTGAAGCCACAACGCGAACAGGTATTTTTAGATAGGGCAAAACAAGAAAAGTTTACTTTTTACAAAGTTGGCAAGGTTATTGATTCTGCGAAGGTGTTAGTGGCTCGCGATAGAGAGATAGATTTAAGTAGCTTACGTGTTCGCGCCAGAGATTTTGATAATCGTAAAGAGTATTTGGAATACCTTGTTAATTATTTAAAGGAGCAAGGATAATGCGTAGAGTGGTAATTACCGGCATTGGACCGGTGACTTCTAGCGGAATTGGCCGAGATGATTTTTGGAGCGGCATTATTAATAATCGCATTTGCCTTAAGCCTATACCTGAGACCTTTGAGAGGGGATATACATTTAAGTCCCGTTTCTACAGTCCATCTCCTGTAGTAGATCTTGAGGCGTATAAGTTTCCTCAATACTATGGGAAAGTTACTCAGGGTGAGGATAAGATGGTTTTAGTTGCTTCTTTATTGGCCTTACGAGATGCGGGTTTCGAGATGCATAATAGTGAAAACGGCTTTAAGACGCCGGAAAACGGTAGCTGCGGAGTAATAGTCGGCATAGGTATTAGCAACCTTGAGACCGGTTTTCATTCCTACTTAGCCCATATCGTTAAAGACAAGAGCGAAATTCCGCAAGCATTAGATAATGTTAAAATCCGATATAACCGCATGGTTGTTCCTATGCTTATGCCCAATTCGGTTGCGAGCTGGGTTTCAATTACCTTTGGACTACAGGGAACCAGCTATACGGTAAACGCAGCTTGCGCATCCGGGATTTTTGCGATAGGTAATGCGTACCAGAAAATAAAGTATGGGCCTGAAGATGTTATATTAACCGGGGGCGTAGAGCATCTATCTGATAGTTTTGGCGGCATTATGCGGGGATTCGATGTGCTCGGTGTCTTGACTCAATCCCCGGACGGGATTCCGTATCCATTTTCTAAGACAAGCACAGGTTTTTTATTTTCTCAGGGGGCTGCCTGTATTCTTGTGCTGGAGGAATATCAACATGCGATAAATCGCGGCGCGCCTATTTATGCAGAAATAATAGATTTCCAAAGTAACAGCGATGCCCACAATATTGTCCAGATGGATCCGGCAGGTACGCAAATAAAGAAGTTGCTGCATAATCTTAAGCAAGACCGGCATGTTGATTATCTTAATGCTCATGGAAGCGGGACTTCAGCCAATGATAGTATCGAGGCAGAAGCTATAGCGGAAGTCTTCGGTTCTATCGAGCATCAACCGTATATTAATTCCACGAAAGGGATTCTAGGGCATACTCTCGGCGCAAGCGGAGCTTTAGAGACTGCGGTGACGGCTCTTTCGATTAAGAAATCACAAGTGCATGGGAATAGAGTCTCTGATCCCAGAGAGAATTTAAATCTAGTTAAGAAGTCGACAGAAGCCGAGGTTAACGTAGCTATATGTACCTCTTACGGTTTTGGGGGGCATAACGCAGGCATCGTGTTGAAAAAATATGAGCAATAAAGTAATAATTACCGGTGCTAATGGTTTTATCGGAAACCACATTGTTAAGCTATTTTCTAATAATGGGATCAAAGTTACCTGTCTAGTGCGAAAAGATAGCAGCCTGGAGGCTATTAAAGATTTTAATGTTGAGTATCAATATGGCGATATCCGTGAACGGCAAAGCTTAATAGATGCTTTTAAAGAGCAGGATTTTGTCATTCATAATGCTGCTTATGCAAAAGATTGGGGTAGTTATGATACCTTTTACCAAACAAATGTCGTAGGCACCCTTAATGTTCTAGATGCCTGCGTTGAAAATGGCGTACAAGAGGTAATTATTACCGGAACCAACGCAGTCTATGGTGAGGAAAATTCCGTCAACGTAAAGGATGAGGATTCACCGTATAACTCGCATTATCGGTATCTGCTCGATGCAGTATTTCCATCGAAGTTAAATTATTATCGGGACACAAAATGTATCGCTACGCAGAAGGCGATAGAATTTGCAAAGCAGAAAGGGGTAAATTTAACCGTATTAGAACCAGTATGGGTTTATGGAGAAGAGGGGTTGGATACAGTATTTCTTCAATACCTCAAGTCAGCTGAAGAGGGAATATTTTTTTCTCCTGGTACTCGAAAAAATAAATTTCATGTAGTTTATGCCGGCGATCTTGCACAAGCGTATTATCTGGCTTATACCAAACGGCTCAAAGGTATACATCGGATTATTATTGGCGACCATGCGTGTGAGTATATGGATAATATATTCTCTTTATTCTGCCAATATGCGGGAGTAGAAAAACCAAGGCTTTTGTCTAAATGGATGGTTTATCCCTTAGGACTTTTGCTTGAGATGTTATATACTATATTTAACGTGAAAAATCCTCCGTTGCTCACCAGGGGGAGAGTAAATATGTTTTACGATAATATTGAATATTCTACGCATAAGGCCGAGCTCGTTTTGGGTTTCAGGAGCAGAATTAGTTTAAGCGAGGGCATAAAGAATACAGTTAATTGGTATAAACAGCAAGCTGGTTAATATGACAAAAGCGATAAACATAATCGGATTACGAAAACCAATATTTGCCGCTAAGGTAAAGTTGTATATTTTCTTCTACTATCTTACGGATCTTATTAAGGGGCAATTATCATTCCGCCGATACATATTGTTTTTGAAACGGCTACTCTATTTTTTGTCAATAATCTACCACAACAAGTTTGTAAAAATTGGCAATTCCGTTCGTCTTGGGTTATACATACCCCGGTTCCCTTCCAAGGCATTTTTTACTGCTTGCCGTAAGTTTATGGTATTTGACGCGAAACTCCCGTGCACTACAGCGTTAATTTCAGTGACTTCTGCCTGTAGGTTTAATTGCGAACATTGCTATCAGAAGAAAGACTTAGGCAAGGATATCGATATTGACCTAACAATCGTTGCGGTCAAGAAACTTCAAGAGTTAGGCGTGGCCTTCTTTAACATCGAGGGAGGTGAGCCTTTTTTAGTTTATGACCGGCTAAGGAAACTTTGCGCATCGATTGATCAAGGCGGTGAGATTTGGGTTAATTCTACCGGTGACGGTATGAGTATTGATCGCTTAAAAGAATTAAAGAGTTTAGGCCTTACTGCAATAATGTTTTCATTGCATAGTGCTGATCCGGAGAAAGTTAACGCTTTTATGAAATCCGATAAGGCCTGGGAAACGTTAAATGAAGGAATTCGTTTATGTCATGAGGCTGATATTCCGGTGACCTTTAATTCTTGTCTCAAGCGAGATGATTTCTATAACGGTAATTTCCAGAAAGTAATGGAGAAGGCTAAAGAATTTGGCGGATGCTTAATTCAAATTATAAAACCTAAGCCTTCGGGGGGGTGGCTTGAGTCAGGAACGGATAGTTTCAGCGAAGCGGATCTGTCTAAAGTCAAAGAGTTGGTGCATACATACAATATTGATGCGCGATATAAAGATTATCCTTCGATTTCCGCGCAAATTATCGAAGAAGATCCAAAGGTGTTCGGATGCACCTCAGGCGGAACAGACAGATTTTATATTAACGCAAAAGGCGATGTTCAGCCGTGCGAATTTTTAAATATTTCATTCGGGAATATCGGTAAAGAGGACTTCGGCGTAATTTACAATAGAATGAGGAGCTGTTTTGAGGGACCGGGTGAGTGTTGGTTGTGCGAAAAATATTCCGCCTCGATATTAAAGCTTTTGAAGGAAAACAATTTAGAAGTATTGCCGCTCAATGAAGAGTTAGCCAAGAAGATTTGTTCGAATTGGGATCGAGGGAAACTTACGGAAATGTACAGAGTAATAGAAAATTGTTTGAAGTAAAAGAAAAGGAGGAGAGATGGGGACACCTAAGTGGATTAAACCGTTTTTTGTAGTGGCAGGTTTATATGATGGTATTTTGGGGTTATTGTTTTTGCTCGTCCCGTATCAGCTTTTTAAAGCGGCCAATGTGCCTCCGCCTAATCATGTGGGTTATGTTCAGTTTCCCGCGCTGTTGCTGGTTATTTTTGCGATCATGTTCTTTAACATAGCTAAGAATCCATTAGCTAATCGTAGCTTAATTCTGTACGGGATTCTGCTGAAGATATCCTATTCTGGGGTGGTGCTATTTCACTGGTTTTCGGTTAATATACCGCCCATGTGGGTAGTTTTCGCCTTTCTTGATTTGGGTTTCTTGGCTCTGTTCATTGTTGCGAGGAGAGCACTAGGGAAGCAATCGTAAGGCGAGAAGCTTTGTCCGGTATCTTGAACTGGACATACGGTAACTCTTTATTAATTAAAGAGTTGCGGAATTATGAGACAAAAATGACCGGACAAAACGGACATATTCAGCGAGGGAATAGCCTCTCTAAAACCAGAATATTCTTGAAATAATAGGGTAATAGGGATATAATGCGGCTTGTAAATTCAGAGAGGTTTCCACTTGTGAAATACGAGAGGGACCCCAGTAATATCAGTCTCCTCGTATAATGGGAGAGTTTAACGGCTATGATCGTAACAACGGTCATAGCCTTTTTTATCTGGCGATGTCCCTAGGAGTTAGGGCATCGCGTTTATTGACCGCATCTTGATTATATTCGTACCACAAGCTGTTTAAAAAGTCTCTCTGAATTAAGCCACTTTATCACCAAAATAGGCCAATTCCTCTCTTATATAATGCTCGCTATATAATGAAAATAGCTGTGTGCGGAGAGGTCGTCCCCTTGTGCAATATTACTGCCCGTTCTCATGGGAATCACCCTTTTAATCCATCAGATTACCGGTTTAATTTTTTTTCCTGTACCAGTCTACCTTGCATACTAATTACTCCTTGATTTAAGATTTATATTGCCTAAAATCTATTCAGTTTATAAAAATATTATATATACATCTGAAATGATATTAAAAATATACGTGGAAGGTCTACAGGCATATTATCCGGCGTTATCCAAAGATTTCTTTATCCGAAGAAAGGCGCCTAATCCAAAAGGCTCAAAATGGCTCTAAGAAAAGTAAAGATGAGCTTGTTCTTCGCCATATAAGTTTCTTGATTTTCAGGATCCACAAAGTGGTATTTCCCGAGCTTATCCAGCGCTTTGGAGAGGATTTACTTGAAGAAGCCATCTTAATAGTTTATAATAAGATCAAAAGTTATGACCTTGATTATCGTGATAAGCATGGTAATCTGAAACCAGTAAGATTTATATCTTATATCTGGAAACGCATCGATGGATTTATAATCGATTATTTAAAAGAAGAAATGAAATCGCGTGCTCTGTATAAAGATATAATGGATTCAACGCAAACAGAGGAAAATCCGGAATTCTATGTTTAAGCCTAAATATTCGATAACTCCAAGAATTAATAAATCGCTTGTAGAGATAGAACGCGTCAGGGGTTTTCTTGATGCGGTAAAACTCAAGGATGACTGGATCGTTGATATGCAGAAAAAAGCGCTTATCCTTGAGTCGCATCATTCTACGCATATCGAAGGCACAGCCTTAAGCCTTGAGCAGTCTAAAAATATCTTGGAAGGCAAAAAGGTCAAGGGCGTTAATCGTGACGATGAAAAAGAGCTTTTGAATTACAAGAAAGCGATGGATTTTATTTCCAAGTATCTCGGCAAGGATGATCCGATTTCGGAAGGCATTGTACGGGAGCTTCACAAGGTTATCGTTAAAAGTGTCCGCGGTGAAAACGCAGATCCTGGCAATTACCGTAAGATACAAAACTACGTCGTCAATTCTCGCACACGTGAGGTCGTTTATACCCCGCCTACGCCGTTAGAGGTTCCGCATCTCATGCGTGAGTTCACGGAGTGGATTAATAAGGTTGAGGATGTGTCGCCTATTCTTGTGGCTGGTATCGTTCAATTTCAGTTTGTGCATATTCATCCGTTTATTGATGGCAACGGTCGAACGGCCCGGCTTCTCTCGACACTCATTCTTTACAAGACCGGCTATGACTTTAAACGGCTGTTTACTATTTCAGAGTATTACGATAAAGACCGCCCGAGCTATTATCAGGCGATCCAGTCTGTAAGAAATAACAATATGGATATGACGGCATGGCTCGGTTATTTTGTAGAAGGTTTGCGTTCTCAAATGGAAGAAATACAGGATAAGGGTAAGAAGATTATTATCTCAGAGAAGATTGTCAAGGCGTCGGCAGGATACAATCTTAATTTACGGCAAGAAAAAATTATAAGATACCTCATTGTTAACGAGCAGATTAACAACGAACAGTGCCAAAGGTTGTGCGGAAGTATTCGGCGGACTGCAACGAGGGATTTAGTTTCGTTGGCCGAGAAGGGGCTTCTTTTAAAGAAGGGCGTACTAAAAGGAGCTTACTACATTTTATCATCAACCGTGTCCAAAATATAGGACATTATAGGACATGGCTATAGGACATTATAGGACATGGTTGCATGACAAGTTAATAGCGATCTTTTTTAGCGTAGATTTTGCCTATGTCCGGACAAGTAAAGGCGGACAAGCCTATCTCTTGACCTTTTAAAGAGTTATGTACTTTAGGGGCAGAAATTACCGGACAAAACGGACAAATTACGCGAGGAAATAGCCTCTCTGAAGGCGTGAATTCATTGTTATAGACCATAAATTTGCTATAATAGATACTTGTAAATAGTGAGAGGTTTCCCCTCGGCTAATAAGAGTTGGACCCCAGTAATATCAGTCTCCTCGTATAATGGGAGAGTTTAACGGCTATGATCGCAACAGCGGTCATAGCCGTTTTTATCTGGCGAGTTCCCTAGGGCTTAGGGCATTGTGTTTATTGGTCGCATATCAAGTTTTCCTGTACCACAAGCTGTTTAGAAAGCCTCTCTGAATAGAGCCACTTTATCGCTAAAATAGGCCAATTCCTCTCTTATATAATGCTCGCTATATAATGAAAATATCGGCAATATTTTAGTATATTTTAGATTGTACCGAGGCCATTAAATAGGAACTGGTAAAAGTAGAATTAGGATAGGAGCGAGGGAAAACTCACAAATTTAGCAATAGCTGTAAACGGAGAGGGCTTCCCCTTGCGCAATATTACTGCCCGTCCTTAGCGGGGATACCTCAAAAAACACCTCCTTACCAAATATAAAATCATCTTGACAAAGCGTTATCAATAGCTTATACTTTTATTGTAAGTAAGGATGTAAGGAAGTAATAACACATTGCCTTATTGGATACCTGCCTGCCGGCAGGCAGGGGCAGGTGTTCACTGTTGTGAAAGGAGCGATTAAAATGACCGTAATTGATACTGCTAAAATTACCTCAAAAGGCCAGGTTACTATACCTAGCCGCATAAGGAAGCTTTTGCATATAGATACAGGTTCCTCTTTAGCTTTTGGTTTAAGCAAGGAAGGAGTGATTTTGCTTCCCTGTAAAGTTACCGTAGAATCGCCTTATACTGCTAGTGAATGGGCGAAAATTGAGAAGTTAGCCTCGGCCAAAGGCAAGATCTACAAAAGCGCTAAAAGAGCCAAAAAGCATATTGAGGCATTATGAAATTTGAATTTAAATCTTCCTTTGACCGGTCGGTGAAGAGTTTTCATGGAAGAGAAAAAGAAGAAATAAAGAAAGTTGCTCTCCAAGCGATAAATATACTCTCTCAAGACCGAATGCTCCATAAAGGGATTGGTCTGAAGCGTCTCAAAGGTGATTTCTGGGAGATAAGGCATGGCCTTAAGGCAAGAATTCTATTTCGTTGGGAAGGAAATTTAGTGGAATTTATTCTTGCCGGTGACCACAATGATATAAAACGTTTCCTAAAGAATATCTAACTACTTCAGCAATATCTTTTTCTTGCATAACGGAAGAGTTTGAAGCTATTGATCGGATATGGTCAATAGTCTTTTTTTTGTTTGCCCGTTTATAGAGAAACCTTCCCCTTGTCGAATATTACTTCTCGGGTCTGAAGGATGCTTAATATGTCTTACCCTGTAGGACGGATATAGTTTTTGTACCGTGCGTCACAAGATAGAACCGTGGCGTATATCTATAAGCGAGATATCGTGTTATAATGCATAAAAAGGATAAGAAGTAAGTGTCGTATTTAAAAATATGCGTGCTTAGGAGCAGCAGTTAATGCTAACTTACCCAGAAAAAATGACCAAAGTTAAATAAATACTATGAAACTCTATGCCGATCAAACAATAACCAGAGACTATCTCCCGGCACATCTTGATATAAATGATGAATTCAAGTCAGCATTTGATCTTATGGAGTATACCAAGGAATGCCTTTTTATCACAGGTAAGGCGGGTACCGGTAAATCGACCCTTCTAAAATATTTTAAGGCCAATACGGGTAAAAAGATAATCGTGTTAGCCCCGACAGGTGTCGCGGCCATCAATGTCGGCGGCCAGACTATACATTCTTTCTTTAGATTACCTCCAAAGATTATTCAAAAGGATGCCATAAAGCGCCTTAGAGACAGGAGCCCGATCGAGAATCTCGACATGGTAATAATAGACGAAATATCAATGGTTCGCTCAGACCTTATGGATGGGATCGACTATGCATTACGTCTCAACCGCGGTAGAATGAAGACGCCGTTTGGCGGAGTCCAAATGGTATTTTTCGGAGATCTTTTTCAGTTATCTCCCGTGGTTGAAAACGAAGCCAAGGAGTTATTACAAGAGCGATATTCAAGCCCCTATTTTTTTAGTGCTAAAGTGTTTAACGATTGCAATATCAGATCCATAGAGTTGTCGACTATATATAGACAAAAAGATAGTTCGTTCATGGAGCTTTTAAACAGGGTCAGGAATAAAGAGCATACTCAAGAGGATCTGGATACATTAAATAAGAGAGTTCAAAAAGATATAGCGGTTCCTAAGAAAGACGAGACGGTGATCCTGACAACGACAAACAGCCTGGCAAATACTATAAATCAGGATCGCTTATCAAAACTTCCCGGTAAAGAGATAATATATGAGGCTGTGGCATCCGGGAAATTTGAAGAGTCGGCATATCCGACTGATGCATCCTTAAAACTCAAAAAAGGCGCGCAGGTAATATTGATAAAAAATGATCCTGACAAGCAATGGGTGAACGGTACGCTTGCCAAAGTCGTCGCTTTATCTAAAGATTCGATAGTCGTGGATATCAACGGACGTACATTTGATGTTCCTGTTGTCAAGTGGCAGAAGATTGAGTATAGTTACAACGAAGATGAAGATAAGATAGAAGATGCGGTTGTGGGGGGCTTCGCGCAATATCCCATAAAGCTGGCCTGGGCCATAACTATTCACAAAAGCCAGGGTCAGACTTTCGATAAGGTCATAATCGACCTGGGGCGTGGTGCGTTTACTCATGGCCAATTATATGTCGCACTTAGTAGGTGCACCTGTTTGGATGGCATAAGGTTTAAGCGTCCGGTAATCCATAGCGATATCATATTTGACCGGCGTATCTATGAGTTCAAGAAGCGGCTGGTTAGTTTATTTTAATAATTAAGAAAAAATGGTGCAAAAATATAGCCGATTTATAAAGGGTAATCTAGCATTAAGCGCGTTCGCGAGGGCAGGATGCCTATAGTTGAGCCTGTTATAAGACCACCGGCGGAAGCGGACAGCTTTCTTTTGCAGGTAACGCTTGGATGTTCGGCGAATAGTTGCAGTTTTTGCGGCGCGTATAAAAGTAAAAATTTTCGCGTTAAAGACCGAAAAGAGATAACGGCGGACATAAATGGGTACGCTCGCAGATACCAAAACACGCGGCGTGTTTTTCTTATGGATGGCGATGCCCTTGTTTTGGCTAATAGTAAACTTGTTCCTATCTTAGAAGAACTGGATGTAGCTTTTCCTAGGCTAACCCGCATTTCAAGCTACGCGAACGGATGCAATATCACAAGAAAAAATGATTATGAATTGGCAGAGCTATACAAGCATAAGCTAAGTCTTATTTACATGGGCCTGGAAAGTGGCAGTCAGGGAGTACTTGATCGGTGCAAAAAATCTTCAAGCGTTGAGGAAATGATCGAGGCGGTCAATAAGGCGGCTAAGGCTCAGATAAAGTCTTCCGTGATTGTTTTATTGGGGTTAGGCGGCAAGAGGTATTCCGAAGAGCATGTCAAAGGCACCATAGCGGCATTAAATAGGATGCAGCCAAGATACCTTTCTTTTCTTTCCCTGATGGTAATTCCCGGTACGCCGCTGGCGAAAGAAGTCAGAAGAGGAGAATTTGAGGAACTGAATTCTATAGAGTTATTGAAAGAATCTTATGAGATTATAAAGGGACTGGATCTTAAAAAAACCGTATTTCGATCGGATCATGCCTCAAACTATCTCGCGCTGGAAGGAGCGTTCCCAAAGGATAAAATGATGCTGTTAAATATCCTGGAGTCTGCTATTGGCGGTCAGATAATGCTGAAGCCAGAGAGCTTAAGAGGTTTGTAGTAAAAAACTTTCCTTCTATAATTCCAGGGATAAAATATTTAATTCCAAGACCTATGAATACAAAAGTCCTGCTTTTTAATTTGCCTCCTTTGGGAGGCGACCTTTTTCCTATATCGCTCGGTTATATTGCCGCAAGCCTGGCCAAGCATAACATTGATTCAGTTATCGCTGAAATAGATTCGCTTACTACTCTTACGGATAAGTCGATCAGTAAATTTGTTCTTAAATCTAAACCCATGGTAGTGGGTTTGGCGGTATATCAGGTGAATATCCGTTTGGCAATGCAATTGGCAAAGCTGATCAAAATGTGCGATCCGTCTATTGTGGTTGTATTGGGTGGCCCTCAGGCGACTTTTATGCCTGGCTGGGCATTAACGCAGATGCCCGATGTTGATGTAATCATCCGGGGAGAAGGGGAGGTTGTGATGCCTGCTCTTGTGAATTGCCTACAGAAGCAGGGGGATATCACAAAAGTAAAAGGTATAGCATTCCGGCTAGGGGGTGAGATCTATGAAACAGCATCCCAGCCGTTTGTTAGTAACCTGGATAAATTACCTTCCCCTTATCAGACAGGTGTATTTCGCTGGAGCGATCATACTGGCGCCTCGATGCTCACTTCCCGCGGTTGCACTTATAACTGCAATTTTTGTTATACCCCTCGAGCTTTTAACCGGACTATCCGGGCGCATTCGCCTCACCGCGTGCTCGCAGATATGAATGTTTGCGTTAAGAACGGGATCCGTAGATTTTTCTTTGCTGATCCTTCTTTTACCTTTAATAAGAAGCGGGTCAGAGCGATCATGCGAGGCATCATCAAGAAACACTGGAAAATCGAAATTTGGTGTGAGACACGCGCGGACTTAGTGGATGCGGATCTGCTTAATCTTATGGCTAGGGCAGGGGTGAAATATCTTGCCTATGGCCTGGAGTCAGTTGATCCGGCGGTAAACAGGGCGATCAATAAACGGATTGATCTGCGTCAGTTTGAAGAGACGATTAGATTAACTCAATCCGTGGGTATTGAAGCTGAGGTTTTTACTTTGTTTGGCCTGCCGAAACAGACGCGGCAGTCATGTCTAGAGACCTTGAGTTTTTTGCAGGACTTAGGCGTTAAGATCATTGGCAACTCCGCTGGTCAGCAGTTAATTCTTTTTTTCGGCACGGATGTCCAGGATAATCCGCGGAAATACGGTATCCGCTTGTTTAAAAAACTCCGGCCGCTTTATTTTTCCGCGGGAGCCAATTTTCAGACCGATTGGATGACTTCGCGGGATATTGCTTTCGTGGCCCGAAAATACAAGTCTGCTTCTTCGGGGAAAAATTCCCGCGGCAAAGGGTGCATAAGTTTGTTAACCGGGAGGGTACAATCATATTAAGAAAGAGCAACAAAAAGCTATTCAAAATGGAGATAAATTACCAATGTTCGGACAAAACGGACATATTTGGCGAGGAATGGCTTCTCTAAATCCAGAATATTCTTGATATATTAAGGTATTACACATATAATTAGGCTAATAAATTAAGAGAGGTTTCCCCTTGTGAAATACGAGAGGGACCCTTTTAAATTTTCAATGTGAAATTTTGAAAGTGCCTAAACTATCTTTTGACGAAATAGTACAAAAGCTATTGATCGGATACGGTCAACAGCCTTTTTGTTTACCTGTTTACAGAGAGGCCTTCCCCTTGTCCAATATTACTGCCCGGCCTGAACGGAGATACCATTGTTATGGGCGTCAGAGTCCGAGAAATCTGGCCAAATCTGGCCACTTTCTTGATGTCAATAGTTTAAAATCAGTGGTATAATAAAGCGAAAATAAGATTGTTCTCTCTTAAGAAATGGTACAACTTATAGGGGCCGGTCAATTATATTTACTCTAATTATAGGAGGCTGTGCGGGTGATAAATGAAAAAAATTCTTAAGAAGTGGGGATGGTATAAAGTTCTGGCAAAAGGAAATGGATTTAAGGTTAAGCTATTATATCTTAAGCCTTTCGGGAAAACAAGTTTACAAAGACATAAGTTTAGAAGTGAGATATGGATGTTTCTTGACAGCCAAAAAGTAAACCCCGTTAGAAGTAAGACGCCAGCGGTGACTGCCGCACTTTTGGTGCGGACTTCTAACGGGGTAAAGACAGCAGAAAAGCATCAATGGCATCAATTGGATAACCCAAGCAACAAGGGGTTAAGGCTAATAGAGGTGCAACTAGGAATATGCCAAGAAAGAGATATAGAAAGACAGAGGAAATAGCCGGGAATAAACACTATGGCCAATAATATCAAGAAGATAGCTTTTATAGGCAATTATCTCCCTAGGCGTTGCGGCATTGCGACTTTTACCACGGATCTTTGCGAGACGTTCGCGGCCCTGAACCCGTCTGTTCAGGTATTCGCGATACCTGTCACAGATATCGAGGAAGGTTACGATTACCCGGAGCGCGTACGTTTCGAGATCAAGGAGCAGGATATAGACTCGTATAAAGCGGCGGCGGATTTCCTCAATTTTAACAATATCGATGTTGTCTGCCTTCAACACGAATTCGGTATTTTCGGAGGGGACGCGGGAAGTTATATATTGGCCTTATTACGCCAATTGAATATGCCTATCGTAACGACCCTCCATACGGTACTACAACATCCATCTGCGCGCCAGAAACGCGTGATGGATGAATTGTTTGATCTGTCTGATTATGTGGTTGTAATGACACAAAAGGCTATAGACATCCTTCAGGCTGTACATAAGATACACGGGTCGAAGATACTATTGATCCCGCATGGGATACCCGACGTTTCTTTTATCGATCCCAATTTCTACAAAGACCAGTATGGAGTAGAAGGCAAGACCGTGCTCCTGACGTTCGGGCTACTTGCTCCACATAAGGGGATCGAGGTTGTCCTGCGTGCGCTTCCTAAAGTCATAAAAGAATATCCGAACGCGGTATACATAATCGTCGGCGCTACGCATCCCAATCTGTTAAGGCATGAGGGTGAAGCATACAGGTTTTTCTTACAACGCCTTTGCGATGAGCTTGGGGTTTCGAGGAATGTCATTTTCCGTAACCGGTTTGTATCTTCTGAAGAACTCAAAGAGTTACTCGTGCTCGCCGATATTTACATTACCCCATATCTTAAAGAAGCGCAGATAATTTCCGGGACCCTTGCC
>JAHIKK010000029.1 GCA_018897555.1 Candidatus Omnitrophota bacterium
GAAGAAGAGGGTATCCAACAACTCCTGCCTGCGTCTACAGGCGCAAAATAGCTATTAGTGCTAAAAATCATCCCTTTTTAGTTATATTATCGTCGAGCAGGCAATCCTGCCAAGAAAATTTTGGCGAAAAAGGCTTGACATTTGTATATCGCTATGATATACTTTATTCGGAGGTGATAAAGATGCCCGTAACGATGAATAAAGAGTTGCTTATAAGGATGCCGTCTTCGCTCTATAATCAAACAGTTAAACTCTGTAAAAAGAGATACACGACAATATCTTCATTTGTCCGGGAGTTGATTGTTGAGCAAATAGAGAGTTCTCTAACTCCGGCAGAGGAAAAGATTGCCGCGGAAGGCGAAAGGCAGTATTTGAAAGGCAAAGGCACCAACTGGAGAAAGATAAAACGTGGGTAATTTTGAGGTCATTCTAATGCCGCCGGCGCTCAAGTTCTATAAATCCAGCCCGGAAGATCTCGCTCATAGTTTAAACAAGTGTTTTGGAGACCTGGAAAATAATCCCTTTTGGGGGCCGAATATCAAGGTGTTAAAAGGGAAAAAGAGGCGTTATCGGTACCGAGTGGGAGATTATCGGGTGATTTATGGTGTTGATAAAGATAAGAACAAAGTTATCATCACTTTAATTGCCTCACGGCCATCGGCGTATAGAAACATAAATTAGGCACTTATATTTTCTATAAAAAAGTTGAGTGAGGATATTCCTTTTGCCCCCTTGTTACTGTTGAGTGGAAGGAGAAGGTTCTGTCGTTGATAGATGAAATTGCCGGGCAAGGTCATTGTTACGATCTTAAGTTTGATAAGAGCGGTGAGGTGGTGAGATTGCTGAAGGGGTCAGGTTAGCTTAACCTAAACCGCAGATACCCCGCGCTTATAATGTACTGCGCGGGTATGCCCTTGTGGGCAGGAGGTGGCTGTGAAGAGAGAGAGAGAGAGTTAAAGACCAAGAAAAAATGGGACAAGCCAAAGCTGATTATTTTAACCAGAGGTAAACCTGAGGAGAGTGTACTGGTGTCTTGCAAGGCTGATCCCCTCAAAGTTGGGGGCCCAGATTCCAACTGGGATTGGTGTGATGTCTATGGTTGTTGGGACTGGTGTCTTTCCCGTGGGACGACATAGCCGTCCCAATTAGCCCTTGGTCCCTTGGCCATTGGAAAATAGTTGTAAGCCGTAAGCTTTAAGCTAAAGCTAAAAAATGTCTTATACTTTTAAAAATATAAAAGTTTGGCAAAAAGCGCACGAATTAGTTTTAGAAATATACAAAATTACTAAGAATTTTCCATCTTCTGAGAAATATGGTTTAACAGCACAGCTTAGAAGAGCGGCGGTTTCCTTTATCATTTTCTATCTCGTCATCAAGAGGGGATGGTGGAGACACAATTTTGCATGAAAATAATATATACCTCTCATTTAGAATTTAGGTTAAAGGTGAGAAATATTCATTATGATTTGCCGCGCAAGGTGTTTAAACAAGCAAAGGAACATTATTATGATAATCTAACTAAACATTACATCGCTATACATCAATTTGAATTTGGGGGAAAAATTAGAGATGTTGCCTTGACATACGATATTAAAAATGACTTAGTAGAAATAATTACAATTCATCCTATAAAACCGTATCAAAAACTCAGCCGAATAAATTCCGGGAGGTGGAAGAAATATGAGCAATAAACCCTTAATAAACTACGACTCAAAATCAGATGTAATCTACATTGTTACCAAAAGGGGCAAGGAAGAGGAATTTGTGGAAGTTGCTCCTGGTATCAATGTAGAGCTTGATGAAAAAGGTGAGGTTATTGGTATCGAGATTCTCAATGCCTCTGTTTTCTTAAAGCCGATTGCTAAACCTTTATATCAACATATGCAAATGGCTTAAATAGCAACATAGACAAATAATTACAGGTTATCTAATCAGGTTAGCGCTTAACCTAAACCGCAGATACCCCGCGCTTATAATGTACTGCGCGGGTATGCCCTTGTGGGCAGGAGGTGGCTGTGAAGAGAGAGAGAGAGAGAGAGTTAAAGACCAAGAAAAAATGGAGCAAGCCAAAGATAATTATATTATTCAAGAAAGAATTAACGGAGACAGTGTTGTCGGCATGTAAAAATGGTGGAAGTTATTGTAGTTCTTGTCCTGGGAGTACATTTCCTGCTGTATGTTATGGGACAAGTATTTGTAACATTTGTAATGCTTCGACTCCTTCCTAGGAAAAAAGGGCAAGTGTGGTTAGTCTGGCTGAGAATGTTAATATTTAACCCTGCCGAGCAAAGCAATTACTGTTAACGCCTTTTCTCATAGAGAGAATTACAGCGGAAATCCCGCGTTATGCGCTTAGGTTTGATAAAAGCGGCAGAGTAGTGGAATTGTTGGAGAAGTTGTAATGCAAAGCGAATCTTACGTTATAAAACAAGATATAGGTAAAGCATCGCTATGGAAGGCTGGCAAGCCGCTTTTGGGCCGGTTGGATATTGAGCTTACTGAGAGGTGTAATAATAATTGTCTGCATTGCTGCATAAATTTACCGGCTGGGGATTCGAATGCTAAAAAAAGAGAACTTTCTACTGAAGAAATAAAACGAATAGTTAAAGAAGCAGTATCTTTAGATTGTCTTTCAGTCAGATTTACCGGCGGAGAGCCGTTGTTAAGGGAAGATTTTGAGGAGCTATATGTTTTCGCGCGAAAACAGGGCTTAAAAGTTTTGCTTTTTACCAATGCTGCTTTAATTACGCCTCATTTGGCAGAACTGTTTAGTCAAATCCCGCCTTTAGAAAAGATAGAGATTAGCGTATACGGAATGAAAAAAAGCTCATATGAAGCAGCAACCGGAGTAAGCGGCTCATTTGAGGCCGCTTGGAGAGGGATAAATTTATTATTAGATAAAAATATTCCTTTTGTAGTAAAAGGCGCATTGCTGCCATCAAATAAAACAGAAATAGATGAGTTTGAAGAATGGGTGAGAAAAATTCCATGGATGGAGAATAAGCCGCCTTCGTATTCAATGTTTTTTGACCTGCGCTGCCGAAGGGATGATCCCAAAAAGAATCTGGTAATTAAGAAACTTAGGCTTTCTGCTGATGAGGGGTTAAGGGTTTTAACCCGCAGGGAAGAAGAATATATAAAAGAGATGCAGGAATTCTGCTCTAAATTTATGCGCCCTTCAGGCGATAAGATTTTTTCCTGCGGTTCGGGTTGCGGCAGCGGCTGTGTAGATGCCTATGGTAAATTTCAGCCCTGTCTGATGTTGAGGCATCCTGATTGTGTCTACGATTTAAGAAAAGGCAGTTTAAAAGATGCCTTAGAAAGTTTCTTTCCGAAAATGAGAGAAATTAAAGCAACTAATCCGGAATATCGATCTAAATGCGTCAAGTGTTTCTTAAAAGGACTTTGCGAACAGTGCCCGGCAAAATCCTGGGCAGAGCACGGCACTTTGGATACGCCGGTTGAGTATTTATGCGAAATCGCCCATACCCAGGCGCGGTTTTTGGGGCTGATTATGGCTGAAGAAAAAGCATGGGAAGTAGTTGATTGGGAGGAGAGGATAAAGAGGTTTGTTAACTGAGGAGGATTAAAGCTATGGAATCCAGAATGGACTTAAAAAGTATTTATATGCCTTCAGAAGACGTAGTTGCCAGAGATGTGCAGGGAGAATTTATCATCATCCCCATCACCAACGGTATTGGCGATTTAGAAGATGAAATATTCACGCTTAACGAAACCGGAAAGGCGGTTTGGGATAGCCTCGACGGAAAAAAGACACTGCAAGATGTAATAGAAAGTTTGGAATCGGAATTTGAAGCAGTAGAAGGAGAAATTGGCAAAGATGTTTTAGGTATTAGCGCAGAGCTTCTTAGGAGGAAGATGCTTGTTGAAGCCAAGTGAGATATCTTTTTCCAGCGTTTCTCTCATTGAACTTATAAAGAGCGCTTTTGCTAAAAATTCTTCTTTTAGGTTCAAAGTAACAGGCTATAGCATGTCTCCTTTTATAAAGGATAGTGATATAGTTACTATTTCTCCTTTGCCTTTGAGTCCTGCCGCGTTAGGCAGAGTCGTTGCCTTTATCCATCCCGGCAACAAAAAGCTGATTATTCACAGAATCATCGGCCAAAACAGTGGTTGTTTTATCCTCAAAGGGGATAGAATCGCCGAGATAGACGGCTTAGTTCCCAAAGAAAATATTTTGGGTTGCGTAATCAGAGTTGAAAGAAACAACAAGGATGCGCGCCTGGGCATAGGAGTAGAACGCCGGTTAATTGCTTTCCTGAGTAAAAATGGATTTCTGTCTTTTATCTTTTATTGCGGGAGATTAATTCTTTTTAGGCGCGAATGAAAAGAGAAGTTTACGCGTATTCTAAACCTTTACCTGAATTTTCTCTCTGGGATAAGTTTAAACAGGGGAGAAACCTCGTTTCATTTGATTTAGAAATCACCGCCCGCTGTAATAATAACTGCCGGCACTGCTATATTAATTTGCCCGTCTCTGATCAAGAAGCGAAAAACAAAGAGCTCAGCTTTTCTCAAATAAAAAATATCATTGATCAGGCAGTGGATTTGGGCGCTTTATGGTGCTTGATCACCGGCGGCGAACCATTATTACGCGAGGACTTTTTTGATATTTATCTCTACTTAAAGAAAAAAGGCCTGTTTATTTCAGTTTTTACCAATGCCGCTTTGATTACGGAAAAACAGATTAAATTTTTCCGGAAATATCCCCCCAGAGATATAGAGGTAACCGTTTATGGGGTTACTAAGGAGGCCTATGAGCGAGTAACCAGAAAACCGGATTCATTTACTGCCTTCATCCGCGGGCTTAATCTTTTGCTGGAGAACAATATTAGGGTGCGTTTTAA
>JAHIKK010000030.1 GCA_018897555.1 Candidatus Omnitrophota bacterium
ATTCATTTTAGGCCTCCTTTTGTTACCTTTATTATACCAAGAGGCTTGTAAAAATCAACTAAATTGTCGACGAGAAAAAACTATTTCTCCGACGATAATAAACTAAGGGAAAGGGATAATTGGCGCACAGCCTCTTAAACCCACCCTACGGCTGTGGATAACCCTAATATATCTTTAAGCAGGTTTAATATTGACTCCGGCAAATCTTTCTTCACCGTATGACTCCTGAATCCAGCCGTTAAGTAAATGATAACGCTCTAAAATTTCCTTAGCCTCCTGATATTCCTCTTTTTTCAGGCGGCGATTGATTTGGGGGTAACCCGAGGCCAAATGATATGGCAAATACTGGCTCATTAAACTTATGTAGGTATCCGCGGATAATTCACCGGCAATAAATTTCATGATCTTTTCTGTGTGGCCGGAGCGGTTAGGCAGCACCAGGTGCCTGATGATTAACCCTCTCCTAATCAATCCATCATCGCTAAATTCAGCTACCCCCACCTGCCGATGCATTTCCTTAAGCGCCTCCTGATTATATTTAACATAATCCGCAGCTTGCGATAACCTCTGAGAAACCAAACTATCACCATAACGGCTATCCGCTAAATAAATATCCACAATCCCATCAAGCAGCTTAATGATCTTAGCCAATTCATATCCGCTAGTATTGTAAACTAACGGTATTTTTAAACCCTGCGGGATGGCTAACTCTAAACTCTTCAGTATCTGCGGTAAGACATGCGTTGGCGTTACCAAATTAATATTATGACACCCCAGGCCCTGTAACTTCAGCATTACTTCTGCCAATTGCTCAAAAGTATATTCTCTGCCCGCTCCTAATTGGCTAAACTCATAATTCTGACAATAAACACAACCCATATTGCAATGGCTAAAAAATATCGTGCCGCTTCCTTTTGCGCCTGATATCGGCGGCTCTTCACCATGGTGAGCCAGGAAACTAAAAATCTTAGGAAGGGATGCGGTTTTACAAAAACCAACTTTATTCTGTAAACGATTTACTTTACAACGGCGCGGGCAAATCTGACAGGATTCAAGAGAAGAAAATAACTGCTCAACTATTTTCTCTAACCGGCCGTTTTTATAGGTATGAATATACGCAGGATAATCCGCCATCTTATTATTGGCTTAGGGCAACAATCTCTTTCTCTGCCTGTTTAATCCGCTCCTCAATAGGCGGGTGAGAACTTAAAAAAACTAGGCTCGGGCCTGTATTTTTACCTTCTGCTTTAAGTTTCTGAAAAAAAGTAACCATGCCGCGAGGATTAAAACCAGCTGCTTTTGTATACTTCACCCCTAATTTATCCGCCAGATATTCATCCTTACGGCCATAGCCTAAGACGATAACATCAAAAACCACATCCACTGCCTGAAAAATCTGGCCTCCTCCGCTTAAACCTAAAGCCACTGAACTAATCAGCTGATAACCTAAGGCTGCCTGCAGGCGTTTTACGCTATGGCGCGCTGCAATATGCCCCACTTCATGAGCTAAAACTGCAGCCAATTCATCATCACTGGCAGCATCCATCAAGCCATGATTTACATAAACCGTGCCTCCGGGTATAGCAAAAGCGTTAAACTCCTTATCTTTGACAATATTAAAATGATAGCTAAGGTCTTTGCGGTCGGAAACTACGGCAATTTTATTACCGATTGCCTCCAGGCGCTTTAGCCTTATCGGATCATCCAGCAGTTTCATCTCAGCAGAAATCTGCCTGGCCATACCCTTACCCAAATTAACTTCTGCTTGCGTATCAATAAACAGGGTTTCGCGGTTACCGGTTGCCGGATTATAAATAGTAGTGCAACCGCTTAAGAGAAAAACGCTATAGACAAAAATAACACAGGTTAACTTACGAAGCATAAAGCTTCCTGATTTGATTAAAAATATCGATATATTCTTTACTGCGGTAATCCGGATAGGTCCATTCATTGGCAGAGAATGAATTTCCTCTAAAAGAAAGGGTTATTTCAGCAAAGATGCCTTTGCGCAAAAATATCCTATGCGCGTAATCCTTAGTCGTTGCCAACACCAATTTAGCTAAATTAAGATAGCCCGGATCAATATTCACCTGACGGTTCCTGGCCGTTAAAAATTTTGTTTCCAACCGGTTGGTATAGAGTTTAATCCGGTATAAATCCTGGATAGGGATAAGTTCAGTAAAACTGATAAATCTTCTCTTTAACCCTTTACCCATTTCAGGCTCATAATAATCTGTATAATTAAAATCCATGCATACTGAGGTAAAATCGACTTTGCCAAATTTCTTTTTTAATTTTTCTTTGGCTTTTATAAAAATAGCCTCATCTTTATAGATGAAGCCGATCACCAACTTTACTTTCAAATTATATTTTCTGTTTTTCTTCAATTCGGAATTTTAAGGCAAGAACTGGCTGATATACTGGGCGATCTTTTTACGCTGATCTTCGCGCATTTGATTAAAAAATATGGCCAGGTTAAATCCGCCGTTGGACTCATCTTCAGTCCTGACGACTACCCCCTTACATTCAACAATCGTGCTTTTACCTGCCTGACCCTTGTTCGGAAGGCTTAATTTTACGGAAATCTTGGTAAAAGGCGGCATATATTTATCCAGGTGACAATAAGCACCCACGCTGCTGATATTGTGTGAAACGGTAGAAAAATCATAACCGTTTACCGCCAGATTAAGCGGCAACTTATGCGCTAGCCGTGGATGTATCCTGCGTTCTTTATTGCTCTTGGTCATTTTTTTTCTTCTGCCTTGGATTTATCAATAAATGCACGCCAGCATCTTTTACTGCAATAGAATTTGCCTTCACGATAATAGCGTTTTAGTTTTTTAATCAGCTTGTTACAGGCCAAACAATTAGTCTGTCTTTCGGCTTTGGGTTTAGCTTCTACTTGACCTTCCTTAGCTACTTCTAGAGCCATGACATTTTTCCTTTCCCTAAAGTTGAAACTAACGATTTTGCATATTAATGAAATCTTTGAGGTAGTCCTGCTCTGCACTATTAAACTCTACAAACTCTATACCGGTTTGATTACGGTTAGAATGCGCTAGCGGCATTGACCAGGCGACCTTACCCACAGGCCTTAATATCCGGTTTAAGACATTGATTTCAAGCATGACCAGCGTCGAAACAGGCATGAACTGTTCATTGCTAATCCTTAAGCCGCCGTAACTTATATCTTTGCTCACGCAACAATCAAAATCCGGTTTTCCTCTAAACTGATAACGAATCTTGGAATGAAAATTTATTCGGGGAAAACAACGATTTTCCTTTTGTTTTTGCCATGCCACCATGGAAAAAATATAACACATATTTTTAAATATGTCAAGCCTTTTTCGCCAAAATTTTCTTGGCAGGATTGCCTGCTCGACGATAATATAACTAAAAAGGGATGATTTTTAGCACTAATAGCTATTTTGCGCCTGTAGACGCAGGCAGGAGTTGTTGGATACCCTCTTCTTC
>JAHIKK010000004.1 GCA_018897555.1 Candidatus Omnitrophota bacterium
TCGATTCGCAAACTGTGCATTTGTTTGAACAGGAGGTGCTTCCTACTCTGACTGTAGATGGGAAATTAATTTTAAAGGATAAAACTCATCTTTTCGTTAATCCCAACGGCCACGGTGGTTGTATTAAGGCGTTGCATGATTCCGGTTTATTAAAAAAATTAATTGCAGATGGATATTCCGATTTGTTTTATTGCCAGATCGACAATCCTTTGGTAAAGATCATGGATCCATCTTTCGTCGGGTATCATAAGATGGAAGATTCAGAAATATCTACTAAAGTAGTGCGCCGCGCAAGTTGCGAGGAAAAGGTAGGGATCTTTGCCGCTGAAAATGGCAAGGCAAAAATTATTGAGTATAGCGAGTTAGGCCCGGATAACCGCTGTATTTTAGACGATCATGGGCAAATCCGCGATTGGGCGGGGAATACAGCAATACACATGATCTCTCTGGTTTTTGTCCAGCGTTTAAATGAGCGTGGATTTTCTTTGCCGTATCATCGAGCTATTAAAATGGTAAATTCAGGAGCGCAAGGTAAAATCGTAGAAATCGAAGGATGGAAATTTGAAACCTTTATTTTTGACGCCATACCTTTAGCGAAAAATACTTGCTGTATGGAAATATCCCGCGAAGAAGAATTTGCTCCGCTTAAGAATAAGCATGGCGATGATTCGCCGGATACCGTTAGAAAGATATTAAGTAACATGTATAAAAATTGGCTTAATGACGCGGGAATTAGAGTGGGGCCACAGGTAAAAGTAGAGATTAGCCCTCTTTTTGCATTGTCTAAAGAGGAATTGTTCAGTAAAATTAAAGGAATGAATATCAGTGGAGATAGAGATATTTATTTAGAATAATTTTGTAGATAAGCGTAATTACATTATCAACATTTTAAGCATCAAAGGAGGTGAATATGGTGAAGAAGTATATTTAAGGATTTAGTGCCTTGGTTTTAGGAATTGCCGTTATTTCACTTAGTGGCTGTGCTACATGCAAAACACCATACCGTAGAGAACTATCTAGCAATCCTAACTTTACAGAGGCGAATGCCAGCTATAGAAAAGCCATAGATTGGCTGGATAAGGCAGAATGTTCATCAATACCCGACGAAGCACAAAGATCTTATAGAACCGCAGAATCCTATGTTTCAGACGCCATTTTTAAATTGAAAAAGACGGGATACGATAATAATATTAATGTTTCCGAAGACGTCTATTATTGTGAAAAAATTAAAAGAGAGACAGACGTTAAGATAGGCGCGGCTGAGGGGGCAATTTCCCCGCATCAATATAGAGGGAAGTGTAATAATTGTCATGTTATTTTGAAAAAGTAAAAGATGAAGCAGAGTATGTATAATTATATGCCGGTTTGTTTTTATATCCGCGGGCAATCCTGTCTTGTCGTGGGGGGAGGTAATGTGGCGTATAGGAAGATATCGCTGGTCAGGAGATTCGGCGCCCGGGTAACTTGCTTGAGCCCGGAGTTTATCCGGCCGCTTCAGCTTCTGGCCCGCAGAAAAGAAATAAAATGCATCAAAGAACGGTATCCTCAGAGGATGTTTTTGAAAAAGTATGCGTTGGTGATTGCGGCTACCGATGACCCGCGGGTCAATAGCCGGGTTTGCCGCGATGCCTCCCGGGATAAAACCCTGGTCAATGTGGTGGATAAAAGTATTGCCGGAACAGTGATCATGCCTGCGATATTGAAACGCAAAGGCTTCCTGGTAAGCGTATCTACCGGAGGTTCTTGCCCTCGCCGGGCCAAAAAAGTAAGGGATATAATCAATGATGCTTTATAATCCGTTGTTTTTTTACGTCTGCGTTGGGTTTTATTTTGTGGGCTAGGATTTTGCGCTATGCTTTTTACATTTTTTGGGGTGAGCCTGCTTTTGACAAGCCACCACGCATATAGGTGAAAAGATGAGTTTAGTCGTTATCGGTATTAACCATAAAAAAGCGCCGCTTGAGGTGCGTGAGAGGTTTAGCTTTCGCGATGAAAATCTTGATACGCATTATCGCGCACTCAAGAATCACCCCGCGGTGCGTGAAGCATTTATTCTGTCTACCTGTAACCGGGTTGAGCTTTATGGGGTAGGCGATGATCCCGCTATAGTCGCGGATAACCTTAAAAAATTTTTAGGCCAGGCCCAGGAATTGCCGGTTGATTTTCTGGAAAAATATTTTTATACAAAAATAGATCGCGAAGCAACAACGCATCTTTTGAGAGTGGCCGGCGGGCTTGACTCCATGGTTTTAGGAGAGGTGCAGATTATGGGACAGATAAGAAAGGCGTATATCTCTGCTTGCGTATCCGGGGGTGTGGGAACATCTCTGCATAAAGTAATTCAGGATGCGCTGCGTATAGGTAAGAAGGTGCGTAATCTTACGGGTATCTCCCGCGGGGTAACTTCTATTCCCGGTGTAGTTATGGAATTGATAAAAAAAGAAAGCGGCCTGGCGCATAAAAAAGCGCTGGTAATCTGGAGAACTTAAAAGAAGTGGTAAGTGAAGTAGAAAAATTGGGAAAGAAGATTCTTATCCAAAAGGTCGATGTCTCTAAGATAAGTGAAGTAGATGACGTAGTAAAAAAAGCACTTGACAAATTCACTAAAATTGATATATTAGTAAACAATGCTGGAATCACCCGGGATAACCTCATCCTCAGGATGAGTGAAGAGGAATGGGACCAGGTCTTAGA
>JAHIKK010000005.1 GCA_018897555.1 Candidatus Omnitrophota bacterium
AATAAATAAGGCACAATTAGTATTATAATTAGAACTGGAGAGTAAAAAAATGAGTCAGGAACTTTTAGCCATTATTACGAAAAGCGCGGATCTCTCCGGTAACCCGGTCAATCTGAACCTTAAATTCCTCATCCGGCTTTAAATCAATTACCCTTTTAGCAGCGCTAAGCATGGCGCTTTCTACAGCCTCCAGCATAATTTCTTTCTTAATCCCCTTTTCTCGTTCAATCTGTTCAATAATGGCTAAAAGTTCCTGACTCATTTTTTTACTCTCCAGTTCTAATTATAATACTAATTGTGCCTTATTTATTTTGATTAACGGAATCTCCAAGCTCTCACCCGGAGCCTGAATAAACACAGTAGTTTCATCCACCTGAATGATCACTCCCTGCCACTGGCATTTACCATTCACTAAATCATTAAGGAAAAATACCACCTCTTTATTTAGGGAACGTAAAAAATCTCTTTGCCGCTTAAGCGGCCGGTCCAGCCCCGGCGAAGAAACTTCTAAAACATAATCCACGTCAATTATATTTTTTTCTTCCAACAGGTTTTTAAGTTGGCGGCAAAGCCCGGCGCACTCTTGCAGGGTTATCCCGCCCTGCGGCTTATCCACCAAAACCGTTAAAACCCGTCTTTTTCCTTCAGATCGACAAATCAGGTCAATCAGCTCAAGGTTCTGACTCTCCAGGTAACCGGAGAACAAAACATTTAATTCTTCCATTTTGTAATAAGCTTTACGGCGCTGTCTTTAGGTAAAACTTGGGTACTTTTATCTTTACGTATTCTTAATTCTATATTTCCTTCATCAATACTCTTTTTACCAATAATAATGCTTGCCGGTACACCGATCAAATCCGCATCCTTAAATTTTACCCCCGCCCGCTCATCGCGGTCATCCAAAAGCACATCCAGTCCGCTGGCTTTAAGCTCCCGATATAAACTGCTGGCCAACTGCATAAGAAGCGGGTTGGTTACATCTAAAGGCAGGATAATCATGTCAAAAGGAGCGACGGCTTTAGGCCAGATAATTCCGTCAGCATCATTATTCTGTTCGACAATCGCCGAAATCAGGCGCGATACTCCGATACCATAACAGCCCATGACCAAAGGCTTAAGCTGCCCGGAGCTGTCCGAAAAATTAGCCTGCATTGCCTGGCTGTATTTTGTACCCAACTTAAAGATATGGCCAACTTCAGTAGTATTAACCCTCTCCATACCTACATGACAATTAGGGCAAGAGCTTTCTTGTTCTTTCCCCGCATGGGAAGATGCTCCCGCCGCATTTTCTATCTCCGGACGCAAAAAAGCCTTGGTCAGCTTGCATTTTGAACAAAGCAAAACTATATCTTCACCCAGCGGTGAAGGTGCCATAAATTCATGTGAAACTTTGCCGCCCATCACTCCGGAATCCGCCTCGGTAATCAGAGTTTCCAGTCCGCACCGGGAGAATACCCTCTTATACGCCGCATACATTAATTGATAATTTTTATCCAGTCCGGCTTCATCCTGATCAAAACTATAAGCATCCTTCATTATAAATTCACAGGCACGGATTAAACCAAAACGCGGCCGGATCTCATCGCGAAATTTTGTCTGAATTTGGTATAAAACCAGAGGCAATTGCCGGTAACTGGAAAGATTGTTTTTTAACAGCTCAGTAATCACCTCTTCATGCGTGGGGCCTAAACTTACTTTTCTGCCACGGCGGTCTTGGAATTGAAACATTACCTGGCCCAAATCTTTATCCCGGCCGGTTTTCTGCCAAAGCTCTAAAGGATGCAGTGCCGGCAAAAGTAGCTCACTGGCGCCGGCTGCATTCATCTCCTGGCGAATTATTCCCTGGATTTTTTCTAAAACCCGTAACCCTATCGGCAGATAAGTATAAACCCCCGCCATCAGCATGCGCACAAACCCGCCACGCAATAACAATTGATGGCTTAAGGATTCTGCTTCCTTGGGTGTTTCTTTTAACGTGGGAATAAATACTTTACTCCAAAACATATCAATTCTCCAACTCAACCCCTGGATTGATGGTGAGCGAAAATCGAACCATTAGTCCTTATTAAAAATTTCTTTAGGTAAAACTACTCCTCTTTTGCCAAAAATCGGATAAAATACAGGCACCACCCCCGTAGCTTTAAAACGGCCATGCACATTTCCATTTTCATCCACATGTTCAATATCGTAATAAAAAATATCCTCAAGGTTCACCCAACCGTCTTTTAGGCCGTTAATCTGGGTAATCCGGGTAATCTTACGCGAACCATCAACCAGCTGATCCTGCTGAATAATCAGGTGTAAAGACGAAACAATCTGCCGGTCTATCGCCTCTAAAGTTAGAGGAACCCCGGACATGAGAATCATTGTCTCTAACCGGTACATCACATCCTGAGGGGTATCCGCGTGGATAACGGAAAGCGCTCCGCTGTGGCCTGAGCACATTGCCTGAAGCATATCCAGGGCTTCGGCGCTTCTAATTTCGCCTAAGATAATCCGCTGAGGCCGCATGCGCAAAGTATTAAGAAAAAGATCCCTCACGGTAATCTCGCCCTTGCCTTCAATATTCGCCGGCTTAGTCTCCAATCTGACTACGTGGTCCTGCGCCAGATGCAGCTCCGCCGTATCCTCAATGGTAATGGTCCGTTCGTCATTTCCAATATAACTGGAAAGCACGCCGACAGTAGTAGTTTTTCCGCTGCCGGTAGCACCCGCGAACATAATATTGGCCTTACCCTTAATACAGGCAATTAAAAAATCCGCCATTCTTCTATCTAACGTTCCTAAATTAATAAGATCTTCGGCATTTATAATTTTTTTAAGGAATTTGCGGATAGTTACGGTCGGGCCATCCAAAGCCAGAGGCGGAATAATAATATTGACTCGCGAACCATCCGGCAGGCAGATATCCGTATAAGGAACCGATTCATCAACCCTTCTTCTGGTAGGGGACAAAATCTTTTGAATAACATACATCAGCTGCTGATCACTATCGAACTTCATACCGGTCAGGGTTTTTTTACCATACTTTTCTACATAGACATTATGCCTGCCATTAATCATGATTTCCGTAATATCGGGATCCAGCATCAATTTCTCGATCGGCCCTAAACCCGCAAACTCATCAACCAATTCATTAATAATATTCTCTCTCTCCTGTTCCTTAAGCGGGCTGCGCGGCTGGCTTAGGACCCCTTCCAAAATATTCCTGACTACAGCGGCAACTTCGGCTTTGTTGTCGACATTTTTAAATAAAATGTTGCTGTATTTAGCCAAAAAATCTTCACGCACTCTACCTTTTAAAGTCAACTGAGCCATATTCTCTCCTTATTTACTTAAATAACACCCCGCGCAATTCAAATAAGCGCGGGGTGTCTCAAATTAATCTCTTTTAATAGAGTTTGCACGCAGTCTTTCGCTAAAACCTTCTTTACTATTTTACCTTGCGAAAATAAAATCCCTCCGCCTTTACCAAAAGCCACTCCCAAATCCGCTTCTTTTGCTTCTTGCGGCCCATTAACGACACAACCCATTATTGCTACTTTTAAAGAACGAGCGGATTGCTTATATTCTTTAGCGGCTAATTTATTTTCCAGGTCCTTAACGATATTAATCAAATCTATTTCACAGCGCCCGCAAGTAGGGCAACTAATCAGCTGGACTCCTCCCCGGCGTAAACCTAAAGATTCCAAAATGCATTTGGCTGCCTTTACCTCTTCTACCGGGTTTTCCGTAAGCGACACCCTTATTGTATCACCGATACCCTCCAGCAGTAAAGACCCTAAAGCAATACTGGATTTAATAACACCATTATAAGCAGAACCTGTGGCCGTAACCCCCAGATGCAGAGGATAACTGCAGGTTTTAGCAATCTTACGGTAAGCCTCAACCGTATCCAAGACATTGTTCGCTTTAAGCGAGATTACGATATTAGTAAACTTTAACTTCTCAATCATTTTAAGATAACCCCTGCAAGCAGCTACCAGTTTATCGGCCATCAAAGATTTTCCGGAGCCTGCATCCTTTACCGAACCGCTATTTAACCCGATACGCAAAGGAATCTTAGCTGCTTTTAGCGCAGAGATAACTGCTTTTATCTGGCGGGGCTGATCAATGTTCCCGGGATTCAGCCTGATTTTATCTGCGCCATTCTCAATAGACGCAATGGCCAGCTGATATGAAAAATGGATATCCGCTACTAACGGTAACCTTACCCTGGACTTAATTTTCCTGATAGCCGCTGCATCCGCTGAATCCTTAATCGCCAAGCGCACAATCTGACAACCCGCCCCCTCTAATTGTTTGATTTGTTTGACGGTATTATCAATATCAGAGGTTTTGGTCTTAGTCATGGATTGAATAACAACGGGATTTTTCCCGCCGATTAAACAAGCGCCGATTTTAATCACCTTACAATCTCTTCTTTTAATTTCCATATTATTTGGCCACTAATTTACTAAGCTTGTCTCCATAAAGCCTCAGGATATCATTATAGGTAACAAACAAAGTTAGAGTAATCAGGAGAGAAAAACCCAGATTATTAATTATCTCTTCTGCCTTAGCCCCTAATGCTTTTTTCCTTAATTTTTCCAAACCTAATAAAAATATATGGCCGCCATCCAGGATCGGTAACGGTAAAAGGTTAAAGATTGCCAGGCTGACGCTTAATACCGCAATCAGATGCATCAGGGCAATCAAGCCTAATTTTGCCGCCTTGGAAGTAATAAAAAATATTCCCAGGGGGCCGGTCATCGAATCGCGCATCGACATCTTTCCACTGACTAATTTCCACAAGCCGGCATAAGTCATCGCCGTTAAATTAATGGTTTTCTTAAGGCCAAGATAGGCAGACTCAAAGAACCCGTGTTTGACTTCAATTATTTCATCCAAAGGAGAAATACCGATAATTCCTAAAACACGCTTTTCTCCTGTTTGATCATAAGCGAGTTTATCCTTAATGGGAATATTAAGCTTAAACTCCTGATTATCGCGTAAGACTCCAAGGGCAACAGTCGTTTTTATTTTTCTTTCCCGGATCGCCTGCTGTAAATCCTCCCAGATATCAACTTTTAAGCCATCTACCGCGACAATCTTATCCCCCACCCGCAAGCCGGCAGCTTGAGCACCATAGCCATCAATTAAACCCCCGACTTTAGTCGTAAGGCTGGGGTAACCCATAAAAAAAATTAACCAAAAAAATAAAAATCCAAGAATATAATTTAATAGCGGGCCAAAGAAAATAATTTGAAATCGTCTTCCCGGAGTTTTATTAAAATATTCGTCTATCTTTCCCTGATATTCTGATTGGCTGTCTCCGGCCATTTTGACATACCCGCCCAGAGGGATCAAATTCAGGTTGTACTCCGTATCGCCTTTTTTGATTTTAAAAATACGCGGCCCAAACCCTAAAGAGAACTGTTCAACGCGCACGCCATTAATGCGGGCGGCAATAAAATGCCCGAACTCATGCACAATGATCAACAGGCTCAGAATTAAAATAAAAATAAGTATGGCCATCATCTTTTACTAAGGCCTCCGGTAAGTTAACCCGCCAACGCCAGAGCCTCTCGCCTGGCCCAGGCATCAGCGCACATAATCTGGTTAAGATTCGGGCTGGCAATTCTGGAGTGCCGCCGCATTACCTTTTCCACTATTTTTGGTATAGTTAAAAAACTAATCTTCTTCGCCAGAAACCTATCCACGCTTGCTTCATTAGCCGCGTTTAAAACCGCCGGCATCGTCCCTAAATCCCGGGCAGCCTGATAAGCAAGCGCCAGGCACGGAAACTTACTCAGGTCCGGTTTTGCAAAATGCAGCTTACTTAAACCATAGAAATCAATTCCGGCAAGCGCGCTAGGCAGCCGCTTAGGATAAGATAAAGCGTATTGGATAGGTATGCGCATATCCGTAACTGAAAGCTGCGCCATAATCACCCCGTCATTAAATTCCACCATAGAATGGATCAAGGCCTCAGGATGAATTAATACTTTTATTTTTTCAACTCCTAAATTAAATAAGAACATTGCTTCCAATAGCTCCAGCCCCTTATTCATTAAAGTCGCCGAATCTACCGTAATCTTCTTACCCATCTTCCAACGAGGATGCTGCAATACTTTGGCTACAGTCACCTGCTTAAATTTACTGCGCGGCAGGCTCCATAACGCGCCACCGGAAGCAGTCAGATATACCTGCCTGACTCCAGCCGCGTCCTGTCCACCTAAACTCTGCCAGATAGCTGACTGTTCACTATCCACCGGCCTGATTAAAACCTTATGTTCCCTGGCTAAGCGCATGATCATAGCTCCGGCCATAACTAAGGCTTCTTTATTCGCTAAGGCAATCTCTTTACCGCTTTTAATCGCAGTAATTAAGGGAGCCAGAGCAGCAGAACCGGTAATGGCAACCATTACCTGCTGGATATTTTTATCCTTAACCAGTTCATTTAAGCCTTCCGGCCCACAAAAGACTTTTATCGAAGATCCCAGGCTGGCTCCTAACTTCGCGGCTGCCCGCGGATCTCTAACACATACCAGCTTGGGCCCAAATTCCCGGATCTGCTGTTTTAACTTAACAATATCCGAATTAACGCTTAAAGCCACGATCTTAAATTGCCGCGGTAAACTTCTGACTACTGCCAGCGTGCTTTGACCGATGGAACCGCTAGAACCTAAGACCGCGATGCTTTTCATCTATAATCGCACTAAAATAAAATAAAATACCGGAGCAGCAAATAACAAACTATCAATTTCATCTAATACCCCGCCCATACCCGGGAAAATATTTCCGGAATCCTTAACTTGACAGTCACGTTTAAGCAGGGATTCCGAAAGATCGCCCAACTGGCCAAGGACTCCTAAGCTCGCCGAAATGATTAACAGCTGTCCATATCCAAAAGGAAGAAACGGCTTACAAACTAACCCCCCTAAAATGCTAAAAACCAAACCTCCCAGCGCCCCTTCAATAGTCTTCTTCGGGCTAATATGCGGCATTAAAAGTTTCTTGCCCCATTTACTTCCCACTAAATATGCCCCAATATCCCCCAGCTTAGTGATTAATAACAAAGCCGTTAGAAAACCTAATCCCCCACAGAGATACCTTATTTTGATCAGGAAGCTAAAAAGCCAGGAAACATAAAGTATGCCAAAAAGCGTGGTGGAGATATCCACAATCACTCCTGAGCTATCCCGGCGCTTGAATTGCATCAGGATAAGAAAAAACAAAGCCAAAACGATAAAGAGCAACTCCCAGTTTTTGGTCGGCTCAAATCGAAACATTATGGATAAGGGAATAATCGTTCCCATACCGATCCCAAAATATTTGTAAATGCTTATACCTTTTTTCTCAAGCATCACAAAATATTCATACAAACCCGCGATAATAAATAAAATAATTACCAAACTGCACAGCCAATCAAAAAAGATTACTCCCGAGATAACACCAATGAGGATCGCGGAACTAATTATTCTTTTAATTAACATCAATACCCCCGAATCTCCTGTCCCTTTTTTGATATTCTTTAATTGCTTCTTTTAGCTGCTCTATCCCAAAATCCGGCCAGCATTTGCCGGAAAAGTAAAACTCCGAATAGGATAACTGCCAAAGCAAAAAATTACTAATGCGCATCTCATTACTTGTGCGGATGAGCAGGTCCGGATCCGGAATATCCGCAGTATAAAGATACCGGCTAAACTCCTCTGCATCCAGGCTTTCTAAATCTACCCTTTCCTCCAATACATCCCGGGTAAATTTTTTGGCAGCGTCTACAATTTCCTGCCTGCCTCCATAATTTAAAGCCAGTACCACCCTTAAACCGGTATTTTCCCTAGTCTTACCTTGAGCTTTATTAATTCTTGCCTGAAGATATTTAGGGAGAGGATCATCCCGGCCGATAACCGTAAAACGCATATTGTTCTTATGCAATACCTTGATCTCTTGGCCTAAGAAGTTATCCAAATAGCGCATCAAAAAATTTACTTCGCTTTTCGGCCTGCTCCAGTTTTCCGTAGAAAAAGCAAAAAAGGTTACAATCCGGATACCCAGGCTACCGGCACCCCGGATAATCTCCTTTACCCGCTGCGCGCCCTGGCGGTGTCCGGCAGTACGCGGCAGGCCTCTTTCTTTGGCCCAACGGCCATTACCATCCATAATAAAAGCTATGTGTTTGGGGATTTTAAAATTATCCTGCATACTACTGATGGACCCGGTAATCTATATTCGGAAAGAGGTTGTCTTTATATTCAATATCGGCAAGCCAATTCTCATCAATACGATTAGACTTAACATCTTCATAAAACCGGTTAAATCTTAAAAGATGGTCTTTAGTGCGGCGCGCTGCATAACTGGTGTGTGTACCGGTGCCTAAAATAAACGCCCAATCCGAACTCTGGGCCAGAAGCAATTCACGTAAAGCCTGATTCAACGCCCGACGCTGTAAACCCGCAGCGTTAGGATTATTCCTGGCCAGTTCACTCATCCGCTCCGAAGCTACATGCAAGTGGCGGTAAATCCAATCATTGGTTCCTTGCAGCCACATTTCTGAATACCCTTTATAACCCCAACTGGAGAAAGACGGAGTAATTACCTGATTACGCGGATTCTGATCTAAATATTCGCTAGGTGTAATCAAACTAATTTCATTCTGGTCACAAGCAATTTTACGGAATAAGAAATCCAGCCACATCGGGCCTTCATACCACCAATGGCCAAAAAGCTCAGCATCATAAGGCGAAACAAGAATCGGCGGCTTACCCATCAGGTCATTAAGATAGCTTACTTGTTTCTGGCGATTAAACATAAAATTACCCGCGTGCTCTGCCGAACGTTCTTTGGCCCACTGCGCAACGTAGGGTTCCTTGTGATTATTGGTACCGGTAATCCGGTAATATTTTATTCCCGTATTAATACGCACCCCATCCGGATGAATATAAGGCTTGATATAATCAAACTCCAGGTCGAAACCTGCATCCCGGTAAAATTCCCGGTAATTATAATCGCCGGGATAGCCTTCGATAGAACTCCAGACCTGCTTGGAGGATTCCAGGTCCCTGCCAAAAGCGGCTACTCCGGTACCTTTACAATAAACCGGAGCAAACACCCCATATTTAGGGCGCGGAGTCCCGTGTAATAGGCCATGCGCGTCCGTAAAAAAATAACGCAGCCCTGCTTCTTTAAGTATTTCATCGTGTCCCGGGCAAAAACCACACTCCGGTAACCAAATCCCCCTAGGCCTTCTACCAAAGGTATTTTCATAATGTTCCGCGGCCACCTTTACCTGAGCGCGGACCGAATCACGGCAAACATCCATCATCGGAAAGAATCCATGGGTAGCCGCGCAGGTAATTATTTCTAATTTTCCTAAATCCTGAAACTTTTTAAAAGCAGCTACCAGATTAGAATTATATTGATAGAAAGTATCCCGGGCATGTGAAAATCTGTCAAAATACATCTGGGCCAGATTTTTGAAATCCGGCTGCCATTTTGTCCTCTCAATTTCTTTTTGGGCCAATTCGATAAGCTTATTGATATGCTTTAAATAACGCTCCTGCAACAAGGGGTCGGCAAGCATGGAAATAAGCGTGGGGCTTAAGGTCATCGTCATCCGGAAATCTATGCCGTCATTTACTAAGCCCTGAAAAACAGAAATTAGGGGGACATAGGTTTCCGTGATTGCCTCATAAAGCCAGTCCTCCTCTAAAAAATTCTCATGTTCCGGATGGCGGACGAAAGGCAAATGTCCATGTAAGACTAAACAAAGGTATCCTTTAGGCATTATTTTTATTTGGTTTCTCGAGTTACGATTGGAGTAATAGTACGCTCTTCTATTTTATCCGCGGAAATTGCCTTAACCGGAATTATCTGTTTTCCATCGGGCAAATAATAACGCAAAGTAAAGGTACCATCCGGCCTTAATTTGACGGGTAATCCCTGTACGGTTACTAAAGCATCCGGTTCAGTTGCTCCGTAAACAATTAATTCACAATCCACTTTCAGCCAAAAACTTCTCTCTTTAATCTCATTCTTTACCGGGCTGCTGGATAGCCCCGAACTAAACAGGCCTTGCTTGATACGTTCCTGCCAGGCGCCTCCTACCGGTGAGCTTTTGCCCAGGCCAAAACCCATGCCATAAAGCCGGGCAAACATTTCATCAGGTATCATCCATTCTTCATCAGTAATCCAGGAAGGGCCATCTAATGGAGTCTGCACGACATTAGAGCGTAAAATAGTAATAAACCTGCCGTCAGGCAACGCTAACCCCAGATCCACGCACCAGGCGCGTCCCGGGCCGTTAGTATCCACATACCAGCTATTAGCAAAATCATTAATCTGAATATCAAAAAACCTATGGGCATTAGGTCCGTCAAATATAATATTAGTAACGTCATAAACTCTTAAAACTTTTTTCGCGCGGTAGAAATCATCGCCTAATTTGCTCTTAAGATCCTGGATAGTCTGGTCCCGGAGTTCCCAATAAGCATGCAGCCAACGCGGGTCACGAACCTGTAAAATAATTTTATCCTGATCATAA